>JAEZPX010000134.1 GCA_023413275.1 Bacillota bacterium | reverse complement strand
CTACACGAGGAGCCACGTCACGACCGATGGAAGATGCGCCAAACAGCATGATTTCAGGATCATATTCTTTAACGATAGCTGTGATAGCTTTTGTATAAGGCTCTGTTACATACTCTTTCAAATAAGGGCTGTCAACAAGGATAACCTTGTCTGCGCCATAGTGGAAAAGTTTGTCAACCTGACCTTCAATTTCATGACCCAACAGGACTGCAACTACTTCATCCTTGAGGTCTTCTTTCAATCTGGTGGATTCGCCAACAAGTTCCAGACCTACGTTCTGAACTTTACCGCTTCTCTGTTCAATTACTACAAAAATACCTTTACTCATTGTAGGGTTTCCTCCTTATATTCCAAATTTAGTATATAGTTCTTTCTGCTCGATTAAAGTTGTTTGCAAATTAGATGATAAACTTAGCTTCCAACTTGTCGATAATAGCCTGAACTGCCTCTTCTGCGGACAGATCTTTCAGAATTGTACCAGCGCCCTTAACTTCTTTTGTGAAGGACTGATATACGTTTGTAGGGGAACCCTTTAAACCGATCATGTCAAGTTCAAGTTCAGCTTTCAAATCTTCAAAACCTAAAGTTTTCACTTCTTTTTCATAAGCTTCAACGATACCCTTTACGGACATGTATCTAGGTGTAGCCAATTCAGCGATTGCTGTCAATAAGCAAGGTGTTTTGATTTTGATGATGTGGTAACCATCTTCAAACTGTCTCTTAACAACAACATATTCTTCTGTAGCTTCCTGAACTTCTTCAACATAGGAAACCTGAGGAACCTGCAATTTTTCACCAATCTGAGGTGCAACCTGAGCTGTGTCACCATCGATAGCCTGACGGCCTGTGATAATCAAGTCATAGCCGATTTTCTTCAAAGCTGCAGCCAAAATACCGGATGTAGCATATGTATCGGAGCCACCGAATTCTCTAGCGGAAACAAGGTAAGCTTCATCGCAACCCATAGCCAAAGCTTCTCTCAAAGCAATGTCTGCCTGAGGAGGTCCCATGGATTCAACTGTTACAGTGCCACCCAATTGTTCTTTCAACTGAAGAGCAGCCTCGATACCTGTTTTGTCATCATGGTTAATGATAGAAGGTACACCATCACGAATCAGGGTGCCTGTTTTAGGATCGATTTTAACTTCAACTGTGTCTGGTACTTGTTTAATACATACAACGATTTTCATTATAGTTGTTCTCCTTCCAAAATATAGTAGTATCTCGCTTCGTATCTAGATTCAGAAACTATTTATCAAACCTTCATTGCGCCGGAGATAATCATCTTCATTGCTTCGGATGTACCTTCGTAAATTTCTGTAATCTTAGCGTCACGCATAGCTCTTTCTACAGGGTATTCGCGGCAGTAACCGTAGCCACCAAGCAGCTGAACACATACTCTAGTTACTTCGTTAGCTACTTCAGAGCCAAACAGCTTGCACATAGCTGCCAAAGGAGCAAAATTTTCATGATTGTCTTTTGCTGTTGCTGCTCTCCAAACCATCAATCTAGCAGCATCAACTTTTGTCTGGCATTCAGCAAGTTTGAACTGTGTGTTCTGGAACTTGTTGATTGTTTTGCCAAACTGTTTTCTTTCTTTAACATACTTCATTGCTTCGTCGATAGCGCCCTGAGCGATACCTACAGACTGAGCGCCGATACCGATACGACCGCCAGCAAGAGCTGTCATAGCGATTTTGTAGCCCTGTCCTTCTTTACCAAGCAATCTGCTTGCGGGTACTCTTACGTTTTCGTAAGCAACTTCACAGTTGGAAGCAGCTCTGATACCCATACGTTCAATATTTTCACCTACTGTAATACCAGGCATTGTTCTATCCAAAATAAATGCGGACATACCTTTAGGTCCCAAAGTCTTGTCTGTCAAAGCAAATACAATGAATGTATCAGCAAAGCCGGAGTTTGTTGTAAAGATCTTTGTACCATTGATGATATAGTCGTCGCCATCTTTGAGAGCTTCTGTACGAACGCCGGAAGCATCTGTACCAGCGCCGGGCTCTGTCAAACCAAAGCAACCAACTTTATGACCATCAACCAATGGTCTTAAAAATTCCTGCTTCTGAGCTTCTGAGCCGAATTCATTGATACAAGGGCAGCAAAGAGATGTATGAACGGAAAGAGTGATACCTGTGGATGCGTCAACTTTAGATACTTCTTCCATAGCCAATGTATATGTAAGAACATCTGCGCCCTGGCCGCCGTATTCTCTGGAGTAAGGAATACCGAACATACCAGCCTTCTGCAGCTTTGCAACGAGGCCCTGATCATATTCTTCAGACTCGTCCATATCCTTTGCTATGGGTTTGATTTCTGTTTCAGCAAATTTTCTGAACAACTCTTGCTGAAGCACTTGAGTTTTTGTTAATTTGAAATCCATTTAATATTCCTCCTATTTTTAAAAAATTTTAAAATAATCGATGCGGGCCATCAATCATTTTATTTAATAACCTACAACTTCACTTGCTACTTCTTAACGTTGCCGCAGGACGTTCATATACATTTCAATATCGCTTGCACAATAAGAAAATGCCTTTCGCACGTCCATCATGAATATAACATTTTTGTTTAAAAATTGTCAACTCATTTGTTAATAAATATTCCATAAAAAACGGCCACGTTTTATGGTAATACCGCCGTATTTTTCAGCGAAATTATCATAAAAAAAGCCACAAAAAGCCATTTTGCAAATTGTACTTCTATAAGCACATATACCTTGTTTTCTTCCTTGTTGCCGATATTCTCTCATATTTATTTGCCCAAATAAACATAATAAAATGAAAACTGACTAATATTTAGTATGCAAGATATATATTCTAAAAAAGTACACAATACCCCAAAGGTATGTGCAACTCTAGCTTTTTTGTCCTTCTTTACTTTACACTATTGTCTTTTCTATGTCAATATATTTCGCATGGAAGCAAAAACTTTTCCCTTCTTATTGTCATACAACTCATAGTCAATACTACTAAAAAGATTCGCATCCGAAATAATAGTTTTTTTCCCATAAAACTGATTTTCATTTAGCTATTTCTCTTTTAAAGCATTCATTATTTTTTGATCCATTTTTAACCAATATATTTGCCATGACTCTAATTCAAAAAAAAGAAAAGTGTATCTTAAGTAAAAGTTTAACAGCTTTACCCCTCTTTTCCTTTTCCCGGTTTTGATTGTATTCATATAGAAAACTAAAAACCATCTAGAACCTTTCATCAACCCAATTTCACTCAGACCAAATCTTTTACCTTCCTAACTCATGAATCTTTTGCAAAAACATATTAATTGCTATTCTTTCAGTATTATAATATATTCAATTCAATCAAACATTTTTTAGTTATCTCTCTTCTTTACATAAAAGGTACCTTCTTGTCAAGATAACAAAATCAACACAATTGAATTATTTTCGGGAAAAACACAGAATATAACTATTAAGCCTCCTTTGCGTCAAAGGGAAGCTGAGTCCATTCATCGAAATCAGGGAATTGTCTATCATATTCATAGTATCTTTCATCAGGATAATACTGCTGATCCAACTGCACTGCACGAAACATGCCAACCCCCAAAATGGTAAGTAAAACAACGCAGACACCTAGATAAATTAGTCCTGCTTTCGCCAAATTTCTTCGATTCAAATTACTATATTTATCAAAAGCCCAAATTAAAAAAACAATTACATTAATCACAGGTATCATTAAAATGAAACCAATAAACAAATAATCTCCCACAGAAAGGGGCGCATAAATGTCATTCTTACTCAAAACCTTTTGGGCTTGAGCCGTTTCACTTTTACTATCAGTTCTGTTTAATTTATTTCCGCAGTTTATACAATAAACATCTTCTTCGCCCACATTCTGACCACAGTGGATACATTTTTTGCTCATCTAAATCATCCTTTCGCAAAAGCCTATAACAAGTTTAACATAAATTTTAGTGTTCGTCATAAAACTTTTTCTTAAATTAAATTGTAAACCTACTTTTGTATTAAAGTTGACAAACGCCCCTTTTAAGTTTACAATCCTTTTAAAAAACTAAAAAGGAGTTTACAATGAGAACAAAAGAATTAACAACAATCTCACTCATGACCGCAATCATTTGTATTTTAGCACCCATTAGCATTCCAATTCCTTCTAGCCCGGTGGCGTTAACACTGTGCACCTTTGCCCTTTATTTGTCTGTCTATGTTTTAAAGCCAAGGCAGGCAATTGCAGCAACTGCCATGTATTTATTTATCGGATTTATTGGTATTCCGGTTTTTTCCGGTTATACTGCTGGTTTCGGTAAATTTGCAGGTCCTGGCGGCGGCTATTTGGTGGGATATCTTTTTTTAGTTTCCATCAGCGCCTATTTTGTAAGAAAGTTTCCAAATTCACCAATATTGCAAATGTCAGGGGCTTTGTTGGGCACACTGGTTACCTATACCATAGGGACTCTTTGGTTAGCTAAAGTAACAAATGCCTCATTCCTTTCCACATTACCCATGGGGGCCCTTGTTTTCATCCCTTTAGATATTATAAAAATATTCCTCTCTTGTGTTCTGGGACGGAAAATTCAAAACTATCTTAATGCATATTAAAGCTTCCCTTTCTCTACATACCAAAGGCCACTCCTAATGAGAGTACAACTCATTAGGAGTGTTTTTCATTAAAAACCTTATAAATTCGTCATTAGCTAAGGTGATTTCGTGTTCATAGTCCTTGCACTATATCAATATTCCCCCATATCATAATATTGTAAATTGAAGAAGGAGGCATTTCATTATGAAGGAAATGTGTAAAAATTTCGTTCCCAGCGACTGTACCTCTGTTGGTCAAAAACCCAATAACATGGTTTCCGATTATAGTGTTATTATTGAAGAAGACATGGAATTGGCACAGGCATATGTACCTTTTCAGCCTTATATGGAGCCCATGGATCAAGCCCAAAGCCTTGTATGCGGAACAGCTTTCTATGATTTAGTAGTACCCTATTGTTCAGGTTGGCATCTATATCGCTTTGCAAAGGAGGTTTAAACAATGACACAAGATGATATGTTGACAAAATTAATGGAGTTAGATTTTATCTCTCTTGACTTAGGCTTATTTCTAAACACCCACCCAGATAATACCGAAGCAATTGATACGTATAATCAGGTCATTACAGCTGCAGATGTCCTTCGCCTAAAATATGAAGAAAATTTCGGACCCCTTTGTTCCTTCCGCAGCTATGCCGCTGATACGAAAAACTGGCAATGGAAAGATAATCCTTGGCCTTGGCAGAAAGAAGCGAACGTTTCTTTTGCAGGAAAGGAGTGTATGTAAATGTGGATTTATGAAAAAAAACTGGAATTTCCAATTAACATTAAAAAACCAGATGGCCGTTTAGCTAAAATCATGTTAGAACAGTATGGTGGCCCATACTCCATTGGGGTATATATCTCCCAGAAAAAATCACTCCAGCCTTTTCTATCCTTAAATCCCTTGAATGCATTATCCTGAACTTCTAAAAACCTATCTATTTTCAAAGTAATATGGCTTGAAAAAATATTACCATAAATCTGTCCATGAATGATTTTCTTTAAATGGTTCTGGTGTATGATTATCCTGCAACATCTCAGCATGAACATGTTTTTGTAGATTCGGAGCATTCTCAGCATTATATTTTTCAAATGCTGAACTGCCCATAATTACAGCTCCCATCCGCCGAAGATCATCGATATTGGCTCTTTGAATCGCCTCCGTCTGAGAAGAACAGCAATCCTCTAAAATAACTACATTATACTCCAAGGAATCTGCATCAAAAGCAGTGGTTCGAATACAATTTGGTGTGGTTGTACCAATCAAAATTACAGTCTTTATATCCAAACGTCGCAAAATCAAATCCAGCTCTGTATGAAAAAAAGCACTCCAACGGGGTTTGATAATGGTATAGTCCCCTGCTTTGGGCTTTAGACCTTCAGGAGCTTGGGCACTATTCAATCCTTGTGAGCCGGGTGTCATTGCACGACCCCCTTCCTTCCATTTTTCATAACGTGATAACTCCACGTCGCTTCCATCAGCCCGATAAATTCGTTTTATAAAAAATATTGGAATACCTATGCTGCGAGCCGTGGAAATTGCTTTCACACAGTTAGGAATGGTTTCCTGTGCACCATGAATGCAATGGGCACTTTGGGGTTCGATGAATCCATTTTCCATATCTATAACAATAAGTGCAGAATGTGTTGGATTTTCCTTCAAGACACTTCCTCCTAATTCTTTTTCATTTTATTTGTAATACTGTTGTGCATAAAAATCAACCAATATGAGTCATTATATACGAGCCTCTTTCATTTTTCCACCCATTTATATTTTACATGAAGCGGTTTCAATATATCATTCTGACTCTAATTCCAATCCACAATTTGGACAACAAAAAACCCTTTTTGCCTATTTCATCGGAGTGATTCTCTTTTTACAATGGGGACACCTAAAAGAAGAATTCTCATACCAATAAAAACAAAGTACCAAATCATAATAGCATATAATAATACAGTCTCAAATCAAAATCAGTAGTAGAAATTATGCTGTCAAAAAAGAACCGCATCAATCCGATTCAATATAATACTAATCTTAGCGTAAATCTTTTTCTTCCCACACCCCCCCCTATCCATAATCCAGAATAACATACCATATTTTTACAAATAGTGCAATGCAAGTATCAACAAAGAAATTATACTTCTATCTATCGGCGTTCCTCCAGAACGTTGTGACTACTCTTTCTGCTTGTCCTCATGAATGCTTCACCTCCCCAAACAGCACCTTGCTAAATTATATACCAATAAAAGTTATATCAAAAATATTAGTAACTTTTTCAATAATTGACACCTTGTATTTAAACCAGTTTTTCAATTTTTGTTTTAATTCCCTTCACCTTCTCATATATTGCATTGAGGTGATATCCATGGAAAACTGTCCTGATATTGTGGCAATTACATTATTGGCATGCCAAATATCTGAATGCCTTTCCGATGACGAGTTGGAAATATTAAGTGCTGATTTATCTTTATTAAGTGATGCCATCACTGCTATTTTGGTACGAAGATCACAAGATGACATTATTTGATACAGCTTTGCAGATAAAAAAGTTATTAAAGTCACTCTTCGGAGTGGTTTTTTATTTAACCGTTAAATTCTTAAAGTTTTCATTCTTGCAATCAACATAATAGTCTCTTTTTTGGTTAACCTAAAGCAGAGGTGAAATAAATGGATGAAAAGAAAAGACAGCTTCCGGTTGATGGTGAAGTTGAAACACCCATCTCCAAATCGTACCCAGTCATAGATACGGATTTAGCAAGAGATAACATTGAAAATAATATGCCTGCGGCAGATTTAGAAGATTTATAAAAATAAATTAGAGGTGAAAAAATGGAAAAATATAATGATATGTATGATCTTTTCCACAATGATAAAAATGCGAAACAATACTTTGATAAGCTCCCTGATTATGTTCGTGAACAAATCAGCACAAGAGCCAATGGTGTTCGTACCATGGAAAACTTAAAGGATTACGCAGAGAATTTACTCCGCGGAGATGACTAATTAAACTAACCTAGGGGCTTCGGCCCCTTTTCTTGTTACAATACCTGGCATTACTTCTATATTATTAAAAGAAAAAACCGCACTTGTGTATTCTTATTCTG
Organism: Bacillota bacterium; assembly: GCA_023413275.1. GTDB lineage: Bacteria > Bacillota > Clostridia > Lachnospirales > Anaerotignaceae > Chakrabartyella. Next base: position 8,743 of record JAEZPX010000134.1, on the reverse strand, counting down.
AAAAGTATCTCTCCACTTCACCCCTTAAACGTTCAATGGGGTAAGTCAAAACTGCCACCTACTCCTATATTCATATTTTATAATTGTTTCAATCCCCACTAGCCTAGCCATATAACTATCCTAAAATTGTACCTTCCTTCTTATCAACATCACACTCCAATTTAGGAGGATCAAAAAATTCCAATTCATAACCCTCTACCCTTGCGGCAGCCTGCATTCCCCGACGGTTTAATCGAATTCCTAAAGCTTTTTTTTCATCATAGCTTAATGTTTCATAAGGTATCACCTTATCTTTCATTCTGACGTATATATCAACTTTCAGTGGCTTTTGCATATCCGACACCTCCTGTTTTAAGTTATGTTCCCTAGAATTGTCCTATTCTTTGCATTGAACCAGACAAGTCTTGTTCTTTTTTTCTAAATCTTTTTACGAATTTTAAGACTTATATACAAAATATTTCACCATGGAATATTTTGTAATATTATGGTACACTGTTTAGAATAAGGAGGTATTTTGTCATTGACTTCATAGGAGATTCCTAAAATAAAAGTCATCCAGACTAAATTTTCATATTCAAGAAAAAAGCATAAAAAAGATTTGCAGTACTACTATATTTAAAGAGACAAAATATATTTAACTTATCGGAGGGAAACTATGTTCAAAAAATCTTTAGCAATACTTTTTACTTTCATCATGGCATTTAGCTGTATTAGTTGTGGAGAAAAAATTGATCCACCAGAAAAAGTAGTAGCTAGCTACTTAGACGCCCTTAAAAATGGAGATCTTACATCCGCAAAAGCCTATGTAAATGAAGAAAATGATGAAATTCTTTCGGAGACTGAGGATGAGTCAACCAATACTCTGATTAATTCCATTTTAAAAAACCTTACCTATGAAGTAGTCTCCACAGAGGTAAACGATTCAACAGCGACTGTGAAAGCTACCATTAAAAATATAGATATGAAAACTGTTATGGGAGAAGTGTTCAGCGAACTACTTTCTTTGGCATTCTCTGGTTTGGATGCAGAAGCATTAGAGACTAAACAAAATGAAGCTTTTGCAAAAGCCCTTGAAGCAAATAAAGAAACAATAAAAGAAACAGAAGTAAATATCCAATTAGAAAAAAAGGAAACCGGTTGGATAATCATTCCTACAGAGGATCTTGCTGATGGCATTACTGGCGGACTTCTTTCCTATGCAGATGATCTGAACAGCTCTTTTGGTGGGGCGACCGAAGAAGAAAGTGCAAACTAATTAGTAGTATCTATACGCTATTTGTCATTCAAAAGCAAGGCGATGAAATTACATAGCATTTTCGTGTATCTAGGTCAATCTATTTAAGCATAAGACCCCCTTTCTTGCCATACAAAAAAAGAAAGGGGGTCTTTTTATGATTCTTGCTGCTGCTTACATACGTGTTTCCACAGATGAACAATTGGATTATTCACCTGCTGTACAACTGGATGAAATTCTTTCTTATGCTGAAAAAAACGGTTTATATATACCAAAGGCGTTTATTTTTAAAGACGAAGGCATATCAGGTAGAAGTGCAGAAAAAAGACCTGGCTTTCAAGAAATGATTCGCCATGCACGAAAAAAACAAAATAAAATTAAGTATATTATTGTTCATAAGTACGACCGTTTTGCAAGAAATAAAGAGGATGCAGTTTTATATAAAGCATTGTTAAAAAAAGATGGCATAAAAGTAATTTCTGTAAAAGAACCCATCCCTCAGGATGATAAATTTGCAGTTATTTATGAATCAATGCTAGAGGCTATGGCTGAATATTATTCATTGAATTTGTCGGAAGAGGTAAAAAAAACTATGGTAAAAAAGGCACATCAGGGAGAATACCAAGCACCTCCACCCTTCGGATATACCATGGAAAATAAAGTCCTAACCCCCATTCCAGAAGAAGCGGCTATGATTCGTTTTCTATTTGAAACCTACGCTTCGGGAAAAGAAAGTATGTATTCTCTCAGTCGTCATCTGAACCAAATGGGCTTTCGTACCCACCGTGGTGGCCTTTTTGAAAATAGAACAGTGCAATATATTTTAAATAATCCTGTTTATAAGGGGTATTCCCGTTGGACACCAACAGGGCGAATCCGCAGGGACTTTAACAATCCTGATAGCGTGATCGCAAAAGGGTCTTGGCAACCATTGGTTTCAGAAGAACTATGGGAGGCCGCCGCAATACGTATAGCCAAAGAAAAAAGGACCCATTATTCTCATAAGCGTCCGGAAACAGAAGGAAAACATTGGATTAGTAGTATGGTTAAGTGCTCTGCCTGCGGCCGCAGCCTGGCAATATCAGGAAATTATAAAAAAAAAGACGCATTCCATTTGCAATGTGGTGGTTATAACCATGGTCAATGCCATTTTTCCCATTCCCTATCTTCAAATCGTCTTTTTCCTGCACTTTTTGAATCAATGGAAAAAGCCATTATAGGAGACGAAGGTAGAGAGCTATATCATGTCTCTAGACATAATATAGCAATTGATGAAACAAAAATAATTGAGAAAATGGTTAGTAAAGCAAAAAAAAGACTAATAAAAGCAAAAGAAGCATATTTGACAGGCATTGATACCTTAGAAGAATACAAAAAAACTAAGCTGGAAACTGACGCTGAGTTAGAACAACTACTAGAGAAAAGAAAATCTTTCATGGAGAAACAACAGCAATCCTTTGGAAACACTTCCCCTTACGATCCCCCCCAAGATATACTCACCTTGCTACAGAATGAGGGAGTGAGTATGAAGGCAAAAAGAGCAGCTTTTAAAGAAATTGTAGAAAAAATGGTTTATGATAAAACCAACAATAGCCTATCACTGTTTCTCATTGGCGAAGAATGATACCCTATTGGAGTATGGTGGACCCGATGGCGAACTAGGGGCTTCCTTACGTTATCTTAGTCAAAAATTTACCATGGTAACTCCCGAAGCAAAAGCCACCTTGAATGACATTGCTACGGAAGAATTTGCGCATTCAGAAATGATGGCAACCATATTCCATCAATTAACCCAAGGTCTCACCAAGGAACAGATTATAGACTCTGGTCTAGATGCTTATTATGTAAATCACGGATTAGGTGTTTATCCCGCATCTGCTGCCGGTATTCCCTTTAGTGCCTGCGCATTGCAATCAAAAGGAGATCCTATTGCAGATTTATACGAAGATCTTGCAGCAGAACAAAAAGCACGTGCCACTTATGAATATCTTATTGATTTAACTGATGACCCTGACGTACTGGCACCCCTTCGCTTCCTGCGCGAACGTGAAGTTGTTCACTTCCAGCGTTTCGGTGAAGCTTTGGATATCGCCCGTGATTATCTGAATCAACAACACTATTTCTTTATGAATAAATATGGCTGTGATGATTAATCTTCCTTAGATTTGGAAGAACTTAAAAACAAATTTGTATCCCAGAAAAAACCTCATATTTAAAAAGTCAGATAAAAAGGTACCCTTAATCATACTTAAGGATACCTTTTTATATTGGAATCAGTTCTTTCTCATATTCACAGAAGCGTTCTTAAATTTATCATGAACTGCTATCATTGCAGTATCAATGTCTTTTTCAGATATTAATACAGTTATTTTGATTTCTGAAGTAGAAATCATCTGTATGTTTACGCCTGCGTCATACATTGCTTCAAAGAACATTGCGGCTACACCAGGGTTAGTCGCCATACCTGCACCAACAATGGATAACTTCGCAACACTATCATCGTGAAGAATGGTTTCAGCAGTTAATCTATCTTTATTATCTTCTAATGCTTTTAAAGCAATATCTAAATCATCCTTACCGATTGTAAAAGAAATATCTTGCTTTCCATCATGACCTGTTGATTGTAAAATAATATCAACACTCACCTTTTCTCTCGCCATCAAAGCAAAAATTTCAAACGCCTTGCCCGGTTCATCTTTGATACCCATAATCGAAATTCGGGATACATTTTTATCTGCCGCCACACCACTAACCAGCATTCGTTCCATCTTACATTCCTCCTTCACTTCTGTACCTTCTGCATCAGTCATACTGGAAAGCACCGATAACTTTACATTGTATTTCTTTGCCACTTCAACCGAACGGCAATGCAGAACTTTTGCCCCCAAAGATGCCAATTCCAACATCTCGTCATAGCTAATTTCATCAAGCTTCTGCGCATCCTTTACCACTCTGGGATCCGCAGTATATACACCATCAACATCTGTATAGATCTCGCAAACATCTGCATGCAAAGCCGCTGCCAAGGCAACTGCAGATGTGTCAGAGCCGCCTCTACCTAAAGTTGTCATATCTCCATGGGTACTTACGCCCTGAAATCCCGTTACAAGAACAATATTACCTCTCTCCAGCTCGTTTTCAATACGCTCTGTTTGAATCTTACGAATTCTTGCGTTGCTGTATGTATTGGTTGTTTCAATCCCAACCTGAACGCCATTTAAAGATACTGCTCTTCCACCCAAAGCACTGATTGCCATTGCCATCAAAGCCACAGATTGTTGTTCACCTGTAACCAAAAGCATATCCATTTCTCTTCTGCTTGCTTTGGGATTAATTTCCTTTGCTTTGGCAATCAAACCATCTGTTGTCTTTCCCTGTGCAGACAAAACAACAACTACATCATTTCCCGCTTCCTTGGCCTTTAAAATTCTTTTGGCAACATTAAAGACTCTCTCTGCATTGGCAACAGAACTGCCGCCATACTTTTGCACAATTAACATCGTTCTTTCCTCCTGTTATTCTGTCTCAACCTTTGCACCCTCTAAATCCGCCTTTAAAAGTGTCAATTGCCAATGGTCGGGAAGGGTATTTAAATAGGCAGACATATGTTTTTGGAACTGCTCTGATTGCTCTTTCTTCACCATAGCCATAAGGGTAGAACCTGCACCACTCAAATAGGCTGCCAGTGCACCATACGTCTTCGCCTTTTGAAAAATTTCATCCATGTTAGGAATCAGTTGACTTCTATAGGGCTGATGGATTTTATCCTCCATAGCCATAGACAAATTTTCAAGCTTACCGCTCATAATAGATGCTACCAATAATGCACCTCTTGATACATTAAAAACAACCTCACCACGAGTATACCCATCAGGCAAAACCCCTCTAGCTTTCGCTGTAGAAACAGGGAAAGAAGGAACCATCGTGGCAAAAACTAAATCCTCCGGCAAAGCCAGCCGTACATGCATCATTTTTTCTTCATCCAACGCCCCCACAACCATACTGCCAAAAATTGCAGGGTTTGAATTGTCAGGGTGTCCCTCAAGCTTTGCAGCCATCTGAGCAAGCTCCTCTTTATCGCAAGGTCTGCCTGCTAATTCGTTGGCCGCAATCAAGCCGCCAACAATACAAGCCGCACTGCTGCCCAATCCTCTCACCATGGGGATATAATCCTCCTGAATCAAATGTACACCAGGCAGAATAAGACCCTTTTGATCATAAAAATATTTCATGGTCTGGTAAATTAAGTTGCTTTCGTCTACAGGAATTTCGATTTCCTGCTTACGCTTTACTTCAATTTTCAACCCTTGGGGAATCGCCTCCACCCAAAGGTGGTTATACAATTCCAGAGCAACACCGATGGAGTCAAACCCAGGGCCCATATTTGCCGATGTAGCAGGAATCTTAATATGTATCATAATACTATCCTCCACTTCTTACAACATGAAAATATATGTTTTTCAAGAAAAATTTCTTTTACACAGGAGTAATTTGGACAAAACAAAGCTCCTGCAAGAGGAGCCAGTCATATCATGAATGTCGACACAAAACTACAGTTGTAACACCAATCTTGAAAGCCTATTTGTAAACGCAGTTATCTTCCATTGTTTTCTTTAAGACCAAGTCATTTTAAATGCTTCTTCATAAACCTCTAAAAAACATCCCATCTAAATCAAGCTTTTAGAAGTTTATTCTCTGCCGATAATCCGCAAAGACTGCACCCCCTGCAACCCCTCAATGCGATTAATCAGACGGCTAAAATCTCCTTGCATCACATTGGTTTCAATGGTTATGGTTACATTGGCAATTCCGTTAATAGGAATTGTTTGGTTAATGGTCAAAATATTTGCCCCTTCTGTGGCAATACTGTTTAAAACTGCCGATAAAAGACCGGGCGTATTATCTAAATTTCCAGAAAGGGTAACCGTCTTTCCCCTTGTGTTCTCATAAAGAGGATGCACTGCATCCCGATATTTATAAAAAGCACTGCGGCTGATTCCCACCTTACTTACCGCATCCTGAACCGTTTTTTCTTTCTTGCTTTCTAAAAGATTCTTCACTTCCATTACCTTTAAAAATATTTCAGGCAACACACTTTTATCCACAATAAAAAAATTTTTATCTTCCTTCACTTTTTCTCCTCCTGTTTTTTTACCGAAAACATTTGTTTTCAATACAAGGAATATACCATATTTTATATCCCGTTTCAACATCTTCATTTTAATTTCTTCATATCTTTCCGCAAATCTGTCTTTTGCACAAAAACAAAACCTTCTCTGTATCCATACAGTGCAAATTGCTTAAGTATTTTACCCTTTTTCGTATTTCAATTTACTCTTTTTTCTGTTACAATGAAACTCTAAAGAATCTAATTTCATATCAGTGGGCAAATAATCAAAGAACTTATCCATTGTTTCGTTATATACCGGCTAAAAGCCGAAAATTTTCCTTTGTTTTTGCACACGGTCTGAAGTAGTATTATAGATGTCTTTCTTGATTATATTTACAGTGAAACGGAAAAACAATACTAAAAAGAAAGATTTTTCAGGTAATTGTTGTTGATTCCCCAATTTAATAGGGAATTTATTTTTTGTCAATAGTCAATGCAGTCTCAGTTAAAGGGTGTTTTGCAAATTTAATAAAAAAGAAGAGTATTTCTTCTATGATTTAAATTCAAGCTTTCCCTTGCAGACACATCCCTTTGGATGAAAATGACGCAGCAGCAAAACCTGGGTCATTGCATTAAAACATATCCCAAAAGGAGCTTTTTCATGAAATATGAACAAACCACCCAGACTCAGCACAATCAAATGCTGAACCTGTTTTTAAACGGCTACACCGATATGGTTGCCCATATGGATGCTTACTGTCAAAAAGGTTTAAAAGAAGCAGCCCCTTTGGCTTTCGCGAAATGGTATTATACCGCCGTTGCAGCGGATACCCTTTTATCCCCCGCTAACATTGTGGGACAAGATTTAAATAGCCAAGATGAGGGCAAGGAATATATATATACTCTTCGTTTAAGCCCACAGGGACAAGAACTTAAAGAATCTGAATTTACCCTTCTTACCTATTCTGTAGCGGAGCACCCTTTCGTGGAAGATTTGCGTAGAATTACAGATTTTTGTATTCCTGATTGTAAAATGGATGAAAATTTATTTTTTTTGGAGGAAGATAGACCTATTCTTTTAAAAGAGCTTGCTCATGAAAGCGAGTTCTATTTGGAATATCTAACACGCCTTGCGTGGAGATTAGGGCTTTTTGTTTATATGCCCGCAATTCATACAAAAAAGGTACAGCGTGCACCCCACTGTGATGCCTTCTTTGACCAGACCAACGAAGAAATTTTAAAAATGGCGGCGGAGGCAGCTTGTGAACTGGCATCCGAACGTTTTTCCATTTCAATGGACTTGGATCATGGCATCGCTACACCTTCTTTTTTTAAGGATTGCCTGACTTCACCCAATGAAACAGATCAAATTTTTATACAATTTTATAAACAGGTGGATATTGATATTGAGGAAATTTGGAAAACACAGCCCGCTGATTTAACAGAAGACGACAAAGCAATTATTTCTTCTTTCCTTTTCACGGGTATCATGATAGATAAGTGGTTTATTTTTCCTATGAGTGCCTTTTTGGGTATGATTCGACCAATCTCTTTTACCCCTATTCATTATTATAATTTGGTTAATAATTTGTCTGCTTTGATGATAATGGAGCATAATATTGGTGCAGAGCTTTTTACTCCACCCAGCTATTATTCACTGACTCCTCTGGGAAAAGCCCTGTGGGGAGATCATGGTATCGAAGATGAGAAATATAATATGCCCGATAAGCTTCCTTATGAAGAAATTCTGGATGCTTTGGAGCGGGAGACAGAAATCAATCGTTTTGAACAGGTTTTTTACATGGGTCCTGATAAGGACATTCTCACAATACAAGTCTCTATGAGAGAGGATCCTGATTTTTGGAAAACCATCGAAATTGCCACAACGACCCCTTTGGATGAATTCTGCCACGATTTGGCAGCTGCTTTTGCCGTGGATGAAGTTACGGATTTTATTCTTTCCGTCCCTGACGAAAATCAATTTCCTCTGGATTACTCCCCTCATGGCTCAAAACGAAGCGTAAATAAAACCACAGAGAAAACCCTTGAGGATCTGTATTTGGATAAAGGAACGGTTTTTTCATTAACCTTTGAAAAAACAACCCAAATTATACTGGAAGTAACGGATATCTTCCCAGGAGACCCTTTTATTCTCTATCCACGTATTAAGAGACAAAGTTCTAAAGTTACAGAAATAGAAAAAATTGATGAGATTTTTTAAAAGGAGCGTAGTATGATGCAACTGATTCATCAGCATGGCGGGGATTTAGACGCCATAGAAAGAAAATATGGAATTTCTAAAAGTGAAATTATTGACTTCAGCGGGAATATTAATCCTCTTGGTTTTCCTAAAGCTGCCGAAAAGGCCTTAGCGGAAAACCTAAGTATTATTTCTACTT
>JAEZPX010000133.1 GCA_023413275.1 Bacillota bacterium | reverse complement strand
CTACACGAGGAGCCACGTCACGACCGATGGAAGATGCGCCAAACAGCATGATTTCAGGATCATATTCTTTAACGATAGCTGTGATAGCTTTTGTATAAGGCTCTGTTACATACTCTTTCAAATAAGGACTGTCAACAAGGATAACCTTGTCTGCGCCATAGTGGAAAAGCTTGTCAACCTGACCTTCAATTTCATGACCCAACAGGACTGCAACTACTTCATCCTTGAGGTCTTCTTTCAATCTGGTGGATTCGCCGATCAGCTCAAGGCCTACGTTCTGAACCTTGCCGCTTCTTTGCTCTATTACTACAAAAATACCTTTGCTCATAGGTGTTTCCTCCTTAAATTTTTCAGCATTTTCCTAAGCATAGCACAGCTTGCTTAAAAAATGCCCTGACCCTTTACCGTTGAAATGTTTACACGGCACTTTATGTTCAAGAAAAATTTTTTATCTTAATTAGATAATGAATTTTTCTTCCAATTTGTTCACAATTGCTTCTACAGCTTGTTCAGGTGTAAGGTCGTTCAATACAGTACCTGCACCCTTCATTTCCTTTGTGAAGGATTTGTATACGTTTGTGGGGGAGCCCTTCAAACCAATCATATCCAATTCCAAACCATCCTTCAATTCTTCAAAGCCAATGGTTTTGATTTCTTTGGTGTATGCTTCAAATACACCGCCAACGGACATATATCTAGGCTCAGCCAATTCTGCAATGGCAGTCAAAAGACAAGGTGTTTTTACCTTCACAATGTGGTAGCCATCTTCAAACTGTCTTTTTACAGTAACATAATCTGCTCCTGCATCAACCAGCTCTTCTACATAAGAAACCTGAGGTAAGTGCAATTTTTCAGCAATCTGAGGACCAACCTGTGCTGTGTCACCATCAATTGCCTGACGGCCTGTGATAATAACATCATAGCCAATTTTATCTAAAGCTGCAGCCAAAATTCCGGATGTAGCATATGTATCGGAACCACCGAATTCTCTTGCGGAAACCAAATACGCTTCGTCACAACCCATAGCTAATGCTTCTCTCAAAGCAACATCTGCCTGAGGGGGGCCCATGGATACAACGGTAACAGTTCCACCTATTTTTTCTTTCAATGTCAAGGCAGCTTCAATGCCTGTCTTATCGTCGTGGTTAATAATAGAGGGAACACCGTCACGAATCAGTGTGCCTGTTTTTGGATCAATCTTTACTTCTACGGTATCAGGTACCTGCTTGATACAAACAACTATTTTCATAGGAAAAGTTTCTCCTTTCATATTTTGGAATCTTTAGGATTGTTTTCTTACACTGGAAAACACATCTGTAGCAAAATTATTTCAAGCCTAACCAGCTGGAGATAACCATTTTCTGCACTTCGGATGTACCTTCGTAGATTTCTGTGATTTTTGCGTCACGCATCATTCTTTCCATAGGATAATCTCTTGTATAACCATATCCACCGAATAACTGAACGCATCTTCTTGTTACATCGCTTGCTGTAGAACCAGCCATATATTTTGCCATAGCAGACAGGTGGCTGTAAGGTCTATGCGCATCTTTTTCACAAGCTGCTTTGTAAACCAAAAGCTTTGTAGCCTCAACCTTTGTTGCCATATCAGCCAATTCAAACTGTGTGTTCTGGAACTGACCAATTTTCTTTTTGAACTGCTTTCTTTCCATTACATATTTCACGCATTCTTCGATAGCGCCTTCTGCGATACCCAATGCCTGAGAAGCGATACCAATACGGCCGCCATCCAATGTCTGCATTGCAATTTTGAATCCCTGTCCTTCTTTACCCAAAAGATTTTCTTTAGGAATACGGCAGTTTTCCATAATCAGATCGCAGGTTGCGGAACCGCGAATACCCATTTTTCTTTCCTTTTTGCCGATAGAGAAACCAGGTGTATCTTTTTCCACGATAAATGCGGAAATACCACGGTTGCCCTTTGCTTTATCTGTCATTGCGATAATAACATAGATTTCTGCATAGCCTGCATTTGTAATGAACACCTTTGTGCCATTCAAAACATATTCATCGCCATCCAGCTTTGCTGTTGTCTGCTGCATGGAGGAATCAGTACCTGCACTGGGTTCAGTTAAACCAAAAGCACCCAATTTTTCACCTTTAGCCAAAGGTACCAAATATTTCTGCTTCTGCTCCTCAGTACCGAACATATAGATTGGGCCAGCACACAAAGATGTGTGGGCAGAAACAATTACTGATGTTGTTGCGCAAACCTTGCCAAGCTCTTCCACTGCCATCGAATAAGATAAATAATCTCCGCCAGCGCCGCCATATTCTTTAGGGAAAGGAATACCCATAAACCCGAATCTTGCCAGCTTGCTTATCGATTCCACAGGAAATCTCTCTTCTTCATCAAGCTCTTCTGCCAAAGGTTTAACCTCTGTTTCGGCGAACTTTCTGTAAAGATCTCGCAGTAAAACGTGCTCTTTAGAATAGCCAAACTCCATAAACTTGTTCCTCCTTAAATCATTTTCATATTTAGCATACTAAATTGTTATTTCTCTAACAATTATATATTATCAGCAATTACCGTGCCAAACAAGCCCTTTACTGATTTTACGCTGAAATCTAAATTTAATGATAGATAATTGTTGCAATAAATGTTAGAATGTAACAAAGTAATTGTTATAATATTAATTTCTCACAAAATTGAGGTGTAACTATTATGAAACTGACAAAAGAGCTGTTTTTATCTCTAGATATTCTGCCTGATGTGTTAGATCGCATCAACGATGGGGTAAATGTGGTAGATACAGATGGTATTCTTGTTTACGTAAATGAAATCAGCGCAAATTATGCGGGCAAAAAGAAAGAAGAAATGATTGGTAAGCCAATTACTGATTTTTACCCCGCCGCAGTCCTTTTAACTGTTCTGCAAGACCGCAAGCCTGTTTTAGATAAAACCATTCATTTTGTTCCCCCAAAGAAATATATTGTAAACTCCTATCCCATTGTCCACAAAGGCAAATTTTTAGGGGCTTTTTCTGTCTTTCAGGATATTCAAGAGCTGGATCAGCTAAACAGCAAAATCAAGCAATTGGAAATACAAGTAAAGCTCACCAGACCAGAGGGTGATTTTAACCATGTGGTTCATCTTGGAACCATGCAAAGTGTGTTTAGACAAGCAAAAAAAATTGTTGGCTCTTTAGGTGGCCCCCGTCATTCCATCATTACAGGGGCATCGGGCACTGGCAAAACCATGTTGGCAAATTTAATTTATAACTATGCAAAAGAAATTGGTGTTATCAGTAAAAGTGCACCTTTTATCGAAATCAACTGTGCACAGTTTACAAACCCGGATATTGCCGCTATGGAAATCTTCGGCTCCGTAGAGGGAGCATACACCGGCTCAAAAAAGAAAAAAGGTCTTTTTGAGCAGGCAAATGGCGGAATTCTTTTTTTAGATGAAGCCCATACCATTGAAAACTATCAAAACCTACTTTTAAAAGCAATAGAATCAGGAAAAATCCGCCGCATTGGCGATACAAGAGAAGTGGATATTAATGTTATTGTTATTGCCGCATCCACCAAAAACCTTCATGAGGTCTTTCTTCCTGAGCTCTACCAGCGGCTGGGACAATATGAAATGTATTTACCCTCCTTGCAAGAACGTTCTTTGGAGGAAAAAGAGCAGTTGTTTTTGCACTTTGTAAAAAAATATGAAACTGCTGTTTGGGAAGCGAGAAAAATCCACTATCACGTGGTGTTTACGCCTCAAGCAAAGCATGCATTGTTAAATGCCGTTTATCCAAGAAATATTCGACAAATGCGAGATGTAATTAATTATAGTATTGATGCCTCCTCCCCTTTAATTGAGGATATTGGAGAAAAAACGGATATTACCACCACCGTTGGATTGGAGCATATCCCCTTCGATGTATCTGATAAATCGGAAACAGAAAAAAATGACTCCCTGCCCCCTACAAATAAAATAACTGAGGATGTTGCTCAATTTATTTTTGAACGTTACCAAAATGGAGATGGCCCCAGAAAAATTTCCAACCGCTTAACTGAAATGGGGTACGACCTCCCCTATTACAAAGTGGCTTACTACCTGAAAAAAGAATATAACCAAGAAGGGGGCTCAAAATGATAGTAAAAAAAGAGAGAAAAACCCATAGAAGAAAATGCTTAAATTGGGGCATTGTGCTTCTAGGTTTCTACTTATTTGTTGGAATTGTTTATGCCGCTCCTTCTACAACATCTGTTTATATCAATAATCATAATATCCCCTTTTCTGCAGAGACAGGCTATCCCTTTACAGATAGCAACGGGAGGATGCAGGTACCCCTACGGGCCACAATGGAAGCCTATGGCTGCAATACAGCTTGGAATGAAGCTGAAAAAACAGTTACTTTAAAAAAGGATAGTACTACGGTACAGGTTCCCATCGGGAAGGCTTATTTGGTCATAAATGGTAAACAAAAGCCTACAGATACTGCCGCACTCGTGAAAGACGGACGCACTTATTTGCCCATTCGCGCTGTTCTAGAAGCCTTTGGCGCAAAAGTCAATTGGGATGCAAAAAATAATATACTAAGCATTACGCAAGAAATAGATGGCTTACTATCGATTCATTTTATCGATGTAGGGCAAGGGGATGCCATTTTGATAGATAACCAAGATTTTGAGGTTCTTATAGATGGAGGGAATAATAAAGATGGCAAGGCTATCGTAGCCTATTTAAAAGATTATATTGATGGGAATCTAGATTTGGTGATTGCCACCCATCCCGACGCCGATCATATCGGTGGTCTAGATAATGTGATTCAAGCTTACAACGTATCGAAAATTATTGATAGTGGCGCCACAAAAGATACAAAAACCTATCAGGATTATTGGCAGGCCGCCCAAAACGAGCCCAATTGCAAAGTGCTATTTGATGCTGACATGGTTCTTGATTTAGGCTATGGTGCCAGTTTGAAAATTATTGAAACAGGAGACAACTATAAAGATGTCAATGACAATAGCGTTGTGGCACAATTAAATTATAGGGAAATTTCAGTTTTATTTACGGGAGATATGGAACAGGAAGCCGAAGCCGCTTCCCTTTCTAAATTTAGTAAGGTAAACGTATTAAAAGCGGGACACCACGGCTCAAAAACCTCTTCAACCCAAAGATTTTTAGATGTATTAAAGCCAGAATATGTGGTAATTTCTGCTGGAA
>JAEZPX010000097.1 GCA_023413275.1 Bacillota bacterium | reverse complement strand
CCCATTACCCTTGCGATTTCTTCTATGGTAGGCTCTTTCTCTTGTTCCGCCATGAGGCGTTCCTTTGCCTGCAATGCTTTATATGCAGTATCCCTTAAAGAACGACTTACCCGAATGGAATTATTATCCCGAAGGTATCGTCTGATTTCACCAATAATCATTGGACAACAATAGGTTGAGGGCATTACCTGCATATTGATATCAAAATTGTCGATGGCCTTAATTAATCCTACCACACCAACTTGAAATAAATCATCCATATTTTCGTTTCTGTTTTCAAATCTTTTTATGATACTTAAAACCAATCTTAGGTTTCCTTCAATCAATTTTTCTCTGGCTGATTCATCGCCCGCTTTAAATTTAATAAAGAGCTCTCGTGCTTCAGCACCACTTAAAGTTGGTAAATTTGAAGTGTTAATACCACTGATTTCTACTTTTCCATAATAACCCATTATGCCCACTCCTATCAAGCAATTTGGCAGCAACAAAAATGGAAAACCATCTCTGTTGAAGATAATAAAAATCTCCCCCTGAATGAAGTTATTTATACCTTGCAAATATCGTCAATTTCTTTTTGATTTTTTGTGAAATTAAGAATTATGAGGTTTTAGGGATTTTTTGCGTTTCGAGATTATGTAGTGTTTTAAAAAATTAGAGGGTCATCAGAAATAGGTATAAAAGATTTTTAGGGAGAAGGGGGGAGGGAAACTCTATAGCCACAAAATTTTAATAATTTTCTCTATAGAAATAATAGAAAAAAAGACTGGATTATATTTCATTCAAGGTTCATCCATCTTTTTGTTTTGACTTATGCTAGCATTGTGCAAATAATGCACAATGTATACAATAAATGCAAATTTATTGACAATTTCAAAGACAAAGGTACGCTGTAGAAAGTATATTTTAAGAATTCTACTTTATTTTTAAAAATAATCAAGTTTCATTTGTATAATAACGCTAAAATAATAAAAAAGAAATTAAAATATAAATGAATAAAAATTAGTTCATTGTGCACAAAAATAAATGCTACATTTTAGATAAATGATACAAAAATATTCAAAAATGGTATTGACAATATTTTTTTTAGGTGATAAACTGCGTTAAGTAAAGGCAAAGGTGCTGGGTGTTATTTCCCCAGCGCCTTTTTTATTGTCTAATTAAAAAGGGGGTAGTGTATATGGATGCGATAGGGTTATTTGAACAGGCGTCGTCGGATTTATTTGGTGTTTGGTTTTTGATGGGCGCGGTATTGGTATTTTTTATGCAAGCTGGGTTTGCCATGGTTGAGACAGGATTCACCAGAGCGAAAAATGCCGGTAATATTATTATGAAAAATCTTATGGATTTTTGCATCGGTACTGTGGTATTTTTACTCATTGGGTTTAATCTCATGATGGCAGAGGATACCCTATTTGGACTGGTTGGAATCCCAAATCTGAATCTTTTTACTGATTTTGCGAATTTCCCTTGGTCCTCCTTCGTTTTTAACTTGGTTTTCTGTGCCACAGCCGCCACCATTGTTTCTGGTGCCATGGCTGAGAGAACAAAGTTTAACGCTTACCTGATTTACAGTGGGGTAATCAGCTGTCTGATTTATCCAATTGAGGCGGGCTGGGTATGGAACAGCAATGGCTGGTTATTCCAAATGGGCTATGTGGATTTTGCAGGTTCATCGGCAATTCACATGGTTGGTGGTATTACGGCGCTCATTGGTGCAAAATTATTAGGCCCCCGCATTGGAAAATACACAAAGGGGAAAGATGGAAAAACCGTTGTACACGCAATCCCCGGGCACTCTCTGACATTAGGTGCTTTGGGTGTATTCATTTTATGGTTTGGCTGGTACGGATTTAATGGTGCCGCTGCTACGCAGGTTGGACAGTTGGCTCAGATTTTTGGTACGACTACCATTGCGGCGGGCTTTGCAACGGTGACAACAATGATTTTCACTTGGCTGAAAAATGGGAAGCCTGACGTTTCTATGACATTGAACGGTTCTTTGGCTGGCCTAGTGGCAATCACTGCTCCTTGTGCAAATGTTGATGCTTTTGGCGCAATCATTATAGGCATCGTGGCTGGATTCTTAGTTGTTGTGGCTGTTGAATATATTGATATAAAATTACATATTGATGACCCCGTTGGTGCTGTTGCAGTGCATGGTGCAAATGGACTTTGGGGAACATTAGCCGTTGGTCTATTTAATATTTATGAGAGCGATGGTATTACAAAAGGGTTATTCTACGGTGGTGGTATTGAGCAGCTTATGAAGCAGTTGATTGGCGTTTTGGCAATTGGTGCTTGGACAGCTATAACTATGTATATTGTCTTTATAGTAATAAAGAAAACAAACGGCCTTAGAGTAACACCGGCTGAGGAAATTGAAGGGCTTGATGTTAGTGAGCATGGTCTTGCAAGCAGTTACGCTGATTTTATGCCGGTTACCAATTCTTACGGTGGTTTGGTAGGCAGTGCGCCTTCCAACGAATTGATTGAGGAAAAAGTTTCGGTATCTATGGATGAAGCAGTTCCCGTTGAATATAACTTCTCCACAAATCCTCTAGTGAAACCGAAAATTACAAAGGTTACGATTATCACGCGACAGAGCAAGTTTGACGAATTAAAGAGTGCCATGAATGCAATTGAAGTAACAGGCATGACAGTTATTCAGGTTGTTGGCTGTGGGTTACAGAAGGGCAGCAGTCAATACTACCGTGGTGTACCTGTAGAGATTAATCTGTTACCCAAGATTCAGGTAGAGATTGTTGTAACGAAGGTTCCTGTAGAGCGGGTAGTTGAAGCGGCGAAGAAAGCGCTTTACACCGGCAACATTGGCGACGGCAAAATCTTTATCTACAATGTTGAGGATGTTATCAAAATCAGAACTGGCGAGACTGGTTACGACGCAATGCAGGGTGAAGAGTAAGATTGTAAAGATTAAAGACCAAGACCTTGGACTTGAAAAAGGCTTTAAGACCTTGGGCTTTGCCAAAGGAATTAAGACCTTGGGCTTTGCCCAAACCCACTTGCTTTTTGAAAAAAGCAAGACCAAAAACTTTTATGAAACCCGCATATCTATGCGGGTTTTCATCACTTAGTAAAATAACGAATAGACAAGCTATTATTATATTTCTCTTCTTGTGATTATTTTTCCCTGAGTAGTATTGTCACTATATAATTTAATTCCTCATTTCTCAAGATACAGATAATACAATTCCCTAAAATTAGGCATGGTGTGGTGTATAATTACATCACAGGTGGTGATAGTATGAACGAAAATTTTTTTAGCAGGCGAATCTCACAGCTACGAACTGCAAAAGGGGTCTCTGCAAGAGATATGAGCTTATCTTTAGGGCAAAGTGAAAGCTATATCAATAAGATAGAGAATGGGAAAGCCTTTTTGTCTATGCAAGCATTTTTCTATATTTGTGATTATTTCGGCATTGCTCCCAAGGATTTTTTTGATGAGGAGATAAGCAATCCCATTCTAATCCATGAGGTATTGAAGGACCTAAATATGCTGGATGACAAACAGATCGGAAACATACATGAGATTGTAAAGGCTTTAAAAAAGTAAGGCATGTGCATGGAAAAATAGAAAAATCTATAGGGTGTCAATAAAACCACGACACCCTATAGATTTTTTATTTTTTTGCTTGGTATTTAAATTTGTGAGAAATTGCTTCAATAAACTCATCTACCGTAGGGACTTCCCCGTGATATGTAATGCTTTGTTGTAATACCATTTCACTCAGTGTTTTGTCCTTTTTTAAATAAGAATTCTCGATTGCATCCTGCATCTCTTTCTTCACTTCAGTTACAGATATTCCGTCCTCTTTTGCAATTCTTTGATAGATACGTTTCATATTCAAGTGAAATCTCTCCTTCTTAAATATTTAATATTGTATTTAAACAATTTTACAACATTTAATATTGTAAGTCAATTATAATAAGATTTTAAAAATTGTACATAGTATAAAATTAAAAGGTACAATGTTGTATATAAGGAGATGATGAGACATGTATGATAGGTTTATTTCTGAAAGAATATCAAAATTACGAACAGCAAAAAAGGTTTCTGCCCGTGATATGAGCTTGACCATTGGGCAAAACGAAAATTACATTAATCATATAGAAAATGGCAAGTCTATGCCTTCTATGCAGGTGTTTTTCTATATTTGCGAGTATTTCAATATTACACCAAAAGATTTTTTTGACGAAGAAACCGATAATCCCTCATTACTGAATGCCGTTTTAAAAGACTTGAATGCGTTAACGGAACATCAGATTTTAAATATACATGAAATCGTGAAAGGACTAAAAAAATGAAGCAAGTGGTTATTACCACATGCTTCATTTTTATTTCGACAAGTTCAGTCAATTTGATTTTTAGTGCTTCAATGTTACAGTTTTCGCTTCTGAATTCCATGAAACGTGAGTATCATCCACTTCCATAATCTTCATCCAATCTCTTAAAGATACGAATAGACGTCCATCTTGAATTTCAGCCGCTGTTGAAAGATCAACTGTTGCGCTATCCTTTGTCATGGTTTTTTGATTGGCAACAAGAGTAAAGAGTTTGTTGTTATAGGAAATTTGTGCTGTTTTCGTGGTTGCGTCCCATTTGATATCCACATTGGGGTCTGAAAGAACCAATAAAGCACGTAATGGCAGCATGGTGTAACCCTTGCTGATATATGGTGCTGCATCTGCGGTATAGGCAGTTTCGCCATTCTTTTGGATTTCTTTGTTGCCGATTGTAATCAAATAAGTAGTTTCTGTTACTTCTTCCGTAGGGTTTTCTTCGGGAGTTTCCGTGGGTGTTTCGGGAGTTTTTGTTTCAGATTTTGATAAAGTTACAATTTCTTCATCTTTGTCCCGGGTTTCTTCATAATCAAAGGTAATGGTTTTTGGGTCAACGCCGCTTTTGGTGACAACAAAAACTGCATCATCCGTAAGGTCATCGGGGAAGGTAAGTTTTGCATCATCTTTTACGGTAACCGCAACTTTATTGGCTTTTAAGTCATAAATATAAATTGCGTGTCTGGGTGAATCCACATTGATTTCAGCTTTACTGTCAATAGATAATACACCGCTGTTTACATAAATCCCACTGGCACCTGCACTATCAATATTGATTTCCAATTTTCCTTTCCCATCAATAATCAAATCACCTTCACTGTAAACACCGTTACAGTGATAAGAATTGGTGGTGATTTTATTATTTTTTCCTTCTAAATAAAGGGTACTGTCTTTGGGGAGTAAAATAGCTGAGCTTTTTTCACGGACACCTGTTTTTACAACACCTTGAAAGTTATTCAGTGTTAGAATTTTATCACTGGCGTCCCAAGTCCAATTGTCCCCTTGCTGGTCAGCTTTCACCTCTCTGAAATCCATCATCATAAGACTGATTTCTGTTTCTGCATCTGCCGCTAAAGCGGTAACAGGAGCAAAGCCCATTACTGTGCAACAGCATAAAAGAATAGAAATAATTTTTTTCTTCATTTTGAAACCTCCTTTTGATATATTTTAGCATGTTGTGTAAAAAAGTGAAGGAAAAAAACTTTTTTTATTCTGACGAGTAAATTTTGGAAAAGTTCCCGGAAGATTAAAATTGAGTGTGTTTGTTGTGGCGTCAACATTTTATATGGTGTATAATAAAGCTTAATGAGAATTTGATAAGGAAAAGAAGTGGAGGATTTACATGAGATATATCAATGAATTAAGGGAAGGCGAAAGCATCGTTGAGCACTATTTGTGCAAAAGCAGACAAAGCCTGAAATCGAAAAACGGGAAAACCTATTTATCCCTTAAACTACAGGATAAGACGGGTATGGTGGATGCCAAGGTTTGGGATATGAATAAGGATATTCAAAGCTTTGCAGAAAATGATTTTATTAAAATAGACGGTTCTGTTACTGTTTTTAATAATGATTTGCAGATTAATATAAAAAGAATTAGACGTAGTATGGAGGGTGAATATGACCCTGTGGATTTTATTCCATCTACGGATAAAAATATTGATGAAATGTTCCAACAGCTTTTGGATTATATCAAAACCATCGAAAGTCCTTATATTAAGGAAATGCTGGAGGAAATCTTTTTGCGCCATCCTTTGATTAGTAAAGAATTTAAGTATCATTCTGCGGCAAAAAGTATGCATCATAGCTTCCGTGGCGGCTTGGTGGAACATACATTGTCTGTTACCCAAATTTGCGATTTTATGTCAGGGAGATATCAATTTGTAAATCGAGATATTTTGATTGCATCTGCCATGCTTCATGATGCGGCTAAAATTATGGAATTGTCAGATTTCCCGGAAAATGATTATACCGATGATGGTCAGCTTTTGGGGCACATTTTCTTGGGTGCCGAATTGATTAAGGATACAGCGGCAAAAATCAACGGCTTCCCTAAACAATTGGAGGCGTTGTTAAAGCATTGCATCCTCTCTCACCACGGAGAATTGGAATATGGCTCTCCTAAGGTGCCTGAGACAATTGAGGCATTTATTTTGCATTGTGCCGATAATATGGACGCAAAAACAAAGATGATTGAAGAAATGTTGGCGGCGGATAATACCCAAGGGAATTGGGCAGGCTTCAATCGAATGCTGCAAAGAAATATCCGACGTTCGGATTATAAATAAGAGGGAAAACCATGGAGAGAAAAACGATTTCAGCCCACGAAATCAATAAATATTCGTATTGCCCTTATCAATGGTACTATGAAAAGCTGTATGGCAGAAAGGAATTGCGACGCCTATATCAGGAGCGAAATGAGGCTTTAGCGTTAGGGGATGGCATGAACGCCAACTTTACAAAAGGGCTGGAATTTCATAAGCGAAATTATGCTGAACTTCGCTTGAGAAATTTGGCGTGGAAAATAGCAGTTCTGCTTTTAATCCTAGGTGTAGTGATTTACTATTTGATGCAAAGTGGTGCAAATGTTGGATTTTATTAAGAGCTTAGAGTGGGCAGATCTATTTTTGGTGATAGCGGTACTAATTTTATTGGTACTGTTTTTGTTCCGAGGACGTGGTTGGTCCATAAAAAAACTTCCCTCATCTAATCGCATGAGTGGATACGCTTTGTTTTATGCTGACCAAAAGCAAAACGGAAAAAATGAAGAGAATTTCGGCAAGTTATTGCATTCTGCTGAATATGAGTTGCAAGGTAAACCGGATTATATTTATAAAAAGCGGTTAGGGAAGGGGTTAGTTCCTGTGGAGCTGAAAAGCGGGAAAATTGGAGACGATCCTCTGCCCCATAGAGGAGATTTGCTGCAACTAGCGGCGTACTTTTTAATTATTCATGATGTTTATGGGGTTCGACCTAAGCTTGGAAGATTGGTATATAGTGACTATATGTTTGTTGTGAAAAATACCAAGAGCCTGCGCAAGGAAGTTTTGAATACAACAAAAGAGATGCGGGAAATGCTGATTTATGGCGTAGGTAAAGCCAACCCAAGCTTTGTAACTTGCCGTTATTGTGTATGTAACGGCACGGTTTGTGAATTTTCAGGGACAGAGATTATTGGAGGAAAAGGAAATGAGTCTTCCTGTGGAGAAGAATGAAATATATGAAATGACCATTGATGCTTTGGGTAGCAATGGGGAGGGTATCGGTAGAATTGATGGCTTTACCATTTTTGTTGAAGGGGCGTTACCGGAGGAAAGAATTAAGGTACTCATTCTAAAAATAAAAAAAAGCTATGGATATGGAAAATTGGTTGAAATCCTCTCTGAATCTTCATATCGTGTAGAGCCCATCTGTCCTGTGGCAAAGACTTGTGGAGGGTGTCAGTTGCAGCACTTATCCTATGAGGGGCAACTGGAATATAAGGCAAAGAAGGTAAAAGATGATTTGGAACGAATCGGTGGATTGAAAGATATTGGGGAAGTGCCTATTTTAGGTATGAGTGATCCTTGGAGGTATCGTAATAAAGCTCAATTCCCGGTAGGAATGGGAAAAATCGGTGCAACAGAAATCGGTTTTTATGCAAAGCGTAGTCATCGAATTGTAAATTCGTCGGTATGTTTCTTGCAGGATACGGTAAATGATGAAATTATTGCCGTTGTACGAGAATTTATGGATGAATTTAAAATATCGGCCTATGATGAAGAAAAGCATAAGGGTTTAGTGAGGCATATTTTAACCCGAGTTGGAAAAAATAGCGGCGAAATCATGGTTTGTATTGTATTAAATGGAAAGAAGCTTCCAAATGGTGAGGTTTTGGTTGAACGTTTAATAAAAATTGATGGCGTAGTCTCTATTGTGATTAATGTCAATAAGCAACAGACCAATGTAATTCTAGGTGAGAAAGTGATTACTCTTTGGGGAAAAAGTTCTATAGAAGATACCTTAGGTGGTATTTCTTTTGAGATTTCACCATTATCTTTTTATCAAGTGAATCCAACACAAACTGAAGTTTTATATAATAAGGCTGTTGAAATGGCAGAACTGAATGGTGATGAAACCGTTTTGGATTTATATTGTGGAATTGGTACAATATCACTTTTTTTTGCAAAAAAGGCAAAGAGAGTTTTCGGCGTGGAGATTGTGCCAGAGGCGATTTTAGACGCAAGAAAAAACGCAGAACGAAATGATATACAAAATGTATCGTTTGAGGTTGGTGCAGCAGAGGTTGTTATACCTAAATTGTTTCAAGAACAAGGAATCACAGCAGATGTTATTGTGGTGGACCCACCGAGAAAGGGGTGCGATGAGGTTCTTTTGAACACCATTGCATCTATGAAACCAAAAAAATTAGTTTATGTTTCTTGTAACCCCGCAACACTGGCGAGAGATGTGTCAATATTAACGGAAAAAGGGTTTCATGTGAAGCGTGTGCAGGCGGTGGATCAGTTTCCAATGACGACCCACGTTGAAGCGATAATAAAGATGACGTATTGTGGTGATAAGGATAAAAATGAGGTTTAAACCACAAGATGTTGTGGTTTTGGAGCGATTTTGGGGCTTAAAAATGGGCAAAAAAGTGCCGCTTTTGAGCCTTGAAAAATGATGAAAATATAGATGACATAGGGTGTTTTTACAAAATAGAGGGATATAAGAGGTTAAGTCTGGGTCATAAAATGACACTTCGGCTTAACCTTTTTTAATATATATGGAAATATTATGCAGATGCATGTATAATAAAGTAAAAAGGTATAAGGAACGATGGATTCAATTTTTTGCACTTTTAAAACCCATATTGCTGATATAAGTTTAACTTAAGCAGTCTGGATTTGCAAAGTGTTTTTGATTTATTGATAATTAAGATTCCAGTTTTAGCAATACTGGGAAGTTGAAATACTTATTTATGTAATATAGCTGTTTGTTGTGGAAATAGTGTCATTAGAAACAGAAGTTTTATGAAGAGGTGATTTAAAATTGTCATATACAATAAAATCCACAGAAAAGCTAAGAAAACCTGGTGCTGAAATGGAAACTAAAGCACTGTTATATTTAATGAATTTTCGTGAAGATAGTGATGAAATTCATTACTTTGTTGTTGATTTTTTTAATGATTTGACAGGCATGGATAGAGTTTCTTCAAAACTTTGGGATATACAATCAAAGGGTGCTTCTAATTCATCTCCTAAATCCATAGGAAAAGAATTGGTGACACTTTACAAAAACTATCTAAGTGATTTGACTTTTAGCTATTTTATTCTTTTTTTAGGAGGAGTTTCTAATACAGTAAGAATTGATGATTCTAAAAATATTTTTGGAATACAAGATATAAACCCAGATGCATTAATTAATGTAATTGAAGGCTTAAAAGAAGAGAGTGATAATAAAACATATATTAACTCAAGTCAAATGACAGAAACTTCTATTACTGATTTTTTAAAAAATGTTATATTTGTTGTTGACGATAAATCACCATGTGAATATGTTAAGGCTATTATAAAGGAT
>JAEZPX010000090.1 GCA_023413275.1 Bacillota bacterium | reverse complement strand
CTAGAAGGCCCTTCAACACTTCCTGACATCTTATCTGCTTATGCGGCCAAATTAAGAGCAGCCGGAATTATTATAATTGGTAAGGCATCCACGGTAGAAGAAGCATTGGTTTATGAAAAAGTGGGAGTAGACTTCATATCTGTGAAAGGTGCTGACGGCGGTGGCCATATCTATGGATTTACAGGGACCTTTTCCTTGATTCCCCATGTAGTGGATGCAGTAAAAGTTCCAATCATTAACTCCAGCGGTATCGCAGATGGCAGAGGAATTGCAGCTTCATTTATGCTGGGAGCCGTAGGCGTTGAAATAGGAAGTCGTTTTCTGCTTGCCCACGAATGCCATGTTCACGAAAACTATAAAAATGCGGTCATCAAAGCAACAGAGGGGGATACTGTCCTGACTGGTGTTGCGGTTAATGATGCTGTAAGAGGTCTAGCCAACAGCCTTTCAGAAAAGGTATTAGCGGCTGAAAAGCAATATAAAAAAGAAGATGCAGCGAAAATCATCCAGGAATTATGCTCCGGCAGTCTTCGCAAAGCAGCTATTGATGGAGAAATTGAAAAAGAAGGTACTGTCGTTGTAGGACAAAACGTAGGAATGCTAACTCAAAAACAAGGTGCAAAAGAAATTATGGAAGAATTAATACGAGACTATACATCAATGCTATTAAACGCTGTTCAATTTGCAAAATAGCAAAAAAAGTATAAATCGCTTACTTATTCCAGCTTTATATAGCGTAATTATGTCCATTAACAACAACAGAGAAACAATGGAATAGATGATGTTTCCTTTATGTGAAAAACCATCGAATTTCTTTCCTACAAGGAGGAAGTCTTGATGGTTTTTTAATGTAAATCTATTTCAATAAAAAAAATTCAACAGTTAAGGAGTTAATTCATGTTAAATCTTAATAACAAAAAAGAAAATATTACTGCAATGATGATATTTTTATTATTTGGGGGTTCCTTATCCCTCTTTAATGAAACCCTACTGAATGTTGCCCTAAGTAATATGATGGTAGAACTGAATGTATCTGCTACCACGATTCAATGGCTATCTACGGGATACGTTTTAGTTGTTGCAATCATGGTTCCTGCAACAGCATTTCTTTTGCGCACCTTTACAACAAGACAGTTGTATGTGGGGGCAATGTCCTTTTTTCTCATTGGAACTTTGTTTGCTGCCATCTCATCAACATTTCAAATTTTATTAGCAGCAAGGATGGTACAAGCAGTGGGAACTGGCCTGTTAGTACCAATTATGGTTAATACCGTGTTATGCATCAATCCTCCTGAAAGATATGGTTTTGCAATGAGTCTGTGCACTAGTGCCATTCTGGTGGGTCCCTCACTCGGTCCTATCGTAGCGGGAATTGTATTGCAGTTTTTTACTTGGAGAGCCCTGTTCTTTCTTTTGATTCCGCTGATTATTTTCTGTATCATCGGAGGCAGTATCTTTTTACATACGTCAATGGAAATAACAAGACCAAGAATAGATGTTTTTTCAATAATCCTTTCCTCAATCGGCTTTGCATTTATTGTATATGGAATGAGTATTCTCCAGACAAGTACATCCTTGGCACTCACTATTATAATCTTTATCGTCGGAATAGCTTCACTTCTGCTGTTTGGAAAGAGACAATTGCACTTAAAAGAACCAATGCTTGACATTACAGTCTTTCGAAAACCATTTTTTTCTATTGGCGCAATTTTGGTCATAACAATCCAAATGGTTCAATTTTCCATGAACGTTATACTACCGATGCTGTTACAGAGTGGATTAAACTGTACTTCATTTACTTCTGCACTCGTATTGCTCCCTGCCGCAGTGATTTGCTGTATTATGACGCTGATATCAGGAAAAATTTATGACAGCTTCGGGGGAAAAATAATCATTCCCCTTGGCCTTGTAATTATGCTGTTTGCTCTGTTTGCTTTATCACGGATCCAACCATCAACTTCCCTAGCTGGCATCACCTTCCTAAATATTTTTGTGTTTTTTGGAATATCCCTTGCATGGTCTTCAAACCAATCCAATGCACTGAGGCAATTGCCACCAAACAGTCAGGTCCACGGCGTGGCGATCATAAACACCTTCATCCAAATAGGGGCAGCACTTGGTACTCCGCTCTTTATAGGTCTTATGGATGCCGGACAGGCAAAGTATTTAAAACAGGCAGGTGCAACATACAGTTCCACTATTCCAGTGGAAGCCTTATACGCGGGTTTTCAATATTCCATTACAGCTGCCACGGTTATTATCGCAATCACCTTTTTGCTTTCGCTATCCTTTCATTTGGAAGGAAAGAAAAAATAAGCTACCTATTTTTGTGGCTTTTCTTGAGGGTTATTTATGGAAAATGCAAATAAATTTCAAAGAAAATCAATTGTTCGAAGCAAACTATCCCTAAATTCCCCGCATTTTGTTTTTCCATTACACCGATACCAATAATTTATATTTAAGGCATATTTTTGTACTCTTATTAACGGTCATCATTAAAATTATCCTACGTCATCTATCTTTTTCCCTAAAAAAAACAGGGCAAAAATCGGGCATTTTTCGGCCTGATTTTTGCCTATTATAGATTCCCCAACCACAATATCTTGTGGCTGCAGTTCCTTATTTATCGTTATTATCACAGCGTGTCATTTGAATCCAGTCTCCACGAGCCTTGTTATTGCAATTCTGATGACCGTCGAGCCTAGTAACCCCTTGGTATCAGGTATATTTTCAATAATTTTGCCCTCAAACCTTGTTTTATATAGTTGGGTACTTAAAATTACATTTTGCTTATTCCTAAACTGATTAACCTGTTCTTTCTATCTTTGAGTGGCATAATCCACTGCCGCGAGTTTGGAGCTTCTGTTTTCACGGTTCTCCAGAAGTGCCTTACATGCCGCTTGTTGTTCATGATTTTTGTTTTCAAGTAAACACAGTATAACCCTTGCTGAAAAAAGTCCTTTTTTTTAAAGATCATCTACGTGTTCTAAATCCAAATATTTTTTTAGAGCTAATATAGATTCATCACTGATGATATGCTCCATCTTACAAGCATCTGCACTTGCTGCCGGTTCACTTACATTGCAGCACGAATTTAAAAATAGTCTTATAGTGCGAAACTTCGCTGTAATGATTTGTCCTTTTTTATGCCCCTCCTCAGTGAGTTGGATTTCACCGCCCAAAGGCTTGATGACCATCCCTTCTTCTTGCAATCTAGTTACAGCATTATGAACACTAGGCCTTGAAACTCCTAAATATTCAGCAATGTCAATTGAACGTACTAATTGAGTCCTTTCAGACAGCTTATATATAGCCTTTAGATACTCCTCTCTTGAAGGACTAAGTTTTTTCTTGGAATAATGACATCTATTTTGTTGCACAGAACCCCCCTCCTAATCTTTAGTAAAATGTGTATGGTTGCCATTTACTTTGGCGCAATTATTGGTTCTTTTGTTTTTTGAGCAATCCATATTCACATTATCCTCCGGTTGTTCGACCAATAGATCTGTTTGTGGTAACATCGGATAACTATATGGATAAAATGGAACGTAGTAGTATTGGGAAAAAGCATTAAAAAATGCTTGAAGCATACTCTGGTCAGCTTTTAGTTTTTGTTGATACTGCCGTTCGGCATCCTCGCTATTATTATAAATATAATTTTCTATCTTCTTCTTTTTCATGTTAGTATCTCCTAACTTTATTGTAGAAAAATATGTATGGATACCATACGCTTTTGCTGGTTTTTTTCGTCTCCTCTCATGTTCAGAATAAAATAATCTACCGAAAAGACTTACACTTCGAACAGTTAGCTTTTACTAACCAGTGTTCAAAAAAATTTGCCTTTGGCAACTCATAGCTCCATCTTTATACAAATAAAAATAAATTCTATAAATGCTTAATATCTTTACTATCCACAGTATAAGCCCAAATAACAATAAATAAAAATATATTATTATATATATATTCATAATCATTTATATATTAAAATGTAGAAAAAAGGCATACCAATTTATTTAATTGGTATGCCTTTCTGCTCTAATTAAATTGAAGCATTAAAATATAGCGTTATATATTCACGGAAATTTCTTGCAGCTTTTGAAAAATATCGTTGCTCTTTCCATGCAAGTCGCAGAATATTCTTAAAATCAATTCCATCAACCTTAAGCAAAGCAACAGGCAGCTCCTTCTTCTCCTCCTCAGAACATGGTAAAAAAGATACACCCAGCCCTGCTTCGACCAAATTAATAACCGCTGTGAATTCACTGCACTCACAGATGATATTGGGCTCAAATCCATTCTTTTTGCAAAGTTCGTCACAAAATTCCTGTTGGTTATAGTTAGCTTTTAATCCAATAAAGGCCTCGTCTTTCAAATTCTGAAAAGAAACTGTTTGGTATTTAGTAAGGGGGTGGGATGGTGGCACTGCTAAATAAATGTCCTCCTCTGCCAATTTTATAGTTGAGATATTAGAATGCTCATCAATCGTATTGATAAAAGCAAAATCAATTTCGTCTTTATTCAATAGATTAAGTTTTTCTCTATCATCACCTAATTGTATAATACGGAAATTAACTTTTGGATAAATGCTTGCAAAGTTACCTATAAGATTACCGAATTCTTTATTGAAAGATGTAGTTGCAAAAGACACAGCGCCCATTTCACTGCCGGACAGATCGGATATCTCCTGTCGTCCTTCATCAACTTCTTTCAATATTCTATTAGCCCGTTTTAAAAACGTTTTTCCATATTCATTCAAAACAATATTACGTCCCGTCCGATTAAACAAGGGAACTCCTAAGTCGGCCTCCAACTTAGCAATCATAGCACTTAAGGCAGGTTGCGCAATTTGCAACACCTCGGCGGCTCTTGTCATATGTTGCATGCTAGCCACAGTTTCAAAATATTTAATTTGCAGCAAGTCCATAAAGAACCTCCATATTGATAATATTTTTATTATTAGTTTTCTTGTATCAATAACTATTTGTATATCATACAATAGCATGGATGCTGCAAGTTATCAAGCGAATTCAAATATCCAAATGAATTATTCGAAAATTCATACAAACACCTTACAAATATTTGCTAGATAATAAATTCTTCTTTCCAATTTAATTTATAAACTTTTCTTTCATCTAACTATCAATAAAAGTTCGGGATTGCTTAATTCTGAGACAGTGATATGCGACTTGCCTGAGAAAAGATCCTTTTATATTTTCAGATACTTCCACAATTAAAGTACCTCTGCCTATGTGTAAAAAATGATCGTATATTCTCCCATGCGCAAAGGCTTCCCTTGCGTTGCTCAGTGTCATTTCCCCCGCATTGTCCTCTAAATGGGAAAACTGAACATCCTGCGTTGTCCTTTTGCATAAAGGCGGTGGACAGTACACTTCATACATTGTATAATAAATATATGAAAGAATCATAAATCCAAATATACTAGGAGGTGTTATCCATGAAGAGGTATATTGCTTTATTAAGGGGAATCAATGTAAGCGGAAAAAATAAGATATCGATGTCTGCATTAAAAGAGTATTTTTTAGTACTGGGCTTCGACGAAGTTATTACACATCTCAACAGTGGTAATGTTATCTTTTCCAGTGCTATTGATGATAAAAACACTCTTTCAAATAAAATAATGATAATGATAAAAGACAAGTTCGATTTAAATATTCCTGTTTTTATTGTTCTACAAGAGGAATTAGCAGAAATTTTAAATAATGCTCCTGATTGGTGGGGAGATGACAATAAAGAAATATATGATAATTTGATTTTTCTTATGCCTTCCTTATCTTATGCGGAATTTTGTGATGCAATCGGCGACCCCAAAGATGAATACGAAAAAGTGCAGAATTACAAAAATGCTGTTTTCTGGTCATTTAGTCGGAAGGACTATCAAAAGACAAATTGGTGGTCAAGAACTACAAGCTCAAAAATAAGTGGAAAGATTACAATACGCACTGCAAATACTGTAAGAAAAATAGCCACCTTGTAATTATTGAGTCGTGGATCATTGAAAACCACTCTTAACAAATTCCTATTTAGAGAAGTGCCCTAAAGCAATAAAAAATGAGTCAATGTACTAAGTGCATTGGCTCATTTTCATTACATACGCTAAATCATCCAGAGCATCCTTTCAAAAATGACCTAGATTTATGTTGCTTACTTTCTTTTTCTTTTTTTATAATTTATCTATATTTTAGTTCTCGTACAAAGCAACTAAATCATATATTCTACACTTCATTTCCGTGCGAATATATAG
>JAEZPX010000087.1 GCA_023413275.1 Bacillota bacterium | reverse complement strand
ACATGGGTGCCGTGACCGTTATCATCATAAGGCTCTTTTTTTCCGTTTACAAAATCCCGAAAAGCGGCAATTCGATTGAGTGGCGAAATAAAATCCGCAACGGGAGAGATGCCTGTATCCAGGAAGGCAATACCGATTCCCTTTCCTGTGAAAAGGGTTTCAGGAGAGGTTTTGGCTTCGCCTCTTTGGGACGAATAATTTGGAAAAGACATGGAAAAACATCTCCTTTCTTTCTCTATTAAAATATGTGAAAATGAGTTTTTGGGAATAGGCAAAGGTATTTTTTCTTTCTCTTCATCATATCTTTTTAAAAGGCTTGTTGGGGGAGGTGTGAAATGGAGGATAAAATGAACGGCGATCAGATGAAGCTTTTGAGCACAATGATGGGCGCAGATGGTAGCGATGCCCTTCGTATGATGGAAAAAGTAGAGCGGCTGCGTCGTCTTTTTGGGAGTGCGGAGGAGCAAAAGCCTCAGGACATTCAAGTGAAAGAAGCTTCTGTACAAGAGTCACCCTTTGGCACGACACAGGGAGAAAATATTTTATTTTCTGCCATTCCATTTTTGGATATGGAATTTCAGAAAAATATTTTTGTGATAGCACGTTTTATGGAAATAAAACGGGTGTTAGAGGGGACAAAACTGGAAACAAGAGAAAAACAGGAGGATCCTGTATACCGCAGGCATAATTTGCTGCAAGCAGTAAAGCCTTATTTAGCACCACAAGATAAAATGCAAATAGATACTATGCTCAAAATCATGGAGATTAGAAATATTATGGATCGCAAGGAGGGTCAATCGTGAGCAAAGAATGGGATATCCCAGAAGTACAGGCATTAGGGGAAGAAAGACTGAAATTAATACGGGAAGCGGCGGAAAAAAGCCGTGGAAAAACAGGCATGGAACGACTTGATGTATTGTTGGAATTTGGTGAGCGGTTGGCGGAGGGCGGGAAATTGCCTGAGGATCAGCAAAAGGCTCTTTTGGCGGCAGTAAGTGCCACCTTGCCGAAAGAGGAGCAGGAGCGTATGGTTCAAGTAATGTCCATGCTGGGCTATTAATATTTACTGAGGAGCCCTAACTTTCTTTTTTACTTAAGCTTCTTGGCGGTGTTTGCATATGGCAGATACCGCTTTTTTGTTTCCTTTAGAAAGGAACAAGCTTTTGATAGAATTGACAATAATTAAAATATGTAAGAACTCTGTATAAACAACAGAAAGGTCTGCAAAGAAGTCAGTGAAATTAAGGATAAAAAAACCAGATTATAAGAATTTATGGTGTTATAATGCAGGCATTTTTGGATAGAATTTTATTAAAAGATTTTTGGTAATAAAATAAAAAGCCCTTGCTGGAAAAGACAGCGGGCTTTTTTGATGTTACAAACAAGAAAGGTGGAAGTAGGACAAGGCATTAATTCATTCCGAATAAATATAGAATTACGAATAAGAAAATCAGTTGATTTCCGTTGCTACAGGAATTATTGCAGGAATTAGCGCATGTAAGGGAAGTGTCCCGGCATGGATTTTCACATACTTGTTTAGAGGATTGAGGCTGACAGTTATTTACTTGAGCTTTATCCACACAGCTTGGTTTTTCTTCACAGATAGGCTGCT
Source organism: Bacillota bacterium (assembly GCA_023413275.1). Classification (GTDB taxonomy): domain Bacteria; phylum Bacillota; class Clostridia; order Lachnospirales; family Anaerotignaceae; genus Chakrabartyella. The sequence goes on along the minus strand of JAEZPX010000087.1, from coordinate 13,575 downwards.
TTTGGCAAATAGCTTTCTCTTCATAAACGGGCTGTTCTTTGCAAATGGGGGACTCCTTACAACTTGGGTGTGGTGTTGGTATATTAGCCCAGTCAGACACTGGTGTGGGACGTTGATAAATGGGGCGTCCGCAAGTACGAGAAGAAAAAGGATATGGCAAATTTGGATTATGATACATGGAATTACCTCCGTTATGTCGTTTTATTAAATATATGAGCAAATGGGCAATATTTTTCTTCTTTTTTTTCACCCACGAACTTTTTTATGATATAGTAAGAAAGAAGGTAAGGAGTGGAATGACGGTATGAGAGAGCATCGGGAACGAAACTTCCGTATTTTAGAATTCAAAGAAAATAAATTTGATATCATTGGCGACGTCCATGGTTGTTACGATGAACTGATGGAGCTTGTGGGCAAATTAGGATATGAAAAAAAAGGACAAGCCTATTTTCACCCAAAAGGCAGAAGAATGATTTCAGTGGGTGATGTGGCGGATAAAGGACCAAAGAACATAGCTGCATTGGAATTTTGGATGGATCAGGTGGCTTATGCAGGTGCTTTCTGGGTTCATGGTAACCATTGCAATAAGCTTTACCGTTATTTTTTAGGGAACAAGGTTCGTCTCTCCCATGGCTTAGAAAATACTGTGGAAGAGTTTGAAAAACAATCCAAAGAAGAAAGAATTGCTTTTCGCAATCGGTTTATGTGTTGTTATGAAAGCCAATGTTACTATTTACTGTTGGACAAGCGCAGACTGGCAGTTGTCCATGGAGGATTGCGGGAAGAGTCTATGGGACGCTTTTCCAACAAAATTCGGGCAGTGTGCCTTTATGGGGAAACAACAGGAGTGTTTGAGAACAACGGCAAGCCAATACGTTTAGATTGGGCGGCAGATTATCACGGAAAGACTTTTGTGGTCTATGGTCATACCGTTGCAGAAGGCCCTCGCATTGTGCAGAATACTGTGGATATTGATCAGGGCTGCGTTTATGGGGGCTATTTGACAGCACTGCGTTATCCTGAACTGGAGTTTATTCAGGTGAGAGGGAAGAAATACGCAGAATATGGTGGCGGTGGCAAGGTGCCGGATTGATTAAAAAGATTAATGGTCATATATCTATAAAACGAAGAATATAAATGAGAGTCATCCCAAATTAGGATGGCTCATTTCTTTGCAAAGGCTGGTTTCATTATCTTTCCAGAGCTCAAAAGAGGATTTTTGCAGAGAATCTCGTATTTTTCTAGTATAAGAAGAGAATAAGAGAGACCCAACAAAGGAGGGATAGCATGGAGTTGAGACTTTTGCAAGAGGCAAGAGAGGAAAGACTGCTTGGAGAATATGCGAAAAAAAGCGTTGATACTAAGGGAAGAGAACGGTCTGAGGAAAAATGCGACATTCGCACGGATTTTCAAAGGGACAGAGACCGAATTATACACTGCAAATCTTTTCGACGTATGAAGCATAAAACTCAGGTGTTTATCTCTCCGGAAGGGGACCATTACCGCACACGGCTAACCCATACTTTAGAGGTTTCCCAAATTGCCAGGAGTATTGCAAGGGCTCTTTGTCTCAATGAGGACTTGACAGAGGCCATCGCTTTGGGGCACGATTTGGGCCATACCCCCTTTGGGCATGCCGGTGAACGAAAGCTATCCAAGCTTTGTGAAGTCCACGGTGGTTTTTCTCATAATGAACAGAGTTTGAGAGTGGTTGAGCGGTTGGAGAAAAATGGCGCTGGTCTGAATTTAACTTGGGAGGTGCGGGATGGTATTTTGAATCACCGTACCAGTGGGGCACCATCTACCATGGAAGGAATGGTGGTTCAGCTTTCCGATAAAATTGCTTATACCAATCACGATATTGATGATGCTGTGCGGGCAGGAATGCTCTTGCCTCAGGATATTCCTAGGGAGATTGTGGAGCTGATTGGCACTACCTCAAGCAGTCGCATCAATGCCATGATTCGGGATACCATAATAAACAGCTCTGGTATCGATGAAATTCATATGAGCAGTCGAATGCGGGAAACCCTGACAAACCTAAGGGAATTTATGTTTCGTAAGGTTTATATGAGTCGGGTTGCCATAGAGGAGCATGAAAAGGCGGAGAAAATTATTGGAGATTTATATGAATATTATATTGACCATCCTGAGGTGATGGAAGGAGAATTTTTACAGCTGTTAAAAGAGGGAGAGCCTGTTTGGCAGGTGACTTGTGATTATATCGCTTGTATGACGGATCGTTTTGCAGTTGCAAAATATTCTCAGCTGTTTATTCCTAAAGAGTGGAGCAAGCTCTAAGAAGCGTTACTATTTTCCCTGTTTTTATATCATTGGTAGCACATGCTTATTCTCGGGGATGATTCAAAGGATACCTTTGAAGGGAAAAAATCCCAGAAACAAAGGATTATTGTGGCCATGGAGGCAGATTCTTTGAATGATGGATGTAATTTTATAAAATGATGTCATTTTTTAATAAATTTTTGGGCATATATACAAAATGAAGGTTAGCGAAAGGAATTTTGAAGCTTCTGTCGAATTATTATATTCGAGAAGGAAGTGCAGGGAAAGGTTCACTTCCTTTTGGACTGTTTATAGAAAAGCGAAGGGAAAAAGGAAGGTGTTGGTTGTGCGCTATCCCCGTGAAATCGTGGAAGAGGTTCGTTTGCAAAACGATATCGTTGAGGTGATTTCTCAGTATGTTCCTCTGAAGAAAAAAGGCGGTACTTATTTCGGACTTTGCCCGTTTCACAATGAAAAAACTCCATCCTTTTCCGTCAACAGCGAAAAACAATTTTATTATTGCTTTGGTTGCGGTGCCGCAGGGAATGTTTTCGGCTTTGTTATGGAGATGGAAAATTGTGATTTTCCTGAGGCATTAAAAAAACTGGCAGAGCGTGTGCATATTGCTTTGCCGGAGCCGGAAAAAAGCGGACAAGCTTTGGCGACAGAGCAGTTGAAGGCAAGGCTGTTTGAAATCCATAGTGTGGCGGGGCGGTTTTATCACGAAGTTTTGCAAAGTGAAGAAGGCGCTGTTGCCCGCAGTTATATGGAAGGAAGAAAGCTTCAACCCAACATCAGCCGCAAATTCGGCTTAGGCTATGCGCCGGAGAGACGAAATGCCCTAATGGAGCATTTGAAGGAAAAGGGGTACTCCATTCAGGATATGCTGCAAAGCGGTCTGGTTATCGAAAATAAAGAAAAAAATGGATATCATGATCGTTTTCGTGGTCGGTTGATGTTTCCCATTTTTGATCCACAAGGCAGAGTTGTTGGCTTTGGCGGACGCATCATTGGGAAAGGGGAGCCAAAATACTTAAATTCTCCGGAAACAATTCTGTTTAGTAAAAGCAGAAACCTATACGGCTTGAATTTTGCCAGAGCTGCCCGTAAAAAAGAACTGATTTTGGTAGAGGGTTATATGGATATGATTTCTCTTTACCAAGCAGGGTTTCATAACGTGGTGGCGGCACTGGGGACGGCGTTTAATCAGGAACACGCTCGTGCTCTGAAAAAATTCGCCGAGGATATCATACTTTTGTATGATAGCGATGAAGCGGGAACCAATGCGGCCCTAAGAGCCATACCTGTTTTAACGTCCAACGGTTTTCGGGTACGGGTGACCCAAGTGCCTGATGGGAAGGATCCCGATGATTTTATTAAGCAAAACGGAGCCGTTGAATTTTCAAAGCTCTTGGTAAACGCTGTCCATTATATTTCCTTTGAGATTGCTTGTATTCAAAAGAGATATAACTTGGAGAACCCGGAACATCGAGTGCGCTTTGCCACGGAGGCGGCAGACATCCTCTCTAAGCTGGATAATGCCATTGAGCGCAATGTGTATGCCGGAGAGGTAAGCCGTATGACAGGGGTGGAAGAAGGAGCAATCCGCAGTGAAATTGATAAGCGTGTGCAAAAAGAAGACATAGCTTTTCAAAATGAGGCCGAAAAAAGACGGCAAATGAATCAAAAAGCAAGCAATGTGGTACACCATAGGGAAAAGGGACTTATGGAGGCACAAAGAAGTATCTTGTATTATTGTGCATCGGAGCAGAAGATTTACGAAAAGTTAGTAAGTGTTTTAGAGAAAGAGGATTTTACCGAAGAAATCTATTATCGGGTTTTTCAGGCAATTGGCCAATTATGGCGGGATGTGGGAAATGTGTTTCCCGCAGAGCTGGTAAGTTTTTTTGAAAACGGAGCCGAGCAAAAGCCTGTAACGGAAATTTTCGCAATCCAACTTCCCGCCCAAAGTAAGGAAGATTTACAAAAGGCGATGAATGAAGCGGTAAAACTACTGAAACGGACGAAAATCGACAAATTGACGGCTGCCGCCGCTACGGTGGAAGAGATACAAAGGCTGGTGGAAGCCAAAAGAATGCTGGATTCCCTGTATATTACCATTTAAGATGGTTAGACTATAAGAGCAGAGAAAGGAAGGATTGCGTTGAAATCCGTCGAAGAAACTACGTTGTTGACCCGTTTAGAGGAATTGGTGCAGCATGGAAAGAAGAAAAAAGGTGTATTAGAATATAAAGAGATCATGGATCATTTGGCGGATTTGGACCTTGACCCCGACCGAATTGAACGTATTTATGAGTATCTGGAATCTCAAGGAATTGACGTTTTAGGTAACATGGATGCGGAAGAGGAGATTGAAAAGGATCTGGATCTGACATTGCCTGAGGGTATCAATATTGATGACCCGGTGCGTATGTATTTGAAGGAAATCGGCAAGGTTCCCCTGTTAAGTGCAGATGAAGAGGTTGATTTGGCACAGCGCATGGAGGATGGCGATGAGGAAGCGAAGAAAAAGCTTGCCGAAGCCAATTTGCGTCTGGTTGTCAGCATTGCGAAGCGCTATGTGGGCAGAGGTATGCTGTTTTTGGATTTAATTCAGGAAGGTAATTTGGGTCTCATTAAGGCAGTTGAGAAATTTGACTACCATAAGGGCTATAAATTCAGTACCTATGCCACCTGGTGGATCAGACAGGCAATTACCCGTGCCATTGCCGATCAGGCAAGAACCATCCGTATTCCGGTGCATATGGTAGAGACAATCAATAAATTGATTCGTATCTCCAGACAGCTTTTGCAGGAATTGGGGCGTGAACCAACTGCGGAAGAGCTGGCAGCGGAAATGCAGATGTCCGAAGATAAGGTGCGGGAAATTATGAAAATTGCCCAAGAGCCTGTTTCCTTAGAAACTCCTATCGGCGAGGAAGAGGATAGCCATTTGGGAGACTTTATCCCTGATGACGATATTCCTGCACCTGCGGAAGCGGCTGCCTTCACATTGTTGAAGGAACAGCTAATTGAGGTGCTGGATACCCTGACAGATAGGGAAGAGAAGGTGTTGCGCCTTCGTTTTGGTTTGGATGATGGAAGAGCAAGAACCTTGGAAGAGGTTGGTAAAGAATTTAACGTTACCCGTGAACGTATTCGCCAGATTGAGGCTAAGGCCTTAAGAAAGCTCCGCCATCCCAGCCGTAGTAAAAAATTAAAGGATTATTTGGAATAATTAAATGTTAAAACGGGCGAATTTCTGTATTTTCGCCCGTTATTTTTTTAAGAAAAGGATAGAAGAAAGAAGCTTTATTCTGTGAGGGCGTGAGGAGTGATTTACCATCTGCAATCCTCGCAATTACTCCATCTTTCATAGATTTTCAGAGTGTCAGACTTATAAAGCTTTCTGCCATTTTTGATAAATGGTATGAAACTCAGACTGGATACGAAGATATATATTGATTCTTAAAAGTCTAAAAATAAATAAATTTTGGTAAGCTGTTTATTTAATTGAAAAAAACAATGATTTTTAGCTTATACTGTAAAAACGTAGTAAATCTAAAAAAATTGGAATAAACTTTGACATAGAAAGGAATGCAATATGGATATTTCAAAAAGACTACAAGGGGTCTCGGATTTGGTTTCCTATCCCATTGTTGCCGATATTGGTACGGATCATGGTTATGTGCCCATTTATCTACATAAAATAGGAAAGCTGAAAAAGGCATTTGCCTGTGATGTGCGTAAGGGTCCCTTGGAAAAAGCCAAGGAGAATATTATTTTGCATCAAGCCCAAGGTTTCATTGAGACCCGTTTGGGAAGCGGTCTTACCACATTACAGCCAGGAGAGGTGGATACTGCGATCATTGCGGGTATGGGTGGTATGCTGATGATACGCATCTTAGAGGATAGCCCTGAGGTAGTGCGATCCCTTAAGGAGTTGATATTGGCACCACAGCACGATGTGGATCAGGTGCGCCGCCATTTGCATAGCATTGGATTTATGATTGAAACAGAGTTGATGATAAAGGAAGATGGCAAATATTATACCCTTATGCGCTGTATTCCGGGTGCGGAAAACTATCAGCGAGAGATTGACTATTTATATGGTAAAAGGTTATTATGGAAAAAAGAACCATTATTAAAAGAGTTGTTACTTGCTGAGGAGGAAAAATATCTTTTGTTGGAGGAAAAACTTCAAACAAATGATACGGAAAGTGCCAAGGAGCGCCTGACTCAGTTGAAAGAAGGACTTGGGTTTGTGAGGGAGGCTTTGGCATGCTGGCAACAGTAAAGGATATTGTTACATTTGTGGAGGGAATTGCACCACCATATTTAGCTGAAAGTTGGGATAATACCGGTCTTGCCGTTGGGGATTATGAGCATCCTGTAAAAAAGGTTTTGGTCGCGCTGGATGTAATAGACTCAGTGATAGAAGAGGCTGTAGAAGTTGGAGCAGATTTGATACTGACCCATCATCCTATGCTTCTTTTTCAAAAAATAAATAATATCACGAAAAACGATGCCTTGGGAAGACGTATTTATAAGTTGATTGAAAATGGAATTGCCGCCCTTTCTGCCCATACCAATTTGGATGTGGCTGAGGGTGGGACCAATGATGTTTTAGCCAAGATCATTGGGCTTACCAATGTGGAAGTTTTAGAAGAAACCTATGCAGAAGAATTACGAAAAATTGTTGTGTATGTGCCCAAGGATCACTTAGATATAGTGCGGGAAGCAATGTGTAACGCTGGTGGTGGTCATATTGGAAGTTATTCTCATTGTACCTACCAAACACAGGGAGAGGGTACATTTTTGCCATTGGAAGGAACGACACCTTATATCGGCAAAGAGGGTGTCTTGGAAAAAACAACGGAGTGTCGTTTGGAAACTATTGCCCCGTTCAATAAAGTGGATGGAATCATTGAAGCGATCAAGGCGGTGCACCTCTATGAAGAGGTAGCATATGATGTTTATATTGTGGAACAAAAAGGCAAGAAAGAAGGAATTGGCCGAATTGGAGATTTAGAAAAGCCTATGCTTTTTTCTGAGTATGCCAAAGTTTTAAAGGAAAAGCTAAATGTCCATGATATTCTTCGCCTTGTGGGAAATCCTAACCAAGAAATAAGGCGCATAGGTCTTTGTACAGGCAGTGGTGTAGAATTTATGGCCAAGGCAAAGAAGCAGGGCGCTGACTTATATTTAACTGGAGATTTAAAATATCATGAGGCCCAAAAAGCTTTGGAAATGGGACTTTGTGTGGGAGATATTACCCATTATGCCAGTGAGGTAATCATTGTTCCTATTTTACAAAATGCATTACAGCAGGAAGCAGAAGAAAGAGGATGGACGCTAGAGGTGGTATGTTCTAAGGTGAATGGACAGACATTTTGGACAATTTGATGATATAGGAGGAGATGTTTTGGAGAAGTTACAGATTAATGTTATGGGTAAGAGTACTATGGTGGAAGAAGGAATTACTTATGGAGCGTTAGCAAAAGACTTTAAGGATTTTTGCATAGGTAATATTATGGTAGCGAAGCAGGGAAACCGCCTTCGGGAGTTGCGCAGTGCAATTCATGAAAGTGAGCCAATTACATTTTTTGATATATCAGATGAAGAAGGAAAGCGTATATATCATAGAGGTGTATCTTTTTTGTTGGCAAAAGCCGTTTGGGACTTGTATGGAAAGGATGCCGCTTTGATTATTGAGCATTCTTTAAGGGGCAATTTGTATTGTGAAATTGTTAGTGCTGATCTAACCATTGATCATGCTTTGTTAAAACGTCTGAAAGAGAAGATGGACGAATATGTAAAGGCGGATTTGCCCATTGTGAAGCATACCTTCGGCAAGCACAAGGCCATAGGCATTATGAAAGAACAGTGTATGCAAGATAAAGTGGAACTCTTGCGTTTTCGCCGTGCATCAAACGTGAATCTTTATGAGATGGATGGTTTTTACGATTATTTTTATGGATACATGCCATTTTCAACAGGGGTATTGGGGGTATTTGAGCTGATACTTCATGAAAGTGGTTTTATGATTTGTATGCCTAGCACGCAAAATCCAGATTGCATTCTTCCGTTTGTAAATCCCGAGAAAATCAGTGCTGTTTTTATGGAGCAAATGAAGTGGTGCAAGTTAATGGGTGTCGCCAATGTAGCGGATTTGAATAATACTTTGGTAAGAGGGGAATTTGGCGAATTAATTAGAATAAATGAAGCACTACATGAAAAGAAAATTGCTCAAATTGCAGATCAGGTTTTTCATCGCATTGATCAGGTGAAGATGGTTTTAATTGCTGGACCTTCTTCTTCTGGTAAGACCTCCTTTGCTAATCGTTTATGCATTCAGCTTCGTGCATTAGGGGTTCACCCTCATAAAATTTCTCTGGATGATTATTTTGTAAATCGAGATTTTACTCCTGTTGATGAGCAAGGCAATAAAGATTTTGAGAGTATTTATGCTTTGGATTTAAAGCAATTGAATGAGGATTTAAAAAATATGATTGCGGGCGATAGAGTGGAGATGCCTTCCTTCAACTTTGTAACTGGAATGAGGGAATATAAAGGGAATTATATTCAGCTGGATCAGGATGAAATTTTAGTAATTGAAGGTATTCATGGATTAAATGATATGCTGACCTCAGAGATACCTCATGAAAATAAGTTTAAAATATTTATTAATGCAATCACCCAATTAAATATTGATGACCATAATAGGATTTCCACTTCCGATAGCCGTTTGATTCGCCGCATGGTGCGGGATAATCAGTTTAGAGGCAGGGATGCGGCGGCGACCATTGAATCATGGAACATGGTGAAAAAAGGGGAGGAGGAAAATATTTTTCCTTACCAAGAAAATGCCGATGCAATTTTCAATTCAGCTACGATTTATGAGTTAAGCGTATTAAAACAATATGCAGAGCCTTTATTATTTGCTGTAGACACCTCAAAGCCTGAATATATTACGGCTAAGCGTCTCATTAAGTTTTTAGGATACTTCTTAGCGGCACCCGGCCTTGAAATTCCAAATAATTCGCTGATTAAGGAATTTGTTGGAGGCAGCTGCTTCAAGGTTTGACAATAGAAACAGGATGTCGTATAATGATATCCGTGAGTAAGCTGGATGGTCGCGCCCCATAAAGGTGAGGAAAGTCCGGGCTTCATAGAGCAGGGTGCCGGTTAACGACCGGTGGAGGCGACTCTAAGGATAGTGCAACAGAAATAAACCGCCTGTTTTACAGGTAAGGATGGAAAGGTGGGGTAAGAGCCCACCGCTTCTCTGGTAACAGGGGAGGCTCTGTAAACCCCACTCGAAGCAAGACGAAATGAAACGTGAGGACTGCTCGTCCTGTTTCAATCATGTCGCATGATGCTGTTGGCAACAACAGACCAAGATAGATGACTGTCCACGACAGAACCCGGCTTATAGGCTTGCTCATACAATAATAGTAAATTAACCCCTTATAACCTTCGTGTTATAAGGGGTTTTTTGCGTGTTTCATAAATCGTAAAAATTACTTCATGTATCGTTTTTACAAAATGTAAAGCCGAGTTCCTAATTTAACAATGGAGTATTTGGAAGCGTTAGGTATTAAATTATATAGTTCTACAAATGGTCTATAATTCTTTGACTATTCTTCATAAGTAAAATAAAAGAATAGCGATGCTACTATCCAAGCAATAGCCCCTACATAACACAATCCAGCATCTAAATATATATGAGGCAAACTTAAGATATCTAAATATCCAACAAATCTACCAATAAGCCCTCCAAACAAAGGGCTGAATAGAATTGAAATAATTGTTAATGCTCTTATGTCTTTTCTTTTATTTTTCAAACCATTCTCCTTTAGAAGATCACGACTTAGAATTCAAATTCAAGATAAGGATAATTTCTGTTTGTTATTTCCCTAAATCTGATATAAAGTATTTTATCAACTCAATAGGGGTATTAAAACGCAATAACGAAAACCATTATTTAAAATCTATTAGATTTTACAATTGCATATTTATTGTCTTGTAAATATACAATTTCAACGTCTGCTTTAAACTCTAATGTTTCCATATCAAAGAATCTTTGTATCTGTACATCTTTAATAGGGTATTTATTCTGAAAACCATCTTTATCTATGGCCATCTGCTTCAGTTCTTCGTCGGTATATTTAAAGGCATGAATTTTTGACTTGTCGAAATCATTATTCCATTTACCCATATAATAAATTATTTTAGCATAGCCACTAAATACATAGATGCGGTAGCCGTAGCGTGTGGGATAACCGTCCACATAATAACGTATATCTAAATTATTTATTGGAGCAACAAACTGGTTTATGTATTCCTGTGTTAATTCATTATCCGACTCAATTGAAACATTTTCTATTGGGGAAGATTCCTTTACCACAAAATCTTTCATATTAAACTTTTGATCAATATTTTCTTTGATGTATTTTTCTATTGAATCATAATTTTTTGAACCGGTGATATAAGTCACATCATTTGTGTCAATGGTTTTATGTTCAATTCTTTCATCAAGATATAAATTGACTAAATCATCAATGTTTTCCGGTACCTCTAACGCTGTATCATCAGATAATTTTTTTTCTTTGCTTATCACAACTGTTTTATTATTTATATCCCATTTACATGAAAAGTTAAGAGCTTGTGCAAGCTCACTGATTGGAAAATATAAATATCCATCTATATTATATCCAGTTATAGTATTATCTTTCCCATCTACTGAAATTGTTTGTTTGGCTGGTATGATCTGTTTACCTTCGATTTGTTTATTTAGATTGGGAGATAATTCGCTATACGGCTCCGATAATAAAACCTCAACTTTTTTATCATTACTGTTCCAATTAACTCCTAAATTCAGAAGATAGCCAACATCTCTTAGCATAAAATAATTTTTATCTTTAATTGAAAGGATAGAAATGTTTGAAACCTCACGCTGTTCGCCATTTTCTTGTAAAATTATAGTATTCTTTGATGGTATAGCAACCACTGTATCGTTCATAGCAAAGGCAGAAGTATAAAATAAACTGCTAGCTAAAATTATGCTGACTAATTTCAAAATAATATTTTTCATTGTAAATAACACCTCACTTACGTTAGTATTGCACAAAGGGAACATCTTGTAAAGACCTTCCCTTTGCGAACTGTATTTTTAGTTGAATTGTAATCCGTATAAAACCTAAACAGAATTAAAACGAAGTCCAAAAGGAGTGAATTGAATCTCATTATGCTTTCTTAGATTTCTGGCACGTGAAGTATATAAATATGGAGGTCATTTTCAAGAAGTTTTTTTGTAAAACAGTTCAAAATGCATACAGTATTGAACAGTAATGATTCGTTTTATAAATTTTTATGCTTCTATGTATTATATTTCTTTAATTTAAAAACATATGAATGCAAAACGAGAGCATAATAAGGCAATATAATAAAAAATAATAAGGAAATAAAACTTTGGAAAATTAAAAAAATATATAACATAGTATATTCCGAGGTGACGGATTTTGAGAGCAAAAAAGATGTAATTCCTATATCAATAAAATTAACTCCTAATTTGACCTGTTGTCTAATAAAGTAAATAATGAAAATATAAATGAGATATGGCAAAAAATATTTTTTTAACGAAGATAGAAACATAAGTGTATTTATTTTAAATCCATTTTTACAGAATAAAATAATAAAAGGTATAAAAACCATTATGTAATTTAAAATAACAAGGTATAAAGACATCTCACTTTTATTTGCAAATTTCAGATAAATAGCTGAGTTTATACTTTGTAGCAATAAGAAATAAACTACAATGGATAATAATATAATAATTTTCGTTTTTAGTATAACTATAATTTGATTCATAATTAGCACCTCTCCTTTAAAAAGCTATTGCAAATTTTATTCATTAAAATGTTAATCTGTAACTGCCATTTTAATAGAAATAATTTACAATAGCTTTTAAATTTAGTCTATTTTATTATAATATTGTACATTATTGATTTTTATTTACATTTACTTAGTTATGAGTCAGTACACTAAATAGTTAGAAAAAAAATATATAAGTTTTTTTACTGTGCTGATTATAATAATACTTGAAGGAAAGCATCATAGATACTTACTGCATTTCATTTAATATATCATGTAATGCAGAAAAATGCATCGGATTTTTCGCTAAATATTAACGGAACGATACAATAGATTTGTATGTTAATCTAAAATTGTTGGTGATACCTTCAAGGTGAGTTGGTATGTTTTCCCATCTTTAGGTGATTTAATATACCCTATAGAATCCGCTCTTAGTTTTCCTGCTGTTGTATCAGTAGAAGAATAATTTAAATCTATATCAAATGAATCGTCTACATCTACACTATGAGGCGCCCAAGTGGGGCCTGTATATGTGCTTCCCCAAAAAACTTCTCCAGAAATAAAATCGCCACTTGCAACACTAAAATAGCCTTGCAAATTTGTGATTTTATTATCTGTTCTTGGTCCATCGCTCCATGTCATTGTCATAGCAGAATCAGCATCTATGCCATATTTAGTATAACTTGATGTTCCAGTCTTCGTTTTAACAGTTGCTGCATATACTACAGCCATATTTTCGCTATTCAATGCTCGATAATTTGCTTGATTAGAAATCTGCACAACATCAACACCAACAATATCTAATGGAATACGATCTCCATCTGGTGATATTAAGTAAGCCTCTGTAGCTTGCTGGATATCCTGCTCTACTCTTGTTGTTGCAGTCGTATTTGCTCCATTAACGTTTAAAGGAAACGAAGAACCAATACAGAGCATCATCGCCATAGATAATATTAATTTCTTTTTAGACATAACTAAAATCCTCCTTAAATTTTATTTAAGCTTTAAAATTTAGTGTTTTAAAGCTTGCTCCACTTGATTTCAAATAGCAGTTTATTGCCTTTTGAGTGATACCCTCCTACATATGTACGAATCTATAAGAGAAAGAGCTTAGAAGTATAAGGTTTTCTAATACCAATCCGAACATAACACCTAAAACAATTGGCGTTAAGGAATTCAAAGCTAACTTAATTCCAGTTGATGACCATATACAATTATATTTTTTTCTTGATCTTGAGACATCTCGTTTTTAATCAAGGTTTTTGCTGAGTCAGGTATATTTGACTGATGTGCCATATACAAGCATGTGGCGTTTACATTTAGAGTCGTGATCTTCAAAAGATAGAGAATTAACCACCCCTCCAAAAAAATACATCAAGTTTTTATAAGAATCATTCTCATTTTGACTTCCTCCTT
>JAEZPX010000064.1 GCA_023413275.1 Bacillota bacterium | reverse complement strand
CCAGCCTATAATCCAAAGTATTGCAAATTTTCCGACTCTCCACAAAAGGAAGATTAAAACTAGTAATACATGCTGTAACAGCACCGGCTGAAGTACCTGCAACCCGGATAACATCTTCCATATGACCATTACGAAATAAATAGTCTAGTACACCCAAATACGAGATACCAAGGACGCCTCCACCCTCAAAAACTAAATTTTCAATTTTATTAAACAATGATATCACCCTAACTATTCTAATAGTAAATTATATTGCTAAGATGATGATTTTATTTTGTGAAAATGTGTATAAATCAATATTATCCATTATTTGTAATTTTTTTATTATGTACATTACCCTTTAAGTAGTTTTACAAAATCAAATAACGAAACCAGCATTGCGTTTTACAATATAATAAATGACCCCTTATAAAATCAATTAAAAAAGACCTTATTAAAATTAAGGTCATATTATCTCAAGGCTCAAAAAGGTTATAACTTTTAAAAACTATAACCCTTTCGTAGCAATCCACACAGTTCCCGTTTGTTCATCGCTACAAAACGGAATGTCTAGGAGTCTGCTCGAAAGGGTAAAAAGGAGTTTTCTTATAGGCTTTTGCTTTATTCATGGATTTGGCCATCCCATGTTTAACTGAAATTCAAATCTTTTCTTCTTTGTTCCTGCCTTTCTGTCGTTCTTAATATATACTATGTTTGTCCTGCCACATATGTTCGTCCTGATTCAATAAAATACCAAATATGTTTATAAAAAGGAATTATTTAAGTAATTTTCCCTATATAATTTAAAAGTTAACAGCACAAGCCTTTAATACGGATAAAACATTTCGTTTTATTCTCATAAAATAATTAGGGCTGAAATACCTGCTTATATGTCAATCTTCCCCTATGTTTATCTATGAATTATTGACATTCATTTCTTTTCAAAATACTCAAAAACACTTGTACAATATTAGGATCGAACTGAGTACCTGAACAACGAATCAGCTCCTGCACAGCTTCTTCTTTGCTAAAAGCAGACCTATATACACGCTCCGATGTCATAGCTTCATAGGAACCGGCAACCATAATAATTCTGGAAACCAACGGTATTTCTTTGCCTTTTAACCCTCTTGGATAACCTGTTCCATCCCAACGCTCATGATGTGCCAAAATATAGTCCGATAAATAGGCAAATGTGTCGACCGACTTTAGTATGTGATACCCAACTTCAGCGTGTCGTTTAATGATTTCATACTCAGAAGGGGTTAATCTATCCTGCTTCTCCAAAATTCCCCTATCAATGGCTATCATTCCAATATCATGCAAAAATCCTGCCATTTCAATTTCCTGTATAAGCTCTTGATTCAACTGTAATGCTTCACCGATCCTTTTACTCATATCACCAACATTTTCAGAGTGCATCTTCTCCCTAGGATCCTTTTCATGCAAAGTATGTATGATGGTTTGTATAGTAGTTTCTTTCATTTGCTGACTTTCAATTAGTTTACGTCGATACATATCTTTTTCCGCTTTTAAGTAAGTTTCCATAATTTTCTGATCTAAGGTTGTCTTGGTTGCCCAACCAATGGAAACCGAAACCATTGTATTATTGAGCCTTTGATTTGATATTTTATGATCTATTCTTTTTGTCACAAGCTCTGTTTCTTGATGATC
Source organism: Bacillota bacterium (assembly GCA_023413275.1). GTDB lineage: Bacteria > Bacillota > Clostridia > Lachnospirales > Anaerotignaceae > Chakrabartyella. The sequence continues at coordinate 6,363 of JAEZPX010000064.1, read as the reverse complement.
TGTTTTTGGAAGTAAGATAACAAATTCATCTCCGCCAATACGGCAAATGATATCATCCTTTCTGCAAATATCTACCAACACTTTGGATACCATTTGTAATAACTTATCCCCAACTTGATGACCAAAGGCATCATTAATCAGCTTTAGACCATTCACATCAATAAGAGCCAAAGATAAAGGAATAACCGCTTCTTGCTCAAACCTGTTTATCTCATTTTCAAAAAAATGCCTGTTATAGAGTCCCGTCAATTGGTCATGGGAACTTAAATAGGATATTCTTGCCTGTTTTTCCTTCTTATCTGTATAGTCCCTAAAAACAACAACTAAACCCTTAATATTTCCCCCATCATCCAAAATTGGCGCAGCACATTCTTCAATGGCTATCTCTTCACCATTCTTTTTTATCAATAAAACATTTTTATCTGACTCATTATGTTCTTTGCATTCCTCTACATTTTGTATAGGAGTAATACACTTTTCCCTGGTATTTTCATCTACAATATGAAATACCGTTTCAAAAGGCATACCTAGGGCATCCTTTAAACTCCAACCTGTCAATTTTTCTGCCACATCATTCATAATTAAAATATTACCCATTGCGTCTGTAGATATGACTCCATCCCCCAGAGAATGAATCGTGGTTTTGAACAACAACCTTTCCTTATTTATGGTTTCCTTTGCATCAAATAAGTCTTGATTTTTTTCTTCCAATTTCAAAATATAGCTAGAAATTTCATTCAGCATATAAATAATTCCTTTTGATAAGACACCAATTTCATCTTTTCTTACCAAATATTTTGGGGGCAGAGAGATAGAGCCATTCTTAGAAAAATGATTCATCTCTTCACAAATTTTTATAAGAGGAGTTGAAAAATGATTTCTCAATATCAATAAAACCAAAGATAACAATATGATAATTAAAATTAAAATACACAAGTTCATCAGTATAAATTTATGGATAGGTGCTAGTATTTTTGAACGCAATATATCTGTTACTACAATTATATTGGTATCTTTCACTGGAAAATAAGCTAAATATTTTTCCTGTCCTTCATAAGTGTATTGTGATACCCCGCTTTTTCCTGATAGAACTTCAGCAACCAATTCCGGAGGGAGTATATCCTGTATGTAATCATTGGTTCGTTGAAAGGATCCCCTGCTCTTTGCATTATACAGTATGAGTCCGGAATCGTATATTAAATCAATATCTGCTTCGGTTTCTTTATTATAATTTTCCATAATTAAATGAATATTTTCCATTAAAATATCCAATCCAAATGCTCCCACTATTTCATTGTTATCCTTCAAGGGTGTTGCTATGGTTATTGCAGTTTTATTAGAAATCATATCTACATAAGGGGCTGTAATTGTGGTTTTATCTTGTTCAATCGTATTCAGATACCATTCTCTCTTTGATAAATCATAATTGGGATCCATATCATAATCATATAGATTTGTAATTAAGTCATCTTCGTTTTTCAATGCTAGTGCTATATATACCTGAGCAATATTTTGATCCAAACCATGAATGTTTTCAAGCTGTTTGGTCACTTTCCCATATAAAGGGTTTACTCTTTTTTGACGACGGTCTTTCACCTCTTTTGCTATTTGAATAAATTCCTCATTATCCTTGGCTTGTTCAACAATCAAAATATATTTCTGCAAAAAGATCTCAATCTCGGAACAAATATTTTCAGACTCTTTACTAAGCTGCTCCATGCCTTTTTGTTCCAATTGATCTTTAATTTGAACATTCAAAAAATTATAATATATGATAAACAACAGAAAGATAAATAGAAATATTGTCAATCCAATTTTTTTAACAACACTGTTTCTTAAACCACCCATTTGATTGCCCCCTATAGTATCAGAAAAGGTACTTTTAAATCTATCAAAATATAGAAATGAAGCATTTCTTAACAGAAGAAATTCAATATAATTATATCAAAAATATGGTAAAAATAAAGAAAATTTGTAACTTTTGCAATATTTTGTAATACGATTTACACTATTTAAGCGTTAGTTACATTTATAATCCTATCTTAGGTATAGGCAAATTAATCTATACTTTTCCAAAAACATCGTTTATAATAGAAATGATCTATTATTACTTAAGATTATTTCTTTCACACGTCAATTGCTTTTTTATACTAAAGTATAAAAGGTAGTATAAAGCACATGAAGAAATAGAGCGTACACATGGACAATAGTGGTTTTAAGGAGGAAAAAACTTGAAAAGCATCAAAAGTAAACTTATTTTTACCATACTGATTTTGGTAATTATTTCGTCATCACTCACCGGATTCATCGGGGTAGCAGAGAGCTTTAAATATACCGAACAAATTATGAACACCTTAATTGAGGATAGGCTGTCCAGTTCAAACAACATGCTAGAAACTTATCTTAAGGAACAATTTGGTACACTGAGTTTAAATGCAAATAGTGATTTAGTCGGATTGAATCAACAGCCTTTAGAAGGAAACTTTGCCTATATTGATAAATTTTCCGAGGAAATGAATGTTGTTGCAACAATCTTTGTGAAAAAAGGCAGTGATTTTCAACGAATCATTACTACAATTAAAGATGATAAAGGAAACCGCGTGATCGGTACCAATCTTGATACAGCAGGAAAGGCATACGAAGAAGTTACTAAGGGCAACACCTTCTGGGGAGAAGCGGATATTCTTGGCACCAAATATATGACCAGTTACCGCCCCATCTATGATGGAAAGCAACAGATCATTGGTGTTTATTTTGTAGGTATTCCAATCGAAGATGTACATAGTATTTTGACCAATGGACTGATAGCAACGATAAAAATGGTGCTTGCATTGGCTACCTTGGTTTTATTATTTGTAGGTATCATTACTTATTATATAAGCAGGGGTATCGCCAGACCTATTCAAAAGGTTACCTCTGCAGCACAGCAAATAGCAGAAGGTAATTTCAACGTGGAGCTTACTCTTCATTCAAAGGATGAAATCGGGCAGCTTGCCAAGGCTTTTCGTCTAACCATTGAACAATTGGAAAATTACCAAGGCTATATTAATGAAATAGCTGAAGCCTTGCATAAGGTTTCTTTGGGAGATTTAAAAGTTACGTTGCATCGAGAATATAATGGCCAATTTAAAAAATTGAAAGAAAGTATGGATATTCTTGTTAACAACTTAAATGGTACCTTGCTGCAAATCAGCCAGTCCGCTGACCAAGTTCATAGTGGTGCTGAACAGGTTGCTAACGCCGCCCAGGCTCTTTCACAGGGTGCTACAGAACAAGCAAGTTCCATTGAAGAATTATCTGCATCTATTGCTGAGATAGCAGCACATATTGAAAGGAATGCAGCAAATACAACAGTTGCGCAGGAAAAGGCTGAGTTCGCAGGGAACGAAATGACTCTAAGCAATGGTCAAATGGGAGAAATGACAGCAGCAATGAATGACATATCAGTTATGTCAATGGAAATTTCTAAAATCATAAAAATTATTGACGACATAGCTTTTCAAACGAATATCCTTGCATTAAATGCCGCTGTGGAAGCCGCCCGTGCAGGGGCGGCAGGAAAAGGATTCGCAGTTGTTGCAGATGAGGTAAGAAATCTTGCCGGGAAATCGGCTGAGGCCGCTAAAAACACAACTATTTTGATTGAGAAAACTATCCATGCTGTAAAAAATGGTTCTCAGATTACAGAAAAGACTGCAGGTTCCTTAGCTGACAGTGCCAATGTTACCAACGAAGCCATTGTTCTCATTGAAGAGATTGCCCAAGCCTCTCAGGAGCAAGCAGCAGCCATTGCACAAATTAATTTAGGGATAGAGCAAATTTCTACTGTTGTTCAAACCAATGCTGCTACCGCTGAGGAAAGTGCAGCAGCAAGCCAAGAGCTGTCTGGTCAATCCAATATATTAAATGATCTTATCTCAGAATTTAAGCTAGATGATTCTATTATGTAAATGGACCTTTCGTAACACAGGAAAAGATAAAATATGATTTAAAAACAAGTTATGACTTTCATATTTTTTCACCCATGTGCCATAGAAAAAAATCTAACAATACAATCAGCTGCAAATATCAATTCGGTATTTGCAGCTTTTAAGTCCACTTTTTTTATAAATGAAGTGGTTTAAGCCATCATATCTCTAGGAGGATATGCCTTATGCAAAATTATCAAAGGAGTCTTTTTTTAGTATATCCATTGCTTATTGCCTTTTTGTTTTACATAGCCAGCATTATCTTTAAAAATGAATTATGGAGTGATGTCCTTTCCCCCGGAATTGCATTATTATCTTCCTTATTCATTTTTCTTTCAATATTGGATAAGAGGAGCAACAAAATACAGGGTATTTTATTATTGCTTTGCTGTTTTATATGGGGATTTGCAGATTTTTTGTGGTTCATTTCTGAGGATTTTGTAAGAGCGAATCCATTGTATATTCCCCTTTACTATTCTCTTTATGTATTTCCAAATATTTTTTTCGCTATTTTCTTAACGCATTACATTTATAAAAGTCAAATTAACTGGAATATCTATCAACTGATTATTGATATATTAGCTTTTTGTTCACTAGGTATGCTTTTGCTTTGGTCAACCATTTTTTCCAATATGGAAATAAAGAATTTATTTAATTTTAATCATGGGTTTATTGTTTTTTATATCTTTCTAGATTTTTTTATTTTAACTGAAATTTTTATCATTTGTATCTCGAAAAATTTGAAAATTGAATTCGGACTATTACTTATCCTATTAGGAATATTTATTTTCACTATGACGGATTTTTATTATGCATTCCTTAGCTTAGACAACGAGTATACTGCAAATGCACTGGTGGATATTACATACATACTATGCTTAGTACTTTTCTCCTTAGGTACCTTTTATGATATGGTACATCCTTCACCCCTTAAACATCAGAAACAAAAAAAGCTCTCCGAGAATTTAAGAAAGCCCGACAAAGTGATATTCATGTTGCTTGTCTTATTTTCATTCTTTTATTATATTGACTATTTAAGCTTTAATGCTTACATGCAAATGATCATGATATGTATGATTTATTGGGTTTTATCTACAAATATTCGAGCTAATGTGCTTGATCGGCTAATGCTGAAAACAGAGAAAGAAAACAATGAATATCTTGAGAAACAAATCACAGAAAGAACAAAGGAATTAAATTTGGCGAATAGGAATTTAGAGGAAATCTCAAACCGTGATGTCCTAACAGGTTTATACAACCGAAGATATCTGATTTATCATTTAGACAATTTAATATCAGCCAATGGTGTTAAAAATTTTGCACTCCTCTACATTGATGCAAACCGATTTAAGCCCATCAACGACTCTTATGGACATGCAATTGGAGATAAAGTTTTGGCTGCTTTGGGTAACCGCTTTTCATCGTTCTGCTCTCCGAAGTGCACACCTTTTCGAATTGGTGGAGATGAATTTGCCGTAATCATTAAAAATTATGAAGATAAATCAGAAATATCTGACTTCGCAGATAAATTATTTGAAATACTACAATTGCCTATATCTATTTCTCCTTACATCTTTACTTTAACGGCAAGTATTGGAATTACCCTATATCCAGAAGATTCTATAGATAAAGATGTTCTGATACGATATGCAGATATTGCAATGTATGAAGTGAAATCAAGTCATCATAAAAACAACTATTTATTTTTTGATAGAAATTTTATTGATAAAATAAATAAAAAGCAGGAAATCGAGTTTTTACTGCAAAATGCTGATTTCAATAAAGAATTTACGCTGTTTTATCAACCTCAATACAATATCCAAAATCAAAAGCTCGTTGGTATGGAGGCCTTAATTCGTTGGCATCACCCAGAAAAAGGACTTATCTCTCCCTCTGAATTTATTCCCATTGCCGAGGAAACAGGGATGATTATTCATTTGGGAGAATGGATTGCTGAAACTGCTTTTTCTCAGATAAAAAAATGGAATGAGACCTATTCCATGAATTTAAAAATGAGTATTAATATTTCCCCTGTCCAAATCAAAAATATCGGTTTCATTGAATGGTTACAGGAAAAAATAAAGGCGGAAGAGATTCATGCGGAATGGATTGACTTAGAAATTACTGAAAGCGTTGCAATGATTTCCGCAAGTTCCATTGAAAATATATTTCATTTTTTGAAAGAGATGGGAATTGGCATATCAATTGATGACTTCGGTACAGGATATTCCTCCCTTAGTTATATTCGAAAATATAATATCGACCGCTTGAAAATTGCGAAAGAGTTGATTGATTCCATTGCATATGATGAAAACGCTCTCTTGATTGTTCAGGCTATCATCATGATGGCAACAGGTTTGAATTTAAAAACCATTTCAGAAGGCGTAGAAGAAGC
>JAEZPX010000061.1 GCA_023413275.1 Bacillota bacterium | reverse complement strand
CTTTTGTACATTTGATAAAATCATCAAAGAATTGGAACAATTGAAGCGGGAAAAAGCTAACATAATTCCTATTTTATCTACAAATGCCGCAACCATGGATACCAGATTTGGTAAGGCAGACGACTTCTTAAAAAAGGTTGTGGAGATAACAGGAAATGAACCGGTTCTAACCATTGTTGATGCAGAGCCCCTTGGGCCTCAAGGAATGCTGGACATTTTAATTATTGCGCCTTGTACAGGAAATACCATAGCTAAGTTGAGCAATGGCATTACAGATACCTCTGTGCTTATGGCGGCAAAGGCACATATGCGGAACAATAAACCCTTGGTTATCTCTATCTCCACCAATGATGCCTTGGGGCTGAATTTAACCAATATCGGCTGTTTAATGAACACAAAAGGCATTTATTTTGTTCCCTTCCAACAGGATAACTATGAAGGAAAGCCCAAATCTATGATAGCCAGAACAGAATTGATTGTACCAACTTTAGAATTTGCATTTGATGGTATACAAATCCAACCTTTGCTACAATAGAGTTGGGGAAAAGGAGTTTTTTAGAAAAATACTAAGTAGCAATAAAAATTGATAAACCCAATTGCTTCGTCCCCAAGCGGTTGGGTATTTTTTTGTAAAGCGGTAATTTGGTTATCGTAAAAAAGCTCAATTCTGGAAGCATCTGCTGCTTATGATTTAAAAATATTTAAAAGGTTATTATTTCGTGTTTATGCTTGTATCCAGGAAAAAAAGGCTTGGTAAAGATCATCATACTTTACTGTTTTTAAAAAGTTTTTATTGACAAACAAAATTGAGGTGCTATAATGAAACAAATTAAATATAAAAGCTATGACGAAGAGGGCTGAGTTGTTGCGTTTACAGAGAGTCGGGTTTGGTGGAAACCGATAACAAAAATACTTAATGCCTATGGCTTCTGAGCTGAAGGTTCGAAAACATGAAAATGTCGGTAGGCTCCTTCCGTGATTGCTGCGTAAAAGCATAGGGCTTGTTTGAGCCTGAGAGGTGGCATTATTTTTTATAATGCAATTTGAGTGGTACCGCGGGAATATCCCGTCTCAAAGTTTATCTTTGAGACGGGTTTTTTAATTTCAGACAGAAAAAAAGGAGGATTTGAAGATTATGAGTGATTACAGAATAGAAACAAAATGCGTACAGGGCGGCTATACACCACAAAACGGTGAACCCAGACAAATTCCAATTATTCAAAGCACTACGTTTAAATATGAGACCAGTCAAGAAATGGGTAAACTCTTTGATTTGGAAGCAAATGGTTATTTTTATTCCAGGTTGCAAAATCCTACTTGTGACTATGTTGCGGCAAAAATTTGTGAAATGGAAGGTGGCACAGCAGCCATGCTGACTTCATCAGGTCAGGCAGCCAACTTCTTTGCTATTTTCAACATTGCATCCTGCGGAGATCACGTTGTTTCTTGCGCTACAATTTATGGGGGAACTTTTAATTTATTTTCCGTTACCATGAAGAAAATGGGTGTTGACTTTACTTTTATTGCCCCAGATTGTACGGATGAAGAATTGCAAGCCGCATTTAAACCCAACACGAAAGCTGTTTTTGGAGAAACTATCGCGAATCCTGCTTTAACAGTTCTTGACATTGAACGCTTTGCGAATGCAGCTCATGCCCATGGCGTACCTTTGGTGATTGATAACACTTTTGCAACCCCCGTAAATTGTCGACCTTTTGAATGGGGGGCAGATATTGTTACACACTCCACAACAAAATATCTCGATGGCCACGGGGCAGGTGTAGGTGGTTGTATCGTAGACTCGGGTAAATTTGATTGGAAGGCAAATGCAGAAAAATTCCCAGGTCTTTGTACCCCTGACCACAGTTATCACGGCATTACTTATGTGGAAAAATTCGGTCAAGGTGGTGCTTTTATTACCAAGGCAACGGCTCAGCTCATGCGAGATTTTGGAGCATCTCAATCGCCACAAACGGCTTTTCTTTTAAATTTGGGACTAGAAAGCCTGCATGTAAGAGTACCTCGTCATTGTGAAAATGCCCTTACTGTAGCAAAGTATTTAAAAGAAAGTGATAAAATCTCATGGGTAGTTTTTCCCGGTTTAGAAGGTGATAAGTTTTATGAAACTGCCCAAAAGTATATGCCAAATGGTACATGTGGCGTTGTAAGCTTTGGAGTTAAGGGCGGAAGAGAAGCGGCAGAAAAATTTATGAATGGTCTGAAGCTTGCTTCCATTGCAACCCATGTTGCTGACGCAAGAACCTGTTGTCTGCACCCTGCAAGCGCTACCCATAGACAAATGAATGAAAGTGAGCTTGTTGCGGCAGGAATTTCCGGTGATTTGGTTCTTTTCTCCTGTGGGTTGGAAAATGCACATGACTTGATTGATGATATTGAACAGGCTTTAAATGCAATATAAACAGAATGCTAAATGAACTTAGTTTGTGTCTAAATAAGTTTTCCGGTACTTAAAGATAATCTGAACGTAGGCTAATCAATTAGAATGTATTTATTTAAATCATAAAATAAAGTAAATGCAAATAGGCTTCATATTTAGGA
>JAEZPX010000225.1 GCA_023413275.1 Bacillota bacterium | reverse complement strand
GCCAACGCCAATTCATAATGCTCCATGTTATCTGCAACTTCTTTTGCCAAAGTATTAACCTTTGAAAGAATCCATTTATCTGCAGAAGTTAACATGAGAAGCTTTGTTTCAACTTTTTCATCCAGATTCATCATTACGAAACGAGTTGCATTCCAAATTTTATTGCTAAAGTTTCTGCAATTCTCCAGTCTCTCCCAGTAAAAGCGCATATCATTTCCGGGTGCATTTCCAGTAATGAGCATCAAACGCAGAGGGTCAGCACCATAATTTGCAATGACCTCAAGAGGATCGATACCATTACCCAAAGATTTGGAGAATTTCCGCCCCTGATCATCACGAATCAGTCCATGAATCAATACATCATGGAATGGAATTTCACCAATCTGTTCCATGCCGCTAAATACCATTCTTACTACCCAGAAAAAGATAATGTCATACCCTGTAACCAAAGTACTTGTAGGATAGAAGTGTTTCATCTCCTCGGTATTTTCAGGCCACCCTAAGGTTGAAAAAGGCCATAAAGCTGAGCTGAACCATGTATCCAAAGTATCTTCATCCTGTCTAAGATTCGTTGAGCCGCATTTTTCACATTTATCCGGAGTATGCTTGTCAACAGTGATATGTCCGCAGTCTGCACAATAATATGCAGGGATGCGATGTCCCCACCAAAGCTGACGAGAGATGCACCAGTCACGAATATTTTCCAGCCAATGCATATAAACCTTACCAAAGCGGTCTGGCACAAAGCGCAGCTTCTGATTTTCATACACTTCCATAGCAGGCTTTGCCATTTCATCCATTTTTACGAACCACTGCAATTTAATCATTGGCTCAATAGGAACATTACAGCGTTCATGACACCCTACAGCATGGGTAATATCCTCAATACGAACCAAATAACCCTCTTCCTTCAGCTTTGCAACAATGGCTTCTCTGCACGCATAACGATCCATACCTGCATATTCTCCGGCCAAATCGTTCATTGTGCCATCATCATTCATAACACTGATACGAGGCAGATCATGTCTCAGACCAACCTCAAAATCGTTAGGGTCATGAGCAGGTGTAATTTTTACAACACCTGTACCAAATTCACGGTCAACATAATCATCGGCGATAATAGGTATTTCCTTGTTTAACAAAGGCAAAATACAGTTCTTTCCGATTAAGTGTTTGTATCTTTCATCCTCAGGATGAACAGCGACAGCGGTATCTCCCAGCATCGTTTCGGGTCTGGTTGTCGCCAAGCGCAGTTTTTCATCAGAACCTACAATGGGGTAATCAATATGATAAAAGTGTCCTGCAGAATCAACATGATTTACCTCAGCATCGGAAATTGTGGTCTGACACTCAGGGCACCAGTTAATAATTTTTTCTCCACGATAAATATAGCCTTTTTCATATAATCTACAGAATACTTCCAGAACCGCGTCAGAACAACCTTCATCCATGGTAAAGCGAACTCTGTCCCAATCGCAAGAACAGCCTAATTTACGCAGCTGATTTAAGATAATGCCACCATATTCTTCTTTCCACGCCCATGCACGATCTAAGAAGCCTTCACGGCCAACATCATCCTTACTCAAGCCTTCGGAAGCCATCTTTTGAACAACCTTTAATTCAGTAGAAATACTGGCATGATCAATACCGGGTACCCATAATGCATTATAACCCGCCATTCTTTTCCAACGAATGAGGATGTCTTGCATGGTATTATCCAAGGCATGGCCCATATGCAACTGCCCTGTTATGTTTGGGGGTGGCATAACGATACAGAATGGTTTTTTACTTTTATCAACCTCTGTGTGAAAATATTTCTTTTCCATCCATCTTTCATAGAGTTTTTCTTCAACAATTGATGGATCATAACTTTTAGCCAATTCCTTCATAATACTCTCCTCCTCATTTTTCCTAAAATATTTCTTTTCATCAAACAATGCAGTTTGTTTTTTCTGATAGAATCAATTCTTACTTCAAAGATTAATCTATGTTTGTTATAACCATGTCTCGGCTCTTTTATAAATAAGGTTTCAGTATAAATAAAATGTTTTTTTATTTTTCTGTTTCTACTCCACTTTTCATGGATTCAGAAAAAGCATTAACATAGATAAAATAAAAAAAGCTTCCATCCCTAAAAAAGGACGAAAGCTCGCGGTACCACCTTAATTTCTGCCCAAAGGCAGACACTCAATAACCGATAACGGGGTAAACCGTTTTTGCCTACACAGAAATAATCCTTCAGCAAAACAACTCAAAAGCTACCTTCTGTATCTTATTTTGAAAAGGGTTTTCAGCCGACGACCCTTTCTCTCTGGCAATGATCCGATACATACTCCTCTTTTTCACTGTCTTTTGCAGTTTCTATATCACAAGATTTTAGTCAATTCCTTTAAATTTGTCAAGCATCTTTTTATCAAAATACAGTTAAATCTCAATTAATCCACAGAGAAGGGTATATTCTTACTTTAATCATCCTTATAATGAAAACAGTATACAAATAACAGTCTACTACTCTCAGGTGTATTACAGTTGAAAAATGGTAAAACTTGTTGTATGATGAATATAATATATATCATTTAGATACACAGAAAGGAGTGATCCTACATGCTGAACCAAAAAGATGAATTTTTAGATAAAACGAACCTCTGGCTTAGCTTAAAGCTTGAATCACAATTATATGCCATTGATAGTTCTTATGTTGAATCAATCTCTGTATTAGAAGAACCAGTCAGCGTGTTGCCAGATAGTAGCATTATAAAACGTGGCATCATTCATTCAAGGGGAAATGTAGTCCCCATTATAGATTTGAGACCAGCATTGGGTTTGAAAACACTTGAACAGGAACAAGATGCCTTTGACACTATGTTAGAGCAAAGAAAAAACGACCATATTCTTTGGGTGAAAGAAATGGAGCGTTGCCTTTTGGAGGATGATACCTTTCGTTTGGCTACCGATCCCCATAAATGCGCCTTTGGAAAATGGTACGATTCTTATCAAACCAATAACCATGCCATAGCATTCCACTTAAGCAAAATTGATGAGCCACATAAAAAACTTCATGAAACAGCTCATTTGGCTTTCGATTGTCCCCGTCATTGCAATGATTGTGAAAGAGAGCAATGTCTGCGGGATCAGCTTAAGCAAGATGCACATACATATAAAGATATAGTTGTAAAGCTTTTGGACGAAACAAAAAAAATATTCCGTGATAACACCAAAACCATGTGTGTCACTGTTAGGGATAATCAAAACTCTTTATTGGGGCTGCTCGTTGACGAGGTTTTAGCGGTGGAGACAATAACAATGAAAGATTTGCCTCCCAGCTGTTTCAATACCTCAGGTCCTCAGCTACTCTCACATATTGGAGAAAAACAAGGCTCCGATGCCACATTTCTTGTACTTAACGTGGGAGGTATTTTCGACCTTTAGTACTACATAGGATACCTCTGTAGGTGCACAATACATCTAGGAGAATACCTGTATTTATTGAAACAAAAAACAGCACAATCCCTTATGGATTCTGTGCTGTTTTCTTTTTAGTCCTTTTGATATCTTGAAATATTCAAAAGCAAGCCTATCATAATAGTCAAAAATAATAGTGATGTACCACCATAGCTGATAAAGGGCAACGGCTGCCCTGTATTTGGTATGGTATTTGTTACAACACCGATATTGATAATTGCCTGAAATGCAATGACTGATGTAATGCCGGTGGCCATCAATGTTCCATATGTATCTTTGGCATTCATGGCAATTTTGATACCACGCCAAATTAAAACTGCGAACAGAATAATGACCAAAGCTGCCCCGATAATCCCCAACTCTTCACAAATAATTGCAAAAATAATATCATTATGAGACTCGGGTACGAAGGTTTTCTGTCTGCTTTGCCCCAAACCAAGACCAAAAATCCCACCGGATGCAACAGCGTAAAGTCCCTGTATAGTCTGAAAGCCTTTTCCTGTGGGGTCAGACCAAGGGTCTAACCATATCCTAATTCGGCTTAGGCGATATGGGAATAAAACAACTGCAAGCACACCTGCCGGAATAATTGCACCTGCACCTGCAACGAAGTACCAAATTTTAGGACTGCCGATGAACAACATAGTCAGACCCATCAACAGAATCAACAAAGCGGAAGAGAAGTTTGAAATTGCAATTAACCCTACAGGCAAAGCCAAAACCATCAGCGCCCTAACAAAACCCTTAAAGTTTGCCAACTCCTGTCTATGACTGACAATGTATTGGGAAAAATATAGGACTAAAGCCAATTTTGTAAATTCTGACGGCTGAAACTGCAGCATACCTACTCCAAGCCAGCGTTTCTGACCACCGGCCTCAATCCCGATAAACGGCAGCAAAAGCAAGAAAACATTCGAAGCCCAATAAGCCAGAAGAGCAAAGCGCTTCCAGAAATTATACGGAATATTCATGCAAAATACCATTGCGACGATACCCAAAACCACCCAAACACTTTGTCGTTTTAAGAAAAAAAACATATCATAATTATATTTGGCACCGGTCATGGTTGTGTAGTAGCTAGCGCTAAAAATCATTACAACACCAAATAGCATTAGTGTCAATGCCACGAACAAAACCGTGAAATCGAAGGAATCGGGTTTAATTCGTTTTCTTTTTGCTGTTGAACCCTTCCTTTGGCTATACCCTCTTCCCATTTCCTCACTCCGTTTCTTCCGATTTTAGTTAAAATCTTGAGCCCATATGAAAGGTCTTAGACCTTGAGGCTCTGCCTCAATCTCCGCAAGGGGTTTCACCCCTTGACCCTTTTTCAAAAACTACGTTTATGTGGAATACATTCAATATTTAAATACTTCTCCTCAAACGACACAAAAGTCTTAGCCCTTGAGACTCTGCCTCAGTCTCCCAAAGGGATTTCATCCCTTGAACCATTTTTGAAAAACTACGTTTTGTTGAATCATTCAATATTCAATACCTCTCCTTGGAAAACAAAGTTTTCCATTTTGGGTCAAGGGCAAAGCCCTTGCTAGGTTTTAGGGACAGCGTCCCTAAGGTCTTTTCCCTTGTTGGTTATACGGACAGCGTCCCTAAGGTCTTAGCCTTTGTTGGGTTTTAGGGACAGCGCCCTAAGATCTAAATCCCTTTACTTGCTCTTTAAACATATCTCCTCGCTGTTCATAATTATCAAACATCCCCCAGCTGGCACATGCAGGGGAAAGCAAGACACAATCCCCTTCATTGGATGATTCTCTGCAAAGATTAACAGCCTCCTCAAAAGTTTCGCAGATAGAAATATCAGTGAACCCAAATTTCTCCGCAGATGCTTTAATTTGCTGCGCTGTAACACCAATTAAAACAAGATGCTTCACTCTACCAGGAAAAAGCTTCGTCCATTCATCAAAGGATACACCCTTATCATAGCCTCCGCCAATCAAAATAATGGGCTTTCTCATTGCAAGCACTGCACGGATAGAAGCGTCCGTATTGGTTCCTTTAGAGTCATTATAATAATCTACGCCATCTACCGTAGCAACATACTCAATTCTATGGGCAACGCCGCAGAAATTTTTCAAAACATCTCTAATAATAGCCAAAGGTACTTCTGCGACAATAGCCATTGCTGCCGCTGCCATAGCATTCTCATAATTATGAATGCCCAGTATTTGTAGGTCATGAACTGAAATTAAATTTTCCTGTATGCCATCCCAGCGAATACAAATCATATCGTCTTCTAGGTAAATCCCCTCATCTAAAGACTCTTGACTGCTGAAGAAAAATACTCTCGCCTTTGTTTTTGCCGCCATCTTCCGGCACACCGCATCACTATAATTTAGGATGCAAAAATCTTTTTCCGTCTGATTTCCAAAAATTCGTTCCTTCATAGAAATATAATTTTCCATAGTTTTGTGACGATTTAAGTGATCAGGTGAAATATTCAATACCGCACTGATGTGGGGAGAAAATGCTTTTGCCTTTTCCATCTGGAAACTACTGATTTCTGCCACTACCCAATCATTTTTCGTCAATCGTGAAACCTCACCACTGTAAGAAACACCAATATTCCCTACTACCGCCGTATTAGGCTTTACCACCTGCATAATCTGACCCACAAGGGTAGTTGTCGTCGTCTTTCCATTTGTACCTGTAATTGCTGTGACAGGACAGGGCGTAAGAGAATATGCCAATTCAACCTCACCAATAACAGGAATCCCACCAGCCTCTGCCTTAAGAATAAAAGGGAGATCGCAGGGTATCCCTGGGCTTAGCACAATCAAATCCTGATTCAAAACAATTTCATTCGGATTTCCTCCCAGAAAAAGGGAAATTCCTTCTTGCTCAAAAAGCTGAAAGTCTTTTATTTCCTCTCTCTTTTTCATATCCTGAAGGGTAACATTCGCCCCTAGTGTATTTAAAAGCTTGGCAGCAGAAATGCCGCTTTTCGCCATACCGCAGACCAAAACTTTTTTATCCTTATAGTCCAATTTAGATTCCCTCTTTCCGAAAGTTTTCAGCAAAACAAAATACTTTTTCAGCCAAATATTATCCTATCGTTCTATTATGAAACTTCCATATCCTGCGAATTTTATGCAAAATATTAAAGTTATAGAACATTTATGATTGATGTAAACCATATTTTAATCTTTACTAATGCAACGCTTTGAAATAAACAACATTTTTTCTTAGAAAAACCCTATTAAAATATACCGTCACAACCCAAAAAACCAATTAAACAAAGCATTGCCGTTGCCACGTAAAACAGTGTGACAACCTTTGTTTCCCTCCAACCGCTCTGCTCTAAATGATGATGAAAGGGTGCCATTTTAAACAATCTTTTTCCTGCGCCATATTTACGTTTTGTAAGCTTAAAATAACCAACCTGAAGCATTGTGCTGATGGATTCCAAAAGATAAATAAATCCTACAATTAAAATAAAAATTGGCATTTTCAATATAAAAGCCGTAGAGGCAATAAATCCACCTAAGGCAAGAGAACCTGTATCTCCCATAAAAACCTTTGCGGGATAGGAATTAAAAATCAAAAATGCAAGCAGCCCACCGATAATTGCTCCACAAATGGGTGATACTGTACTACCTGCAGCCCAAGCCACAACTGCAAAAAAAGCTGCAACAATTAGAGTTACCCCCCCCGCCAGACCATCCAAACCATCGGTTAAGTTAACCCCATTTACTGTGCCTAGTATTGCAACAAATAAAAACGGTACAAAAAGGATTCCCAAATCTATTGTTGCGCCATGTCCAAAAGGAATATATACATCCGTGCCAATACCACTAACAAACACATACCAACAAAAACCGCCTGTCACAATGAGCTGGAGCAATATTTTCTGCATCGCCCGCAGTCCTAGAGATCGTTTCTTCACAACTTTGATATAATCATCCAAAAAACCAATAATGCCATAACATACCGTTACCAAAACAATAACCGTACCATCGGTATTACCTTTCATAAAAAAGCCTGCTGCTATGGCAAATGCAATTAAAAATGCAATGCCGCCCATAGTTGGTGTTCCTTGCTTTAGTAAATGGCTTTGAGGTCCATCATCCCTTACATTTTGCCCAAACTTTAATCTATGCAGCATAGGAATCATAACCGGACAAAGGATAACCCCCACCACGAAAGATATAATGATTGCGTATACCGCCTGTTCCAAAGACCCCACTTTAGTTCACTCCCTGTATTTTTTCTACGGTTTTTTCCAATGCCATGCTTCTGGATGCCTTCACCAAAACGGCATCCCCCTTTTTCAACATTGCCAAACCTTCGTTCCAAAAATCCTCTTGACTATCGAAACAATAAACTTCTTTGAGTCCACTGTTTTTTGCCCCTTGCATCATTTCAACATTGAATTTGCCTATACAAAAAAGGAGATCAATTTCTTTTTCTGCGGCATAGGCACCAACTTCTTTATGCATTTGAGATGCATAATCACCCAGTTCACCCATAAATCCTAAAATTCCCACTTTACGACCATCTGCATTTGCAAGAATATTCAGTGACGCCTTCACGGATACGGGGTTCGCATTATAAACATCATTTAAAACAGTTATACCATTTTCCAGCTTCATAATGTTCATTCGGTTTTTCGTTGGTACAAAATTCTCAATGCCCTCTTTTATTTCTGCAAAACTTAGACCCATCTCAAGACCTACCGTAACCGCAGATAAGGCATTCAAGACCATGTGCTCTCCCGCCATGGGTATGATTGTATCAAAAGAACCCACGGGGGTATGAATGGTGCATTTGGTTTTTTCCATTCCCATAAGCTCCAGATGATCCGCATAAATATCTTTTTTATTGTCAATGCCAAACCAGCGCAATTTTTGAGGAAGCTTCCCCTCTAACGTGCTGAGCATATCATTATCTCCATTTAAAAGCGCAACGCCATCCTTTGGCATAAAATCAAACATCTCGCATTTGGCCTTCAAAATGCCCTCTCTACTACCCAAATACTCAATATGAGCAACACCGACATTAGAAATCAACCCTAATTGCGGGCGAACCACCTCTGCCAATGCATGAATTTCGCCGAAATGATTCATACCCATTTCGATCACCGCAATTTCATGATGATCCTCCAAGCGGAATAATGTCAAAGGAACACCAATATCATTGTTATAATTCCCCTGTGTCCAGAGAACATCATATTTCTGTCCCAAAACAGAAGCCACCATGTCCTTTGTTGTGGTTTTTCCTACGCTCCCAGTAATTCCAATAAAAGGAATATTAAATTTATTTCTATAATGTGCCGCCAATTTCAGCAGAGCCTTTTTTACATCGGGAACCAAAAGCAATACGCTACTTTTTTTCGGAGCGATTACCTTGGAGGACAAACAAGCGGCAATGCCCTTTTCAAAGCATTCCTCAATAAACTGATGCCCATCCACACGCTCTCCCTGTACTGCAAAAAATAGACTGTCCTTTGTTACTTCCTTAGAATTCTGTGTAATATGGGAAATGGTTTTATTTAAAACTTCATCCAGACCGTCCACTGCAATTATCTGTGCATTTGTTGCCTCAATGATTTCTCCAATGGTCATTTTTTTCATAAGCAATCCTCACCAAAAGCCTTTCGTATCTCTTCCATATCGTCAAAATGAATGGTGCAGTCTTTAAAAATCTGATAAGTTTCATGTCCCTTCCCAGCAATGATAATCACATCACCGGCCTTTGCCATTTTTGCCCCTTTAAAAATCGCCTCACCTCTGTCAGCAATTTTTTCATAGGTACAAGTTGTTTTCTTCATCCCTACCTCCACCTCATTTAAAATGGTTAGAGGGTCTTCTGTTCTGGGATTATCCGAGGTAATAATACAATAGTCGGAACCATTGCCTGCAATTTCCCCCATGATTGGTCGTTTTGTTTTATCTCTGTCACCACCACAACCAAAAATAGTAATTATGCGCCCTTTGGCAAACTCACGGGTAGTTTTTAAAATATTATCCAACCCATCCGGTGTATGAGCATAATCCACAACTGCTTGGTATCCTTTTTTGCTGCGCACAGCTTGAAAGCGACCAGTTACCCCATGATTTTTTTGAAGCCCTGTTATAATATCCTCCATGGGAATTTCCAATAGCAAGCATGCTCCTATGGCACCCAAGGCATTGTAAACACTAAATCTACCTGGGGTACTCAAATGGACATGATATTCTTTTTTATCCCAAGACAAGGAAAAGTCCGTACCCTCAGCAGTGATTTCTATATCTTTTGCCTGTAAATCAGCGGCATTATCAACAGAAAAGGTCAATACCTGACCAGTCGCCTTATCCTTCATAAAGCTTCCAGCGGCATCATCCATATTGATTACACTTTTTTTCGCCCGTTGAAATAGTTTGGATTTCGCTTCTTTATAATTCTCCATGGTTTTATGGTAGTCCAAATGGTCTTGGGTTAAATTTGTAAAAATTCCAATTTCATATGCAATGCCATCTACCCTATGCAGATCTAAGGAATGGGAGGAAACCTCCATAACCACATGGCTTACATCCTCTTTCACCATTGTGTCCAGTAATTCCTGCAGCTCCTTTGATTCTGGGGTAGTACGCTCTGTATGGAGTATTCGGTCACCGATACGATTCTCAATGGTTCCCACAACACCAACTTTTTTTCCCATATGGTCTAATACCGACTTAATTAAATATGTGGTAGTTGTTTTTCCGTTTGTACCGGTAACACCAACAACATGCATTTTTTCAGAAGGCTTGTTATAATAATTTACCGCCATAAAGGCCAAGGCCTCACGGGCATTCTCCACCAGTATAACTGAAACTTCCCCGCCGATTCCCTCTGGTAAATGCTCACAAATCAAAGCAACTGCCCCGTTTTCTACTGCTTTTGCCCCAAATTTATGCCCATCCACCTGAAAACCGGTAACACACACAAAAACATCTCCCGCAAGAATCTTTCGGGAGTCATACTCAATTTTTTCCACTTCAATGGATAGATTTCCCTGCAATATCTTATAGGAAACCCCCTCTAACAGCTTTTGCAATTCCATTGCTGTTTCCTCCTTTGGTTAAACGATTGCCAGCCTTCGGCATATGTGAGGAAAGCTTTTGTCGTCAGTAAAAACATTTTTGTAAAATCACTTCATCATTTTAAATACAATGAGCGGTAATTACAATATTTTTTTCGTGTTTCATCCCATTTTTTATAAAATACATCTTGTTTATTCCTATGAGATTGTAAAAGAATATTTTTGAATGGTACAAAGTAAAAAATCATAAAACTTGGAAACTTCGTAAATGTGGTACCTTTTCCTTTAAATACAAAATTTTACTTTGTCTACGATAAAAAATCACGCAGGGAAAAGTATACCACATTTACGCTAATCTACCAATTATTTTTACCATTTCTGAGCTTTTTCTTTCATCCGAAAAAAATTTCTTATGTAGAAAACGCTTTAAATTCTTTCTAATTACTCTAAATAAACAATTACTTGGGTTCCTTTATTTATGGTTTCTCCAGAGGGGGGTAATTGCCTTTGAACACTTTCTCCTTCTCCACGAGCACTAACGGATAACCCCTCTTTTTGCAACGTATTTTTTGCTTCCTGATAAGTCATACCCACCACATCAGGCATAGTGGCTTGCTCCTTAGCCGCCTCTTGGGCTTCCTTTTCGCTATAAACCGGTTCAACTCCTATGTATGGTAAAGTATTCTTCATCAATTCCTGCATAACAGGGCCTGCTACAGTACCACCATAATAAACACCCTTTGGCTCATCAATTAAAACCAGCGCCATTACTTGAGGATTTTCAGCTGGCGCAAAAGCCATAAACGACGCAATATATTTACCACTTTTACGTGGCAGCTTTTCCGATGTGGCTGTTTTGCCGCCAATACGATATCCAGGAATGTAAGTCTTGCTACCAGTTCCCTGAGATACTACACTCTCCAGTATCATCTTCATTGTTTCAGAGGTTTCCTTTGAAATAACCTGTTCCCCTTTTTCATATTGAAATTCCTCAACCATGTTTCCATCCTCATCGGCAATTCCCTTTGCAAAATGAGGGGTCACAAGATTGCCGCCATTTACAATGGATGATGCCGCTCTTAGAAGCTGTAACGGTGTAATCTGAAAAGACTGGCCAAAGCTCATGGTTGCAAGCTCAACTGGACCAATATTTTCAAGCTTGTGGATAATGCCCACCGCTTCACCGGCAAGGTCTACACCTGTTTTTTGGTCAAAACCGAATTTCTTCATATAATTCAGAAACTTTTCTGCACCTACTCTCTCAGCAACCTGCATAAAAACGGGGTTGCAGGAGTTTTGTACGCCCTGAATAAAAGTCTCCGTACCATGCGTACGGGGAAAACGCCAGCATTTAATTCGTCTATCGCCAACTATATAAAATCCATTGCATTGAAAGGTGCTTTCCGGCGTTACCACACCCTCTTCAAGTCCCGCCGCTGAGGTGACAATTTTAAAGGTACTGCCTGGCTCATAGGTATCATTAATGGCAGTATTTCGCCACATTGCATTCAAATAGTCATTTCGCTCCTTTTCTGACAGGGTACTCCAAACTTTCGCCAGGGCATCATCATTAATGGTAAAAGGATCATTCAAGTCAAAAAACGGATAATTTGCCATAGCATATATTTCACCGTTTTGCGGATTTAAGATAATGATTAGTCCATGATCTGCATCCTTTGTCTCCACTGCTTTGGCAATGGTTTGCTCTGCATATTGTTGTAGTACCACATCAATGGTTGTCACAAGATTTTTTCCATCTTCGGGTGGAATTCGTTCCTGTTGACTATCTACTTCATTTCCTCTGGAATCAGTAAGGGTTAAAATCTTCCCTTGCTTTCCCTCTAAAATATCATCATATTTTGCCTCTAGGCCCAAAATACCCTGATTGTCCTTTCCCACAAAACCAATTACTTGGGCACCCATTTCTGAAAAAGGATATACCCGTTTTACATCCTCGTCCACCATGACACCAGGAATTTCTGCCTTACGAATCTCCGCCGCCAGCTCACTATCAACCTTGGTTTTTATTCTGACCAATGCCACTTTCTCCTGAACCTTTTTTAAAACGGTCTCATAATCTAAATCTAGCTTTTCTGCCAGATAAGAAGCAGTCTTTTCTTTATCTTTTGCTTGTACTGGAATAACACTAACAGCATTTACCGTTTCCGTCAACGCAATTCCCACACCATTTCTATCCAAAATACTGCCTCTTTTCGGCATAATCAGCCTATCTCTTGTTTGCTGTTCATAGGCCATTTCCTGCCACTGCTGGGAACGGAACAGCTCAATATAAATAATTCTGCCGAGCAATAAAGTAAAACCAAACATTGCTCCAAACAAAAAAACCAGCAGCTTTTTTTTAACCCCAATAGGTGGTCTTTCCATGAAAAACATCCCTGCCTTCTCCATTTATAAAAAATATATGGAAAAAACAGGGCGTGTATGCGTTTAATTCAGAAAGTCAAGTATAGAAAAATCTATCATTCATAATTTATTATTCACCTTGCGTGGAGTTCTTTTTTTCTTCAGCCTTTTTTGTAAGCTCTATTTTGATTTCAGTGTCCTTTGCCGCTGATACTCCATATTTGGGATTCTGAGAAGACACAACTCCGTCGGTTTCACCCTCAAAGACCACCTCAAAGCCTGCCTTTTTCAAAGCTGCCGTTGCCTCCTCATAAGTCATACCAACAACATTTGGTACAGACGCTGATCCTGCGTCCTTTTCAGATTTTTCCACATATAGAATGATTTCGCTGCCCTTTTCCACTTGTGTGCCACCCTTAGGCACCTGATTTGTAATAGTATTGCCTGTACCCACTACTTTATAGGTTAATTCTTTTCCATCCAAATCGGACACAACGTCATATGCGGAACTTCCAACATAGTCAGGTAGCTTGACGGTTGCCTTGGTGGTCAATGTTGCTGCATCCTGTGTTTTTTCCGTGGGTTCCAAGTTTTTGTACTTTATAATCTTTTCCATCAAAGCCTTCGTCATGGGAGCAGTGCTTTGTACGCCATCCACATAAGCCTCAGGAAGATGAATTACCGAAAGGATAATATACTTTGGATTTTCGGCAGGAAAATATGCCATATGCGTCAACGTCCAGAGGTCATCTCTATCTCTGGAGCCCTGCTCTGCGGTACCTGTTTTACATCCAATGGAATAACCTGGAATTTGAATTTTTTTACCGGTTCCTTCTTCTACAGTTGCCTTGAGTGCAATGCGCAAATAGTCAGAGGTTTCTTTGGAAATAACCTGCCGCACAACCTCCGGTTTATTTTCATATGCCACATCGCCATTGGGATCGACCACCTGAGAAACAACATAGGGTTTCATGATGTTACCCCCGTTTATTAAAGCAGAAAATGCTGTAATAATTTGAATCGTGGTGCAGTTAAATGTCTGCCCAAAGGAAATAGTAGCCAATTCTGTAGGGCCGATGCCTGATAAAGAATGTAGCACTTTTGAAGCATCTTCTTCACCGGGTAAATCGATGCCCGTTTTTTTACCGAAACCAAACTCCATCTGATATCGGTATACTTTCTCTGCTCCTAGCTTCTGGGCAATCTGAATAATACCCACATTACAAGACTGTGCTAAAATATCTTTTACATTCACAGTGCCATGTCCCGTTCTTAAGTGACAGTGGATTGGCGTACCACTTACATCTAAGGAACCACCACAATAAAATGTTGTTTGTGGCGTAATGACCCCTTCCTCCAGAGCAGCAGCCGCCACCAATGGCTTATAAATGGAACCTGGCTCATACGTACTGCTGATGCTAAAGTTTTTCCACATATTATTTAAATAATCCATCTGTTCTTTGCTACTCTTTGCTTCCCATGCAGTCTTAAATGCAGGGTCTGTTTCAGTCTGCAGAGGAGTTCCCGGCTGATTTAAATCGAAGGGATTGGATTCGGCTAAAGCAATGATTTCTCCTGTATTGGGATCCATTACAATTGAAGCAATATGATCTGCAGGCCACTGGGCGGCAGTCTCTGCCACGGCTTCTTCCGCATACTGCTGAATGGTGTAGTCAATTGTAGTGATTACAGTATCACCATCTTTTGCAGGATAGTCCTGATAAGAAACCCCATCAGCACCATCATAGAGAATAAAAGAGCGTCCCGGCGTACCAACCATATAGTCACCATATTTGCCTTCAATGCCCCATTGGGCATCCCCTCGAATGAAGCCCAACAAGTGACAACCCAACGTTTTCAAGGGATATGAGCGTTTTGTTGTCTTCTCGTAATAAACCCCCTTTAATTTTTGAGCTTCTAGCTCCTCTTTTAAGGAACGATCAATCTCTTTCACTAAGTATTTCCAGTGATTAGGTAAGTTTATTTTTCCTGTTGTTGGGTTTTCAGTAATGTACCCTTTTAGGGTCGCATAGTCCAATTCAGGAAATTTTTGACACAATGTTGTTAACGTTTTTTCTTGTTCGGCTTCTTTATTTTCGGCTAAAACCAAAGGATCAAGAACAACGTTATACACAGCCGTGGAAATTGCAAGCACTTGCTCGTTTCTGTCGAGGATACTACCTCTGTTGGCCGCAATAACTGCATCATAACGATTAATCTGCTGATTTTTTGCAGCAGCTTCATATTCTTCTCCATGAACTACCTTTAGATAAACGATTCTACCAAAAACAGTTGTAAATACAGCTATAAACACAAAAAGAATAAA
>JAEZPX010000212.1 GCA_023413275.1 Bacillota bacterium | reverse complement strand
CTTTTGTATTTTTTGAAAGCACTGATTATCAGTTTTTTTTCATACTCCTCAACTGCCAAATCAAAAGGTACCATTGGACAGCTTTCCTGATCCGGTTTCACCATATTGCCAATGCTAAAGAAGCTTTCCGGGAGATTCGTGACCTCAATGCTATCTCCATCAGCCATAATAACACCTCGTTCAATCACATTGGAAAGTTCTCGAACATTTCCAGACCACTTATATTTTTGAAAAACCTCTAAAACAGAATCTGATAAAAAGACGCTCTTATCATATTTTTTATTATTTACACTTAAATAATGTGTGGTTAAAGCCTTAATATCTTCCATTCTCTTTCTTAAAGGAGGAATCGTCACATCAAAAGTATTTAGCCTATGAAATAAATCCTCACGGAAGCGTCCAGCCTCAATCATTTTTTCCAAATCACAATTCGTTGCACAAATGATACGGATATCGAGCTTTATTGGCTTCGTACCACCCACAGGAAGAACTTCTTCTTCTTGAAGGACATGCAAAAATTTAGCCTGTAAATCATAGGGCAGCTCCCCGATTTCATCTAAAAAAAGGGTGCCTCCTGTAGCCAACTCAAAAATTCCCTTTTTGCCTTCCCTACTCGCCCCTGTAAATGCTCCCTTTTTATAACCAAAAAGCTCTGATTCAATCACGGTTGGACTGAGGCTGGCAATGTTAATGTTAATAAAGGGTTTATTTTTTCTATCACTTTTTTCATGAATATATTTTGCAAAAAGGCTTTTGCCAGTTCCCGTTTCCCCCAAAATAAGAACATGCGCTTTTGTTTTTGCAATCTTATCTATGAATTTTATTGTTTCTTTCATAACAGAGCTTTGGGCAATGATTTTTGTACATTCTATTTTTTCTTCCGCCTCAATACCCATGAGTACTGACAGAGATTTTAGCAAAACTTCATTATCATCCCGTACGCTTTGTACCACATATTTCACATTGCTGTATTCATCAAGGATGGGAACAGAAATTGTAACAATATTGACACCAAGGAAAGTTCTTTGTTTTTGAAAATAAGGCTCCTTTGTCTCCATTGTAGCCGGAACACAAGAAGGCCACCAAAGGCGCTCTCTACTGCTTAATTCTTCCAGTGTTTTTCCGATGATATCCTCGGGCATCAGACCGTAGTGCCTATAACAAGCCTTATTTGCATACACAACTCTTCTTTCACTGTCCCAAATAAATATTTCATCATAGACATTATCAATTAATGCAATAAATTCATTGAATTGAAAAGAATTTTCCAGAATCACAATAGAACTTCCTCTCTACGTTACATACTTTAACTAATCTAATCAAAATGAAATCGCAAGAAACCGGCAATATAAAAAGCCGATTTCTTGTGGTTTCTTACTTTGGAAAACTAAGCTTCCGTTTCCTCAAATCTGCTTTCCTCAATAATTTGCTCTTTAGATTTCTTCCCAAAATCTTTAATCATTTCTCTCATAAATCCATAGTATACTACAAAAAGTATAACGACAAGTGGCAACCCTGTTGTTAATACGATAGATTTAATGGTGTTAATATCTGTACCAATATAAGAAACACCAATTGGAATACCAACCAAAATAATGCACCATGCAAACTTCAAAAGCTTATTGGGTTCTTCTTCACCCTTCAGCTTTTTGGAAACCGTTGATGATAAAGTAAAGGAACAAGCATCAAGTGTTGTTGCAAGGAAAAGAATGATAACAATTAGATATAAAACCATGACCACCCTAGGGAAAGGTAATGAATTAATCGTTGCTGTTGCAATTTCCTCTCCATGTCCGCTAGCCAACATACCAGGAACATCCAAAACGCCTTCCAATTTCATTTGCTGCTGATATGTACCAACAATACCAAAGAAAAGGAACAATCCAGTGGAACCGCTAATTAACATATTGGCAATGATTTCCTTTACTTTTCTGCCTTCGGAGATTTTTGCCACAAACAAACCAGTAAAAGGCCCAAATACAAACCAGTAAATCCAGTAGAAGGATGTCCAGTCCTGAGGGAATCCAGTCTGGGCAATGGGGTCTGTCCAAAGGCTCATACGGATATACTCAGAGCCCATCAAACCAATGGCATTGATGATAGAGTTAATCATTTTGCTTGTTGGCCCTACAATCAGGATAAATAACAACAAAATCATGCAGAAATATACGTTGAAGTCACTGATTTTCCTCATACCTTTTTCAATACCAATCATGGAAGATATGGAATAGAGAACTGCAACACCAAGTAACACAATTACGGATAGAGCAAAGGAATAAGGAATTCCAATTAAATTTGCAATGCCTGCCGCAATGGTTGAAGCAGAGGTACCCGCAGTAATACTGATGGAGCCCACAGCCGCAAAAATAAAAAGAAAGTCAATAAACTTGCCAAATAAACCTTTTGCCCTTTTTTCACCAACAGTATATTTGCATAATGCACTAAACTTTAGCTCATCATCCTTTTTGATGTAGTAATGATAAGCAAAAGGTAATGTAAATATACACAACAACGCCCATGCCGTGGGGCCCCAGTGGAAGAAATTGTAGGCCGTAGACAATTCATAAGCCATTGCATCACTTACAGGCACACCGTTTAGCTGAGGGGGGGCATTATAATAATAACCCCATTCCAAAAATGCCCAATAAACAGTACCCGCGCCGTTTCCACAGAAAAACATCATTGCAATCCAGCTTAAGTTTGAATATTTGGGCTTTTTATTGCCAAAACGAATATCTCCATATTTTGTAAAGCACATACCAATCAAGAATATAATTATACCTAAAGAAAATACCTGAATTGTGGAACCAAATGTTCTTGTAATCAGCTTCATAATAGAGTTTGCAACGGCAACACCTTGTTCAGGGAACACGGTTAAACCAATAACAACTGCAGCGATAATCGCAATGCTTACTACCATTAAACCAATTTCATATTTTTCCGAAAGCTTTCCTTTGTTATTCGGACTACTCATAATTAGCCTCCTCCTCAAATAATGGTGATTAGGGAAAAGATATCTAAGTCACCAACTCTAAACCAAGTCCTTATTTGTTAAAAAAACCACCTTAGACTATATGTAATGAACTATTTAATCTTTTTTACAGTATTCGATACTTGTAAAATAAATGGAATTTTCTCCGCCAAAAGGCGGAGAGCTTTTCCAAAATAACGTTAGATCACTTCTTTTTCAGCAAATGCTTTAATTTGCTCGTCTGTATAACCAAAATCCTTAAGCACCTTTTCGGTATCCTGTCCTAAAAGGGGAGCACCAAAAGCCATTACTGCAGGTGTTTTATCCAACTTCATAGGATTATTAATTGCTAGGTATTTTCCTACACCGGGATCAACCATCTCAACAAGCATTTCTCTCGCTTCGATTTGAGGATGATGCATCAAATCCGGTATAGTAGAAACAGGGGCATTGGGAATTTTGTAAGAAGTAAAAATCTCAGCCAATTCCGCCTTTGTTTTCTTAAGGAAGAATTCAGTAATAATCGGTGTTACTACTGCATAATTTTGACACCGCAAATCATTTGTAATAAACCTTGGATCTTCAATCAATTCAGGCATTTCAATGGCTTCGCAGAATCTATCCCAGCCTGCTTCACCAGGTAAACCTGCGGAGAAATAGCCATCCTTACATGGATATACATCGTAGGGAACCAGAGTAACATCACTGTTACCAACACGACTAGTTTCTTCATTTAACAAAGTCTTAAAGAGAATAGGGCTTTCCAAAATACCGAAAATAGTATCCATCATTGCAACATCTAATCTTTGTCCTTTTCCTGTGTTCAATTTGTTAAAATAAGCCATAAGAATGGCAAATGCCATTGTTAAGCCTGTGAAGTTATCGCCAATGGCAGGGCCAACCTTTGTAGGAACGCCATCAGGAAAACCTGTCATTTCCATAATACCACTCATAGCCTGTACTACGTTATCATAAGCGGCCAAGTCCTTCAATGGGCCATTCTGACCAAAACCAGAAATAGAAGCAAAAATAATTTCTGGATTTATCTTCTTTAACTCTTCATAGCCAAGTCCCATTTTATCTAATGTGCCCACTTTAAAGTTTTCAACAACAATGTCTGCATCCTTTACCATGCGCTTAATAATTTCTTTTCCCTCTTCGGTATTAATGTCAAGAGAAACGCCTTCTTTATTTCTGTTAATTGCTGCATAGTAGCCACTGTGTCCATCCTTAAAGGGTGTCCACTCTCTGGACTGATCGCCAATACCACTTCTTTCAATTTTTATGACTCTTGCGCCAAAATCTGCAAGCTGCATGGTACAAAATGGGCCACTATATGCCTGTGTAAAGTCGATTACGGTTACGCCTTCCAATACTTTCATTTTTTCCTCTCCTCTCTCCATTAAGCTATTTCAATAATTTTATTATCTAACAACACTTTAATCTCTTCGTCGGTATAGCCCAAATTTTTCAGATAATATTGTGTGTGTTCACCTAGTAATGGTGCACCTTCTACAAAACCGCCAGGGGTCTCAGACATTTTAATCACAGTGCCAGGAATTGTAACTGCTCCCAAAGCCTTATCCTCGACTGTTACCAGCATATTACGAGCTTTAATTTGTTCGCTTTCCATAGCTTCGGAAACAGTGTAAACAGCACCGCAAGCTAATCTTGCTTCTCTGAGTACTCTTTCAATTTCAAATTTAGACATCTTTGAAGTAACTGCTTCAAGAGCATCCTTTAAGCCTGTTTCGTAATAATCTCCTCTAGATTCGTTTGTTTTATAGCGTTCGTCTGCCTTTAAGTCATTCATGCCCAAAGCATCACAGAATTTTTCCCATTGACGGTCTGTGGAGATACCTATGGAAACATAACCATCATTTGCTTTTAAGGTATCATAAGGAGAAATCGAAGGGTAGGAGTTACCAACACGCAAAGGCACATCCCCTTTTAAACAGTATGTCATTGGGGCTGCTTCCAAAATAGAGAACAAACTATCCAAGATTGAAATATCAATTCTCTGACCCTCTCCTGTTTTCTTTTTGCTAATTAAAGCCAGCATAATTGCTGTAGCCATATAAGTACCACTCAACTGATCACCCATAGCAGGGCCTGCTTTTGTAGGAGGGCCGTCAGGAAAACCAGTTCTATCCATAAAACCACTCATTGCCTGCATCTGCAAATCCAAACCGATTACATTCTTCATTGGGCCTGTTTGACCAAAGCCATTTAAAGAGGCAAATATAATATTAGGATTGATTTTCTTAATTTCTTCATAGCTTAATCCCATTCTTTCCATACTGCCATACTTAAAATTTTCACAAAGAACATCTGCATCCTTGATTAATTTAAAAATAACTTCTCTACCCTCATCAGTAGAAGCATTCAGTCCAATACTTTTTTTACCTCGGTTTAAATAAGTATAGTAAGCGCTGTTGCCGTCCTTTATGGGTACCCAGTATCTGGCCATATCACCCACCCCAGCGCGTTCAATTTTAATAACTTCCGCACCGAAGTCAGCTAATAGCATGGTAGCCAAGCTGCCTGCATGGGCTTGCGTAAAGTCTACAACCTTAATTCCTTCTAATGGTTTCATTTTATTACTCCTTTCTTAATAACTTAAATAATGTAATTTATTGTGCACACATAAGATTGAAGCAAGAAGTATGCCAAATCATATAAGAATAAGAAATAAAATATAAACAAAAAAACTTATTTTTTTCTTAAATCAATGAGATTGATTAGAACAATTTCACTAAAATTAGATTTTAAAGTAGAAAAAAGAAATAACTGAGCAAACAACGAATTGAATCATTAATAACTCATGCTGTCTTCATTTTTAGACACATGAGTCAGAAACAGTTCAAATTATTAAGCAAAACGAATCAAAAATGCATCAAAAATGGTGCACTAGGTCAATTTATATGATTTTGTGAAGCTCCGATAAAAACTTTTGAATGTTTCATCAATTTTATTTTTATATAGGGCAAATCAATGCTGTGAGTACTCAGATCCCCTTATTATTTTGCTGTTTCAGCTCATTCAATTCTCATAGGAGAATTTCACCTCCTGCGGATTCTTTGTACGCTGCCCGGGGGTTAGTGGCTGGATAACAGTTTTATAAGCTGATAAGGTTATCACAATGCAATCTACTTCAAATTGTTTTATGATTAGACAGAATCGCTTACACTATAAAATTGGCCACTTTGAAAAATTAGAAGAAAAAAGCAATAGCTCTAGGTTATAGGAGATCATAGCGTATCTATCAATATTACTTTCCAATAAAGGCTCGCCAGTTAACATATTATGGAATTGGATATCTAGTTTTCAAGGTGCTTTTAACAGATAAAAATATCCCCTCACATCATTTACTTAAAAATAATGTGAGGGAGCTACATACCCTATTTGCGCAACTTATTTTACCTTATCATGAGAATAGATCATGCTTATAAGAAATTTAGATCGTTTGTAGCTTGCGCAAAAATCTAAAAAAGAGATAGGCCACTTCGACCCATCTCTAAATTATTTCAATATTATTTTTTTATTGATCTTTTCCTTCACTGCCTAAAACATATTTAATTTTGTGCTGCACAACGTCTTTAACATACTGTCTACCTACGGTTAAATATTGTCTTGGGTCGAACTCATCTTTTTTCTCAGTCATAAATTGTCTAATACCTGCTGTCATAGCCAGTCTTAAGTCAGAGTCGATGTTGATTTTACAAACTGCTGATTTTGCTGCTTGTCTTAACATTTCTTCTGGGATACCAATAGCATCTTTAAGCTGACCTCCATTTGCTTGAATAATTTTAACATATTCTTGGGATACAGATGATGCACCATGTAATACAATTGGGAAACCAGGAATTCTTCTTTCGATTTCTTCTAGTATGTCAAATCTTAATTTTGGCTCTTGCCCTGGATGGAATTTAAAAGCACCATGGCTTGTTCCAATCGCAATTGCTAAAGAGTCAACGCCTGTTCTTTTAATGAATTCTTCAACTTCATCAGGTTTTGTAAATTTAGCATCTTCAGCTGCAACATTAACATCATCTTCAATTCCAGCTAGCTTACCAAGTTCGCCTTCAACGACAACGCCATGTGCGTGGGCATATTCAACCACTTGTTTTGTAAGTTTAATATTATCTTCGAATGAATGTTTAGAACCATCAATCATAACTGATGTGAAACCGCCATCGATACAGCTTTTGCAAATTTCAAAACTGTCTCCATGATCAAGGTGAAGTGCTATTTGAATATCACTTTCTAACAATGTTGCTTCAACCAGTTTGATTAGATAATTATGTTTTGCATATTTTCTAGCACCTGCTGATACTTGCAAAATTACTGGAGATCTAAGTTCTGTTGCTGCTTCTGCAATACCTTGTACGATTTCCATGTTATTAACATTAAATGCACCAATTGCATACCCACCTGCATAAGCCTTTTTGAACATATCTGTTGTTGTTACTAACGGCATTTCATTTTGCCTCCTTTTTAAACTTATTTTCCCTGTTTATCATAAAAATAACTCTTAGGAACAACTTCTTCTATATTGTCTATATCTTTATTTTTTATGATATCGTAAATGTCTTTATGAACCTTTAATAATTCGTCTCCTTCATTATTATTAATCATGAAAGTCACTGTTTTCAATCTCATGTCATGTGTCAACGTACGAACAACGGAATTAATTTTATTAACGAGAGCATTATGTCCAATTTCAGAAACCGTTTCATGGAACTTATTATCGGCTTCAAAAGCATCTTTAATATTTCCACTTTCAATAGCTAATTGTAAAGCTTTATATTTATCTTCTAAAAGTTCCATATCTTTAGCCGTACTACTTTTAATTGCCAATTGCATAACGCCTTTTTCCATTAATTCGCGTAATTCTTTGAGCTCATTATATGAGTCATCTTCATCAAGTATAATCCCATAAATCATAGGATCAATCATGCATTCAGAAAATCCTTTGCGCACGAATGTACCTTCTGCCCTACGTATTTCTAAAACTCCAAGATAAACGAGAATTTTGATTGCCTCTCTAATAGAGTTTCTGCTAACACCTAGCGTTTCAACAAACTCGTTCTCAGTTGGTATTTTATCTCCAGGTCTTAGTTCCCCTGATATCATAGCCTCTGTTATTCGATTGATTACTTGCTGCACGACTGATTGATTATCAATTGGAACTGAAAGTTTGTCCTTATCACTCATAATATCATCTCCGTTAATCATTATATTAAGATTATACACAAATAAACTTATTCAATCAACACAGGCGCACAATAAATAAAATATCATTTTATTATATTCATAGTTAGCTAAAAGCTCTTATCCCGAAATCTCCTTGCAAATTACCAAGTCGTTAAAATCAATTGTTTTTTTCATTGAAAGCGCTTCTTCTATATCATAATCTATAATTTTACCTCTTTGATTTGCTACAACTCTATTGCCTTTATTATCTGCTAAAAGTTTGACTGCATAATTACCCATTCTTGTTGCATTTATTCTATCCATAACCGTAGGTGGGCCACCTCTTTGAATATGTCCCAAAACAGTTGTGCGTGCTTCCATTCCTGTCTTTTCTTTTATTATTGCAGCAAGTTCTTGAATATTTATTCCAAAACCTTCTGAAACAACAATTATATTATGCCTTTTACCTTGCATCTTTCTTTGCATAATATTTTTACAAACTTCGTTTTCTATATCTGATTTATGTTCGGGCAATAAAACATCTGTGGCACCTGCCGCAAGGGAAACATCTAAGGCCAAAAAGCCTGCTGCTCTACCCATAACTTCGATAATCGTACATTTTTCATGGCTTACCGCAGTATCTCTTAAACGGTCTATTGCTTCTAATGCAATATTACAAGCTGTATCAAAGCCTATTGTGTAGTCTGTGCATTCTATATCATTATCAATGGTTCCAGGAATACCTATTGTCAGCAATCCCAATGATGATAATTTTTTTGCGCCTGCAAATGTACCATCCCCACCAATTACAATTAGTCCCTCGATTCCCAATTCTTCTGCTTTTTTTACAGCGATTATTATATTTTCATCGTCATAGAATCTCTCACATCTTGCTGTGCGAAGTATTGTTCCACCTGTCTGAATAATGCAGGAAACGCTGTGGCTGTCTAGATTAATCACATCTTTTTCAAGCAGCCCGTTATAACCTCTCTTAATGCCAAGAACTTCAATTCCCATTGATAGCGCTGTTCTCACAACTGCGCGAATTGCAGCATTCATTCCTGGTGCATCTCCACCACTGGTTAAGACTCCAATTCTTTTCATATTGACCCTCCCGTATATAATTTTAAAAAGGAGATATCTCCCAATATTAAAAGAGATATTGGGAGGATATTTATTAATCCATGTGGGAACCACCATTAATATCAATTTCTTCGCCTGTTATATAACCGGCTTCCTTTGATGCTAAAAATAAAATGGCAGATGAAACTTCACACGTTTCACCAGGTCGACCAATAGGGATACCTGCAATTACTTTATCTGCATCTTCTTTACAAAGGGATTTCCAGATTTCCGTATTGATTAAGCCCGGACATACGCTATTAATTGTAATGCCTTTATCAGAAATTTCTCTGGATAGGTTTTTGGAGAAACCAAGAACTGCGGCTTTTGATGCTGAATAATGGGCACCACCAAA
>JAEZPX010000123.1 GCA_023413275.1 Bacillota bacterium | reverse complement strand
AGCAAGGCGTTGGTGCCGCTTTGATTGTAAAAGGAACTTTGATGGAAACACCTGATGCTAAGCAGGCCTTCGAATTAAAGGCAACTGAAATTCAGGTAGAAGGCACTTCTGCTCCCGAATATCCTTTACAGAAAAAGCGTCACGGCGTTGAATTCCTACGCCAGATTGCTTATCTGCGCCCCAGAACAAATATGTTCTCCGCAACCTTCCGTGTAAGAAGCTTGATTGCCTATGCCATTCACAATTTCTTTCAGGAAAGAGGCTTTGTTTACGCCCACACCCCTATCATCACAGGCAGTGACTGTGAGGGTGCAGGGGAAATGTTCCGTGTTACCACATTAGACTTAAACAATCTGCCAAAAACAGAGGACGGAAAAATAGATTTTTCTAAGGATTTCTTTGGAAAAGAAACAAATTTAACCGTTAGCGGTCAGCTTTCCGCAGAAACCTTTGCTATGGCATTCCGTAATGTATACACCTTCGGACCTACTTTCCGTGCTGAAAATTCCAATACAGCTCGTCATGCGGCAGAATTTTGGATGATTGAGCCGGAAATGGCGTTTGCTGACCTTGAGGACAATATGGAGTTGGCGGAAGATATGCTAAAATACATCATCCGCTACGTATTGGAAAATGCACCCGAGGAAATGGAGTTTTTCAACAGTTTTGTGGATAAAACCCTGTTGGAAAGACTGCAAAATATCTTGGACAATGAATTTGGCCGTGTAACCTATACAAAGGCTGTGGAATTGTTGATTGAAAGTGGACAAGTTTTTGAATATCCCGTTGAATGGGGCATTGATTTGCAGACAGAGCACGAACGCTATCTCACAGAGCAAATTTTCAAAAAACCTGTTTTCGTTACAAACTATCCTAAGGATATCAAGGCTTTCTATATGCGCATGAATGAGGATAACAAAACCGTTGCGGCAATGGATCTTCTGGTGCCCGGTGTTGGTGAAATCATTGGGGGAAGCCAGAGAGAAGAACGCCTGGACCTTCTGGAACAGCGTATGGACGAGTTGGGGCTGAACAAAGAGGATTACTGGTGGTATCTTGACCTCAGAAAATACGGCGGTACCAGACACGCAGGCTTTGGATTGGGCTTTGAGCGTGCAGTCATGTACTTGACAGGTATGGGCAATATTCGTGATGTACTGCCTTATCCAAGAACGGTAAAGAACGCAGAATTCTAATAATAAAACGTGCTTGATATTTGGCACATAAAAAAGACCTCATTGCATTTTTTTGCAGTGAGGTCTTTCTGAATTCCCCCCTAATAAACACTCTGTTTTATTTCTGTGTTGGTTTTCTATTCACGAAAGGTATCCTTTTTACTTGCTTTGGTTTTCCAATACAGAAAAAGAACAATAAAAAATGACAGGGTTTGGGCAATGGCAATACGCATCACCTGCATCTGATCTGTCCCCGAAAGTGCAGTAATATGCAATAAATTCACTATGGTATTATTCACAAAATGGTCTGCCATAGGCACCCAGAGATTTCCGAAAATTTTTGTCAGCATACACAGCTTTGCTCCCATCAAGCCCGACAGAATGGTCAAGCTAAGCATTGCCATGAAGGCAGAGAAAATATTGATATCCCCTTCTAAAAAACTGCGCATTGGTGCCGCTATATGCCAAAGCCCGAATAGCAAAGACGAAAGGATGGTTGCCCACAAAAAGGAGTATTTTTTCTCTGCTATTTTCAGAAATAACCCTCGAAAAACCCCCTCCTCCATTACTACATTTATCATATTTCCTGCAATACAGATGATATAAAAAATCAAAGCAGTTTGATTTCCTAGATTACCTTGTATGCTGTAGCTGGTCACATACCATTGCAGTGTTGGCTCATTTCCTGAGATAGTTTGCATGATAAATTCTGTACCATAGGCAGGAAGAAACACCAATACTCCTAAGAGTATACCGTAAGCCAGATACTTTCCCTGTTTTCCTTTAGAAAATCCAATCTCTCGCCATGAAATGCATAAATATCTCAACGTAAAAAAGAGGATGCATACTCCTATCATTTTATGCAAAAAAGCCTCACCAAAAAATCCTCGATCAATTTGTAAAACGAAATATTCAAAACCCCGAAAAGCAAGGCATACTACATAAATGGTTAGAATCAAAGATATCCTCATTTTTTTATTTTCTGTTTTCATGCCACACTCCTTCTATAAATAAGACTTACTCACTTGTTATAAACTTAAATTTTAAAAACATTTTCAAAAAATCAATTTGAAACCAATCAATAGCCTTTTAAATACACCTTGACGAAATATTACTTTTCATAAGCGCCATTCTATTCTCCCAAAACAAAACTTCCATTTATCAACATAAAAAAGGTGACAATCACAGCCCTCTTGCAATTGCCACCTATATAAAACTCATATTTTAAAGCTAAGCTTATCTTCTGACCATATCTCTTGAGATTCCAGCAATGCTGGTGGCACCACACATGGACATAGTATCTCGCAGTTCTTCGCCAATTTTATTAATATAAGCCTTAACCCCTTCTGCCTCACCTCCAAATACTGCAGAAACAAAAGGTCTAGCGATAATAACTCCATCTGCTCCCAAAGCTAGGGCTTTAAAAATATCGCCACCGGTACGAATACCTCCATCTACGAAGATTTTCATGCTATGGCCCACTGCCGCCACAATCTCTTCCAAAACATCTGCTGTTGCGGCACAACCATCCAATACTCTGCCACCGTGATTTGAAACAACAATGGCATCTGCACCTGCTTCTTTTGCCTTTAAAGCACCCTTCACACTCATGATTCCTTTGACAATAAAGGGTGTTTCAATCAGAGCAATGATTTCTTTTAATTCTTCCACGGTTTTACTGCCTGCAGGAGGAGTCAGATTTTTCAAAAAAGGCAATCCTGCCGCATCAATATCCATGGCAACGGCAAAAGCATCACTTTTAGAAACCAACTGCATTTTCTCTTCAATGGTTTCTTTATTCCAAGGCTTTATTGTAGGGATGCCCAAGCCCCCTGCCGCCTTGATTGCTTTTGTGGCACCCTCCATAACCTGAGGATTTACACCATCGCCGGTAAATGCGGCAATCCCGTTTTCGCTGCAAGCAGAAACCAAAACATCGTTATATGTAATATCATTATATTTATCGCTGTAATGCAGCTGAATGGCACCTACAGGGCCTGCAAAAAACGGATAATCAAAGTGCTTGCCGAATAGGGTGATAGAGGTATCTATAGGCTTATTTTCATAGATGGTATCCATATTAAGGTAAACTTTTTTCCAAGCCTCATAATTACGCACCGCCGCATCGCCAATTCCCTTTGCACCAGGGCCTGGCAACTTATTTCCACAAGCCTTTCCGTTGCAAACAGGACAGGCAAAGCACTTATCGCCAATACATTCTCTTGCAGCCTTCAATACTTCTTCATATGTCATTATTTTAGACACCCCTTTTTCTTTTTTAGGCCTATCATATCACAAGGAAATCAGGAAATCAAATTCATACATCTTTTTGAAATAGGGTTCTCCCCTTAGAACTTTGAGCCTTCCCTGACCTTTCTTAATATTTTATTCAACTTCATTGCTTAGTCATCAAGATGAAAGAAAAGCTTATATTTGGTTAAAATACCCCATTGATTCAGCATTTCAACTGCCCTGCAAAATTAAATGTAAGACCCACAAATGGTAGCCAAAAACACTCTCTCCTCATAAATTATCATTATCAATCTATTTATCTATCTTAATCTAGTCCCTGCACTTGCAGTATAAATTTCGTACCATTCCCAGCGTTCCAGTCTTACGTCCAAGGCTTTTATTGCGCTATCCAAACGAGAAAGCTTACTGCTTCCCACAATGGGCATTGCTTTTACAGGATGATACAATAACCACGCATAGGCAATGACCTCCGCCTCCACACCATGCCGCTGTGCGATTTCCAAGAGCTTTTCTTTAACTTTTGTATAAGACACCTCTTGAGAAGTGAATAGTTTGCCTCCAGCCAAGGGTGACCAAATCATTGGATGAAGCTGATTTTGTGTCAACAAGTCAATCATTCCTGAATAAATATGCTCGTAGCAACATGGATTCCATTCTATCTGATTGGTGCAAAGCTGGTTTTCGCAAAATTGATTTAATGCTTGAAATTTAATGGGGTCGAAATTTGAAACACCAATTTCCTTCACCAGCCCCTCTTTCTTCAATTCCAGTAACGCCCTTCCCGTTTCCTGTGGATCAAAGCAAGGGTCTTCACGATGAATCAAATACAAATCTAAAGAGTCGCAGGATAAACGTTGCAGACTTTCTTTGCATGAAGTTTTAATCCTATCATAGGAAGTATCATAATATTTAAAACCATCATGATTAAAAATTCCTGTTTTACTTACCAACTGAATTTTTTTACGTAATAACGGATTTCTAGCAAATACCCGTCCCAACTGGGTTTCACATTCACCAAAACCGTACACCTCTGCGGTATCAAAGGTGGTTACCCCCCGTTCCACGCACCCTTGCATAAAAGCCTCCAGCTCTTTTGTACTCCACTCCCATTGAACCAAACGCCAAAAGCCCTGTATAATGCGGGAAAAAGAAAGCTCTTCTGTTATTTTTAAATATTCCATATGAATACTCTCCTTTCGTAATTTCATCTATGTTTATTGTTCGCCATACTACGGGATATTCCTTTGGCATAATCCACAACTTATATTTATACCTTTACTCAGACGCTTTTTTTGCATATTCTGCGGTTATTTCCGTAAAAAAATTGAATAAATAGTTGAATTTCGTATATTATTCACACAAAGCGATTGAAATTCGAATAAGGCTACACAATGGAATAAAGGCCAATATCCTGAATTTATAATATTTTATCTAAATATATTAAAATATTGTATGTTATTTTTATTTATATTTATCCAATCCTCTTGTGTAAATGACTACGAGCCATCTCCAATCCACAAAATTGTATAATTATGCATTTTCATATTGACTTTCTATTTGAAAGGTATATAATATAAAAAAATAAATTGTTTGAAAAGGGGAACAAGGCTATGAAATATAAGGTTTACATAGACGGCCAAGTAGGAACTACGGGCTTACAGCTGCGTCAGCGTCTGGAACATCATCCGAATATTGAGCTCATGCTCATCAGCGAAGAGCTGAGAAAGAATGAGTCTGAAAGAAAAAGGCTGATGAACAGTGCAGACGTTGTGTTCCTTTGTTTACCCGATGAAGCGGCGAAGGAAGCGGTTCTTTTGGTAGAGAATCCAGATGTATGCATTATTGATGCCAGTACCGCCCATAGAACTAACCCCCTTTGGACCTACGGCTTTCCGGAGCTTTCTCCTGCTCATAGACAGGAGATTGCAAAAGCTAAGCGTATAGCCAACCCCGGGTGTCATGCCACAGGCTTTATTGCAGCGGCATATCCTTTGGTTAAGCTGGGTATTCTAAGCCCTGACTACCCCTTCTCCGCTCACAGCATCACAGGCTACAGTGGTGGTGGCAAAGGGATGATTCAAGAATATGAAGCTTCTGATAGGCCTGAAGCATTTGAGAGTCCAAGGCAATATGGCTTGAACCAAACCCATAAGCACTTGCCCGAAATGCAATATGTAACAGGAATTTCCGCTCCACCGGTATTTACCCCTATTGTTTGCGATTTCTATCGGGGTATGGAAACCTGCATTCCTCTGCATACAGACCTTTTTCTGAAAAAGGTTACAAAGGCAGAACTAATTGCTTACTTTCAAGATTTTTATAAGGACTCTAATTTTATAAAGATTGCCCATGAGGAAAGCGGTTTTCTGGCATCCAATTTATTGGCGGACAGCAACGGACTGACCATCTATATTGAAGGAAACGATGACCGCATGACCATTACCAGCGTTTTTGATAACTTAGGTAAAGGTGCATCGGGAGCGGCAGTGCAAAATATGAATATCGTCCTCGGTTTAGACGAAACCGAATCATTGATATAAACAAAGGAGGAAATTTTATGAAGAAAATAATAGGTGGTGTTACTGCACCAAAGGGCTTCCTCGCCGGAGGTTTACACTGCGGCGTGCGTGCAAGCCAGATGAAAAAAGACTTAGCTATGATTTACAGCCAAACACCTTGTACGGCGGCGGCAGTTTATACACAAAATAAAGTTTACGGTGCTCCCATTACCGTGACCAAAAACAACATAGCCAACGGAATGGCTCAGGCTATGATTTGCAACAGCGGGAATGCAAATACCTGTAACGCCGACGGTGTGGAAAAGGCAGAGGCAATGTGCCAAATGACAGGGGAAGCCTTAGGGCTTTCCCCCGAGGATATCATTATTG
>JAEZPX010000237.1 GCA_023413275.1 Bacillota bacterium | reverse complement strand
GTGATTAGCAGTTCTCCCCCGCTTTCCATGGTGTTAATGCCCTCTTTTTCAAATATCACAGGCACATTTTTCTCCTTCAGCTTTCTGATATTTTGCAAAGCATCTACCGTGTTTCTTGCAAATCTGCTGATAGATTTTGTTAGCACCAAATCTATTTTTCCGTTCATGCATGCATTAATCATAGCATTAAAATCTTCACGTTTTCTTGTCTGTGTTGCAGATTTGCCATCGTCAGCAAATATGCCGACACACTGCCAGTTCGGGTTGCTGTTTATTTTATTGGTGTAGTAGTCAACCTGTGCCTCATAACTCCCTTCCTGCTGTTCCAACAAGGTGCTTACTCGGCAGTAGGCGGCTACACGCAGTGTTTTCTGTTCAACTCTTAATTGTTTGTCATATTTCATTTGCGGCGGTATGATTGCCACTACTTTTTTTGGTGTAGCCATTTTTTTCATCCTTTCTCTTGTATGCTAAAATATCACTGATTATCAGTCCGTTTGTAAATTGGGTTTCCACTTTGCCGTCTTGATAGAGGGTGATTTTGTCTATCATTTCTTTGAATAATTCTTCATTGAATTCCGTTAGTAGGTCTTTACCAATTAACATTTCTTTTATTTTCTGTGTCTGCACTTCATAGTCATCTATCTTAAAAGCCGTGTAAGTAAGTTCTGCCCTTTTAAATATGAGTACTGCCAGCTCTTTTGATGAGAAATTTTCATCTTCCTCAAATTGACGTATTTGATTTTCTATCTCACGCCGTTCTTTGCTGATTTTAGGAGTTTCTTTTTTTCGAGGCATATCCAGTAATCGTTGGTTTTTAATAAGCTGATTTACTGCACTTATAAATACCAATTTTAATTCCTCATCTGTATAGAAAAGGTTTCTGCATAATACTCGGTTCCTAAATATATATTTTTTGCATTTCCACCTACTCTTTTCTGATACCTTCCCTGAATGCTCCGTGTACTTTCTATATGGTTCGCCACATTCACCACAGTATATCTTGTTTGAAAATAGGTTTTGAGTTTTCATGCTGTTTGGCTGTGCCGTGCGTCCAAGCTGTTTTTCTTTCTGTTTTCTCTTGACTTGTACCTCATCGAAGGTGG
The DNA here is from genome assembly GCA_023413275.1 of Bacillota bacterium. Lineage (GTDB taxonomy): Bacteria > Bacillota > Clostridia > Lachnospirales > Anaerotignaceae > Chakrabartyella. Next base: position 7,282 of record JAEZPX010000237.1, on the reverse strand, counting down.
CTTTATCAATCAATTCAGGGTAAAACTCGTCACCCTTGTATTTATTGTTTTCCAGTATTCTTCCTACTGCACTATGTGTCCAATTGGTTTTGTTATTTGCATTTGGAACTTCTTTTTCACTCAGTGCTTTTGCTATAGCTACTAAAGATTTTCCTTTTAGGTATTCAGAATATATCTTTTTTACAATTTTAAATTTTTCTTTATCTATCTGTATTTTACCATTTACCATTACATAGCCTATTGGCATATGAGTTTGCATATTTGTTTTCACCTCCTGCAATGTATTCCGTCAGTTCAAGGTGATTAATAAGTCTAAATGTAATATCACCGACTTTTCCCACTAAGACTTTATCTACGGTATGGATAAACAGTTCTTCTTGGTACTCGTCCATGATTACAGGGTTGTATTTTATGATTTGCAGTATCCTATTTGTTCCCTCAATCTCTTTTTCATAGCCATTACTTTCAAGAAGAACATTTCGTCTTTTCTTGTATTCCTCAATTTCAATGTTAATGGCATTCTGCTTTTCCATAAAAATAGCAGAGTCCATATATCCTTTTATCATCACCCGATGTAGGATATGGCTCTGCTCCATTAACTCTGATATTTTATTGTTTAGTCTCCGAATTTCCCCTTCCTGTTCTTTATTCATCCTTAGCTTTTTTAAGGATTCCAAGAATGGGTAAAGGATTTCACTATAGTTGCTTACAAGCTTATTCCACATGGTTAGAAATGCATCTTTGATAATATACTCTCTTACTGCTTTCATGGTACAATTTTTTCTATCTTTTATATGGTTGATACAGCACCATTGTATCTTCTCATAAGGCTTGCCGATATAGATTTTCTGTCTGCGGAATGTTCCACCGCATTCTTTACAAATAATTTTACTGCTGAATTCATAGCGGTTTTGGTATTTACTACTATCATCTATCCCCATATGGACTCTTCGGTACTCATATATTTCTTGAACTCTTTCCGCTTGTTCCTTTGTAATAATGGCCTCATGACTATCTTTCACAGAGTACATGGGTAGTTCTCCGTGGTTTATCTTTTTTGTGAAAGGGAGTACATCTGTAGTATATGTTTTTTGCAGCAACAATTCTCCCGAGTAAATTGGGTTTTGAAGTATCTGCTTTATCACGCCTTCGTTCCATTTTTCTGCTATTCGAATAGTTTGTATGTTGTCACGAGTTAAATCTCGGGCGATTGCATAACTACCTTTCCCACTTAAGTATTCGTTATAAATTCTTCGGATAATCTCCGCCTCATCTTCTTTGATTATAAGCTCACCATTTTCATCTTTGGCATATCCATATGCCAAACTGCTTGGTATGTAACTTCCATCACCAAACCTTTTGTGAATGCCCCAGCGAACATTTGTTGATATATTTTCTGATTCACCTTGAGCGATAGAACTTAGAATGGTCAGCATTTGCTCACTCTGCTCCGACATTGTGTTGATATTCTCTTTTTCAAAATATACCGAAACCCCAAGAGCTTTTAGCGTTCGAATTGTCTCAATGCTGTCTACGGTGTTTCTGGCAAACCTTGTGATGGATTTTGTAATGATAAGGTCGATGTTTCCTTTTTCACATTCCCTAATCATTCTCTGGAACTCATCACGATTTTTCACCTTGGTTCCACTTGATTCGTCTGCAAATATCCCAGTAAACTCCCATTCTCCTCGTTTTTCAATATATTCTTTATAGTATTTTGTTTGAGCAACATAGGAAGTATGCTGTTTTGTACTATCGGTACTGACTCTGCAGTAGGCACAAACTCTTTTCTTTGGTCTTAATCCTTGCAAGACTTTCTGCCTTACAGGTTCTATTGTTTTAACCATTTTGGTCATGAGTTTTCCTCCTTTCCCAGCAGTAAGCTCGCTGTTCGTAACACACAATACCCCAAAGTAATGATAATATCAAGTGTTATTACACATATACTTTTGCAAGGCTTGGAGAAAAGGATTGGCGGTTTAATTCATCTATTTGTGCATACTCCACATCAGAAACGATGCCTTTTCTCTTCAGAATGTCAAGAAACTTGATTGACATTTTATAGTGTACTTCATTTTCAGATTGTTCTATTGTCATTTCATGCTCTTTTGCCTCTTCAGCTCCTATTTCCATTAAATCCATATTCTTTCCCCCATCCCAATATAATTTTTCTTAATACCACAAAAATAGGGATTACCGATGTTTGCACATGCAATTGCAAAAACAGCTAAAAAATGGTAATCCCCATTACTTCTGACATTAAGTCAGTTATATTTATTTCTGCATTTTATTTCTATACTTTTTCCCAGGTTCTGGGCGATTTACATAAACTGAAAGTAGTTAATTCTCATCATAGGACTCTCACCTCCTGCAGGATCTCTTCAGGCTGCCCCCATTGCGATGTCTGTGGCTGGACAGAAGTATCATTATAGGCTGGATAAGGTTATGGCAATACAATCCACTATGAATTGTTTCATGAACAGACGGACCCGCTTGCTCCTTATATTGGCTGCATTTATAAAATTCAGAAGAAAAAATCCATCTTCATGGATTTTCTGATTTTACAGGAGGTCACAGCGCATCTTTCACAGTTGCTTTTCCGACTAAGGCTTATCAGCTAATGTATTTATGAAATCGGATATTTAATTTTCAAGGTACTAACCTTTTTTCAAAATAGAAAACAGGGAAGAGAAAATATCCCTTCACCTGTTTCCACACTTTGAAGACTTTTTTGAAGTCTAATCTTAAATTATTTTTGAAGATATTTTTTTAGATTCTCCTTCGCACAATCTATACTGTATTTTATTGCCCTAAAGGAGCACCCTTCAATTTTTGCAATTTGCTCATAAGTAAAGCCTTTAAAGTAGTATAAAACTAATCTTCTTCGTTGAACTTTAGTTAACATATCAATTGCTCTCCATAGCTTTTCTTTTTGCAGATTCTTAAAAGCTGTATCTTCTAAAGATTCTGGTTTATGTAATGCTTTTTGATATAAGTTTTGCTCAGTTAGTTCAAAATACTCAAGATTTCTTTCATCGGAACGTCTTAAATTTCTTTCTTCTCTAACAAAAGTCTGAAATAGCGCTTTCGCAACTGCCGTACTTATTTCAACTTGAATTTTCTTGCCGTCTTCATCAATAAAAATTGCATAGTATCGCTTTGTATCTTCATCAGCATAAATTTGCAAATTATATGAATTTGTGTTACCAAACATTATTATTACCTCCGTTTCTGATTTTTGAAATACCTGGGATCAAAATCAGAAAGGCGGAGAACGACACCGGAACAAACCATTGGACTTTTCCATTTTTCCTCCTAAAAATGGGCATAAAAAAAGCCGAGAATAACATTTCTGTACTCCCGGCTCTCTTACTGCAGTATTATGAAAAATGGGTATAAAAAAACCCCGACTTTTTATAGTCGAGGCTTATCTATTATTTTATTTCGTACCCATCCCACAATACAGATTATAGGTTATGTAATGTTCAAAGTCAGTACGTGGTTAGTATGCATTAAGTTCGCATTGTGTCTGAATTTCATCTTCCTTTTTGAAAAGGTCATTATTATTATCTTCTTTACCAAAGTTATTAATAAAAACAGACTTATATTTTGGAAGTGCATACCCCCATAGTGCAACTCCAAATAACTTAATGGCTTCTTTTTTCCTCACATAAAAGCTTGTTCTTTCCATCATTAAACATTCAAGCAGTTCCTGTTCATTTAGTGTTGTAGAATTTATATAGCATTTTGATAATATTTCATGATAAATCTTTCCGTGCACAGGATAATCATATATTTTAATCATTGCTGTATCAATCAGTTCAATCATCCATGAAGTTTCAAATATGTATGAAACTCTATCCTTAAATTCATCTCTTTGCTCTGATGGTGCAAAATCAGTTAAATATGTTAACGCAGCATTTAAATCATTGCTATAATAAGACTCACATACATCTTTTATGTATTCAACCTCTTTCAGAGTTTTCCATACAACATCACGATAAATATCCAACAGCAACTTAGACTTATGAAAAACTTGCTCTTCATCAAGGTTCATGCCTTCATACATAATCGAAATATTTCTCATTGTTCTGGTAACTCTCATAGCAGACCTCCATTTTCAATACTCGTAAACTTTAAGCAATATTCCCCCATATCATTAAACTGATTGACAAATTATGAAGATTAAAGTAATATTATTGTGCAGTTTATCTTCATATCTATCATTATATGAAGATTTCCTTTATTTGTCAATACAATACAACATATTTCGTGATATTTTGCCTTAATATTTTAGGAGGATTATATGAAGTTTGGAGAGAAAGTTAAAAATTTGCGAAAGGATCAAAGGCTTACACAAACGGACTTAGCAAAACAACTTGGTGTTTCACTGCGTACAATAATCAGCTATGAAACCGGAAAAAGCTACCCCAAAAAAAGAGAAATTTATGCCATTCTAGCAGATTATTTTCATATTGACGTAAATTATCTACTTACGGAAGATGAAGAATTCATTGCACAAAACAAGGAAAAATACGATATTCAATGTCCAATAAAAGCTCATGAATTAGTGGCAGAGATAAGCGGTTTATTTGCTAGTGGCGAATTATTAGAAGCAGAAAAAGATGCAGTTATGCAGGCATTACAGCAAGCTTATTGGGATTCAAAAAAAGTTCATAATAAATAACCTTCCAAGAATTCAGACCTTAAATCATATTTTGATAGTTTACTATTGATAGTGTCAATAATTTTTGCAAATTATATTTCAACCGTCTGGTAACCGGTAGTCAACCGGCTAATGAGATAAGAAACTGTCCTTTTCGTTGGAGGTGTTGGCTTGATTAACTCATCTGAAACATATAAAAAAGTTGAACTTCTGAAACGCAAATGTGGTTTTCACAAAGTTCAACAAAATGCTAAAAGTCAGGGCATAACGTCTATTACGCTTTTTTTGATGATTGCTTGGTATGTATACTTATCAATGGAAACAACGAATTATGCTTTTGAATAATAGCCTTGATGAACATATGCATAATATTGTTCTTGCCCATGAAATTGGTCACGATCATTTACATAGAAAACTCGCTACAACCGGATTAAAAGAGTTTAATCTTTTTGATATGCGAAGCATTATAACCTACTACTCATTAAATTCCAGAAAATGAACCGCCTTGGACATGACTTTAGACTTCCCGATTAAATCTAAAAACGCAAGTGTCAAATAAGACAGTGCATTTATTTTAACACAAAAACTTTAGAAGAAATCATACTCGAGATTGTACACCAAGTAATCAACTATCTTCTGAATTCACATCTATGTATTCTTTCCCGTTTAACATTTCAGAAAGACTATAGTACCATCCTCCTGGATTATTGGCTCTAGGTTTAGGTGCATGTGGTAATTCTATTTTGTTTTTTTCTGATAAAATATAAAATCTATATTCTTCACCTTTGTCAAATCCTAGTCCCTGTTTTCGTTTTTTTATATAGTTAATAACCCTATCAGTATACACAAATCCCATTTCTTTTAGTGACTCAATTTGAGATAAATTATGAGGATTTAGAATAATGACATCATCTATCCCATACAGTGTCTTCATTTGACCACCATTTTTCTTTCTGAATGTTATAAATAAGGAACTTTTATAATTATAATTTTGTGTGTTAGGACATGAATGAATGTTGTATTCTTCAATTATTTCTAGTGTTTTTCCAGCTGGTACAGATAAGACTTCTTTTTCAAAAAATCTCATATTCTTATCAACTCCCGTAATAAACTTATAGTAATCTTCCAAAAGATTATTCGTGTCCGTATTCCTTTTATCTTTTAATAAAAGATGCACAAGCTCTATCAAATCACTCCATGTAATACTTATAAAATCTAACTTATTATCAAACACTTGATTATACCTCGTCAATGATACCGCTAACTTAGGCACATCTTTGTCTCTTGGGAAATGTGCAGGATCCATATAGCTTGCTAACTGCTCTATAATATTAAAACGACTACTCAGTTTTATATTTTTAGCTTCAATTATAAGAACTAACCTCTTTTTCTTATTCTTGTAAAAACTTATGGTAATATCTCTTCGTATATCAGTAGCTCCTCCCTCAGCAAGCATTTCTGCATCCACTTGAATGTAGTCAGCCTCCAAAATATCTCTGTAGCCATCATTTAATTTATCACGAATGCGTTTATTAATCTGATGCATATTTATTATACTTTGAATTAGCACAGGATATTTACTTAGTAAGAACGCGAGTGCTTTAGTTTGCTTTGTTTCAGTGTCCCCCGCTATCAAATCATAAAAAGTTGATCTTATAGTAGAAGCACTTTTTTGATAGAGCCTAAAACAACAGTCTATATTTTTGGACAGATGCAATATATTCACCCCCTATACTTAACATAATATTTTTACTATTATATATACCGATATTACAGAGCTTTTACAATGTTCGAGCATTTATATGGAAGTATCAAACTGTTTTCTTACATAATATAAATTATATCTTCTTAAATTCGGTTACCACCTATTTAATTTCCACCAAGGAATTGTTACCTTTTACCTTAGCTTCCTGCACTAATTTTCGATTGTAAAATCCACATTCTCATTCAATCTCTTGTTTATACACCTTTTATGAAGATAATCTCATACTCATATCATCTTTAATACTATCAAAATAATCTATAATACATTTTATCTGGTTCATGCGTTGTTTCAATTCGCTTTTATCTCACTTATAAACAAAGCTTCCCCAGCCAACTTGTGTTTTTCTCTAAAATTCCTATGTGCAAACATCAAAGAATCCCATCCATTAATTTTATTAAACTACTTGTTTCCGTCAATAAAAAGAGCTTTTTTCGTCCTTTATCTGTCCATAATGATTAATTTACTCTATATAATTTAGTGCCTAATCCGCTTCTTTTTTTGCAGTTAGTGGCTTGTGATAGTTTAAAGTATGTCTTATAAGGGATTTTTAATAACAAATAATATACCCCTCCTATTAAAAACAAAACTTTAGTTTTATCATAGGATACCAATTTTTTGTTATTTGTAACGAGATTATATATCCTAGTTTCAAAGGTTTACTCTTCAATTTTTTCATTTACACATACAAAGCCCTGCTTTCCTGTTCCTCTTATTTTTTCTCCAATATGAATTTTGATTTTATTCGGAGCAATCAATACAGTATCAAAGTCGTCATCACTCGTGTTAACAGATTCTAATGTACATGTATAAATTTTGTAGCCCATAAAATTTAAAACAGGGTTCATATATAC
>JAEZPX010000164.1 GCA_023413275.1 Bacillota bacterium | reverse complement strand
GGAATGAGTGAAAAGGAAATGAAGGAACTGGAAGAAGAATTTAGCCATATTAGAAAATCGGATTCTCCCTTTCAATCCTCCCCAAAACCTAGAACACAGGAGGAAGTCACTTGGCTTGAACCCTTGCTGATAGCTGAAGTTAAATTTGCAGAATGGACAAAAGAAAATTTATTAAGACAAGCAAGTTTTCAGGGAATACGTACAGATAAAACCCCAAAAGAAGTAAGAAGGGAAAAATCGGAAAATGAGATAGCCCCTGAATTTGAAAAGGAGGGAGGGGAACAGATGGAAGGAAAGAACAGCATTATGATTGGTGGTGTTAAAATTTCAAATCCTGATAAGGTATTATACGAACAAAATATGATTACGAAAGCAGATGTTGCAAGTTATTACGAGAAAGTTTTGCCTCGTATGCTGCCCTACGTAAGGCATAGAATTTTAACGACATTGCGTTGTCCCAAGGGCGTTTCTCAAACCTGTTTTTATAAAAAGCATCCAACATCAGAGTTTAAAGGTATTGTTAACGTTCCCATTAGCAATGGAAAAGGGGAAACGGAAGAATATTTTTATGTAGAAAATGGATTTGGGATTTTATCTGAGGTTCAAATGGGAACATTGGAATTTCATACATGGGGAAGCTCCATAGAAACCCTAGAAAAGCCTGATATGATGGTGTTTGATTTAGATCCTGATGAGGATATGGAATTGGGTCAGGTGCGCCAAGGGGTACTGGATGTTAAAAACATCTTGAACGAGCTTTCCTTAGATGCATATCTTAAGACAAGTGGCGGAAAAGGCTATCATGTGGTTGTGCCTTTGAAACCTAGTGTTAGTTGGGATACCTTTCATGACTTTGCTAAGGGTGTAGCTGTAGTGATGGAGCAAAAATGGCCAGATCGTTATACAAGTAATGTCAGAAAGGCGAATCGAAAAGGAAAGATATTTATTGACTGGATTCGAAACGGCAGAGGTGCTACCAGCGTAGCTCCCTATTCTTTAAGAGGAAGGCAGGGGGCAAAGGTGTCTATGCCCATTTCATGGGAAGAGCTGGATACCATTGCTCCTGAGGGCATTGATATGAAACAGGCGCTTTTGAGAATTGGAGGGGAAGATCCTTGGCAAGGTTATTTTGAAAATCAACAGATGCTAAAGTCATAAGTATACTGGATTTTTTCTATAAATGGCGGGTTTAAAATGATTGTTCCGACGCCACAGCTTTTTTATCGTTGTGTCATTGAATGCGTAAAACTAAATCGTAAATAGCTGAACTTCCTTTGTAAGACTGCTAAGGTGGATTGGGTTTGTGCGACAGATTTCATTATTAAACAATGCAAGCATCTATTATGGCTGTGGAAAAATCTCTACAGCTTTTTCATTGCAAACAATTTGGGTTTCCACCGTATCCAAATAAAGAAATGTTTGGGAACAATATTTCGATAAAACATTAAGGTCTCAGTTTTAATGAAAGAAGAAAAAATCATTGCATTATTTTAATAAAAAGAGTATGATATGAAAAATTTGGAGATATGATGTTGATATAAAAGTGGCGAAAAGCAAACAGGACCTGTTGTGAAACAGCATAGGATCAAGAGGTTAAGGGAGAGATAGCACATGAATATTATAGATTATGCAGAATCACAAATGGAGGATTTCAAAACCACACCGTTCAATTTGGTGGATAGCCTGATTTTATCCCAATTTGTCTATATCCATTTCAATGTAGTTGTACCAGAGCTTTCGGATAAACAAGCGCCGGTAAGAATTGGAGATTTACTCAAAGCGGAGCAAATCCCCAAGATGTTGCATAATGTTCGAAATGCAAAAAGCAATCATCGACTTTTGCTTGCCCTTGGTATGAGCCCAAGGTTTCGAGATATTAGAATGTGTTGTTATTCAGATAGCTTAGATGCAACCATGCAAAAGCAATTCGCGGCTGTCACCTACTTACTTGATGATGAAACCGCTTATATTGCTTATCGAGGTACAGATGCTACAATTGTAGGTTGGAAAGAAGATTTTAATATGGCTTTTATTACGCCTGTTCCTGCACAGAAGGAGGGGGTTTCCTATTTGAATGAGGTTGCTGAGCAGTTTCCCCATGCGTTAATGGTTGGTGGACATTCTAAAGGTGGCAACATTGCTGTTTATTCTGCCATGGAATGTCACCAAGGGGTTCAGAATCGTATTGTAGGGATTTACAGTCATGATGGTCCTGGATTTAGGGATGAAATATTTATGAGCGAAAAATATACAAGAATAAAAACAAGGATACACAAAACTTTGCCCCAATCTTCGTTGGTAGGTATGCTTTTGCAACTACAGGAGGATTATGTTGTGGTTGAGAGCAACGAGTTTTGGATTATGCAGCATGATCCTTTTTCATGGGTAATCAATAATGGTGATTTTCAATACACCAAAGGCATTACAGAGGGAGCAGAGCAAATTAATAAGGTAATTAATCAATGGCTCTTATCATTAGAGGATGAAAAGCGAGAGCTTTTTATATCAACACTTTATAAAGTAATTGAGTCCATGGGGGTTGAGAGTTTCAATGATTTTAACGATGAGTGGCATAAAAAGGTATTTACAGCTATGAGTAGTGCTAGGGGGATTGACCCAGAAACAAAGCGTTTTGTCTTTGAAACTATAATTTCACTTTTTACATTGTATGTTAAGAATTTGCGATTCCTTTAAGGAGCACTGAAAAATTTGTTTTGACACAAAATGTTACATGAAAAGTTCAATCTTATTTTCTATTATCGGTGGTTGAACCTTTGACTTTCTTGAAAGATAACTTTTCTTCTAGTTTTGAATAAGAGACTTCTAAAAATGGAAATAAAAAAAGAAAAGACGGTGAGGGATAACCCAAGCCGTCCTAAGAATTATTTGCACATAAGGCGTATATGCCTTCTAAAGCCATCTGTAAAGTACTTTGCTTCAACAGTTCCTTATTAGCGGAGGAAAGACTCCTTTAATAAGAGTAGGCAGTCTTACTTAGATTTATTTGATCTTATCATTTATTATATCTACAATTTGCTGTAATGCACGCTTGGCCTCAGGAATGGGAAATACTGGGAATACATGATTCATTTTAGGATACTCAAAATAATGGATGTGAACATTTTCTTGTTCTGCCAATGCTTTTAATTTTCGGGCATCGGGCAAAAAGATTTCATGGGTACCGATAAACAATGTGATTTTACCAAGTCCACGGATAGGACCATTGATTGGGCTGATCAGATAATCATTTGTTGGTGTATTTCCAGCATAGAGTTTTCCCGAGGCAATCAAAAGCTTTAAATCAAGCATCGGTTCAACTTTCATCAATGATGGTATTTCAGGATGGTTTAAGTTTACATCCAACCATGGAGAAAGAAGAATGATGTTGCCGGGCTGAGGGAGACCTTCCTTCAACAGTAATTGTGACAATGCCAAAGAAAGACCACCACCTGCCGAGTCACCCATAATTACAATATCTTTTGGTGATGCCTTTGTTAATAGATCTTTGTAAATTGGGAGAATGCTCTCGAAGGAATCCTGATACTGATGATTTGGAGCTTTGGGATAGATAGGAACTGTTATCGTTCCATTCAGCTTTTTGGTCAGTTTATCTAAAAAACGCCAATGCCAAAACAGCGGTTGTTCAGTATACCCACCACCAGGTATATATAAAATTTGTTTCTCGTTTGATTGAGAAAGAGACTTCATTAAATAAGCATCTATAGAATAAGAATTTAGTTTTATTATGTGATACTTTCGCTGTAATTTGGGTGGCAGTACATATGGGGATTCATTTTCTTTCCTCTTATGCGCCAAAAAGGTATCAGGATCAACCTCTTTTTTTAATAGTTTCAATATTCGTTCAACAAAAAAACTTTGCCAACTTCCCATGTAATCAACCTCCTTGCATATTCATTTTATTTCTCTAAAAATGTAGTATTTCCTTGTCTCTCGTTGCACTACAGCGTAAATATTTTGAAAGTGGAGTAACCCGTTCATTGGAGTTTAGAATGACAGCCCTAAAAAAGCTTCAACGAGCTATATTAAACAACGAAGCTTTTATTGAAGCGGCCATAAAATTGGATTTAAATAAGACGCCATTTGAAACTTATATGACGGAA
>JAEZPX010000055.1 GCA_023413275.1 Bacillota bacterium | reverse complement strand
TATCAATACATACAGTTTCTATAATTTAGGTTCTACGCATATAAAAAGCGGGAGGCAAAGCCTCCCGCTTAAAGTTTAATTATTTTTTAGAATTACTGATTTGCCAATCTCTTGTAGTTTTCCAGTCTTTCTTTTGCATTTTTCTCAGATTCCACAAAGAGCGCTTCTGCTGCTTCAGGGAATGTTCTCTGCAAGGAGCTGTAACGAACTTCGCTTAATAAGAAGTCCTTGAAGCTTGCTGTAGGTTCCTTGGAATCCAATGTGAACGGATTCTTTCCTTCTTCTTTCAAAATAGGATTGAATCTGTACATGTGCCAGTAACCAGCTTCAACAGCACGTTTGATTTCAGGTTGAGCACCACTCATGCCACCCTTCATACCATGGTTGATACAAGGAGCGTAAGCGATAATCAAGGAAGGACCATCGTATTTTTCAGCTTCCAGCATAGCCTTAACTACCTGGTTCTTATCTGCGCCCATAGCAACCTGAGCAACATATACATAGCCATAGCTCATAGCCATCATACCAAGGTCTTTCTTCTTAATTCTCTTACCAGATGCAGCAAACTGTGCAACTGCACCAACAGGTGTAGCCTTAGAAGCCTGACCACCAGTATTGGAGTAAACTTCGGTATCAAATACGAATACGTTTACGTCTTCGCCGGAAGCCAATACATGGTCTAAACCGCCGTAACCGATATCGTAAGCCCAACCGTCACCACCAAAGATCCACTGAGATTTCTTAACCAACTGGTCTTTGTTTTCAAGTACATAAGCAATGATTGTCTTAACTTCTGCATCAGCGCCTTTGTAAGCTTCCAGTGCAGCAACCAAAGCGTCAGAAGCAGCTCTAGACTTTTCGCCATCCTTCATTGTTGCAATCCACTCATCAGCAACTGCTGCGAAGGAAGCATCTAAAGATTTCAAAGTTTCAAGTCTGCCTTTGATGCCATCTCTCATCTGCTTAACTGCTGTTGCCATACCCAAACCATACTCTGCATTGTCTTCAAACAGAGAGTTTGCCCAAGCAGGACCACGGCCATCTTTATTTGTTGTATAAGGCATAGAAGGTGCGGAACCACCCCAGATGGAGGAGCAGCCTGTTGCATTTGCAACATACATTCTATCACCAAATAACTGAGTAATCAATTTTGCATAAGGTGTTTCACCACAGCCTGCACAAGCACCGGAGAACTCAAGCAGAGGCTGTTCAAACTGGCTGCCCTTTACAGACTCTTTGCCCATTGGGTTAGCCTTAGGAGATACTTCTTCAATTGCGAAGTCCCAGTTTGCAATTTCAGCTTCCTGTGTAGCCATAGGCTGCATTACCAAAGCCTTCTTTGGAGCAGGGCAAACTACAGCACAGCTGCCGCAACCCATACAATCCAAAGGAGAAACCTGCATTCTGTACTTCAATTCGCCAAAGCCTGCGCCCTTAGCAGCAACTGCTGTAAAGCCTGCAGGAGCCTTTGCCAATTCTGCTTCAGTTACCAATACAGGTCTGATTGTAGCATGAGGACATACAAAAGAGCACTGGTTACACTGGATACAGTTTTCAGGAATCCACTGAGGAACATCAACTGCAACACCGCGTTTTTCATAAGCAGATGTACCGCAAGGGAATGTACCATCTTCTCTGCCGGAGAAAGCGGAAACTGGCAAATTATCGCCTTCCTGTGCATTCATAGGATGAACAATATTCTTAACGAAGTCGGTTGCTTTTCTTGCTTCTTTCGCATCACCATCAACTGCGTTTGCCCAATCAGCAGGAATTTCAACCTTAACCATGCCTTCTACACCTCTATCAACAGCAGCGTAGTTCATGTTCAGGATTGTATCACCCTTCTTACCGTAAGACTTCTTGATTGCGCTCTTCATGTATTCAACAGCTTGTTCAATAGGAATGATATTTGCAAGCTTGAAGAAAGAAGACTGAAGAACAGTATTTACTCTGTTACCCAAACCAATTTCCTTTGCAATTGCAGTACCATCAATAATATAGAATTTCGCATTCTTTTCAGCCAATTGTCTCTTTAATTTTGCAGGAAGCTTTTCATTTAATTCTTCCTTTGTCCATTCTGTATTCAACAAGAATGTACCGCCATCGTTCAATTCTGTAACCATATCATACAGATTTACATATTCCTGCTTGTGGCAAGCTACGAAGTCAGCTGTCTTAACTAAATATGTGGAACGAATAGGTTTTTTACCAAAACGTAAGTGAGATTGTGTAATACCACCGGATTTTTTGGAGTCATAGCTGAAGTATGCCTGAGCGTACATATCTGTATGGTCACCAATAATTTTGATGGAGTTTTTGTTTGCACCAACGGTACCGTCAGCACCAAGACCCCAGAATTTGCAGCTGATTGTACCGTCGCCTTCTGTTACGCTGATTTCCTTGCCAGCCTTCAAAGAGTGGCCAGTCACGTCGTCATTGATACCGATTGTGAAGTGGTTTTTAGGCTTGTCCTGTGTCAAGTTTGCGTAAACAGCGATAAACTGCGCAGGTGTAACGTCCTTGGAGCCTAAACCGTAACGTCCGCCAACAACAACGGGAGCTTGATCTGCTTCAAACATTGCTGTACAAACATCCATGTACAAAGGTTCGCCCTGAGAGCCGGGTTCTTTTGTTCTATCCAAAACAGCGATTTTCTTAACTGTCTTAGGAAGAACTTCTAACATCTTTGCAGCAACGAAAGGTCTGAACAGGTGAACCTTAACCAAACCAACTTTTTCGCCTTTTGCTGTCATGTAATCAATGGTTTCTTCAATTGCTTCACAAGCAGAACCCATAGCCACGATAACTCTGTCTGCGTCGGGAGCGCCATAGTAATTGAATAATTTGTAATCTCTACCTGTAATTCTGTTAATCTCGCCCAAATATTCTTCTACAACTGCAGGAAGTGCATCATAGAATTTATTTGCTGCTTCACGCGCCTGGAAATAGATATCAGGATTCTGTGCTGTACCTCTGATAACAGGATGCTCAGGGTTCAAAGCGTTTCTCTTGAATGCATTTACAGCATCCATATCAACGATTTTTGCCAATTCATCATAATCTACACATTCGATTTTCTGAATTTCATGGCTGGTTCTAAAACCATCAAAGAAATGCAGAAAAGGAACTCTGCCTTTGATTGCAGCCAAGTGAGCAACACAACCCAAGTCCATAACTTCCTGAACACTGTTGGATGCAAGCATCGCAAAGCCTGTCTGACGGCAAGCCATAACGTCAGAGTGATCACCGAAGATGGATAATGCCTGTGCAGCCAAAGCACGAGCTGTTACGTGGAATACGCCGGGAAGCAATTCACCGGAGATTTTGTACATATTTGGAATCATTAACAACAAACCCTGAGATGCAGTGTATGTTGTTGTCAACGCACCTGCTGCCAAAGAGCCGTGTACAGTACCGGAAGCGCCTGCTTCAGACTGCATTTCTACAACCTTTACAGTTTGGCCAAAAAGATTCTTTTTGCCATTTGCTGCCCAATCGTCTGTTTTTTCAGCCATTGGAGAAGATGGTGTGATGGGGAAAATGCCAGCTACTTCAGTAAACGCATAGGAAGCGTATGCAGCAGCTTCGTTACCGTCCATTGTTTTCATTACTTTAGACATTCGTACTTCCTCCTTACAAATTATAAATATAGTCTGTTTTTGCCTTGAAAACCAGTCTGCCGTTCTCAGAACAAGTTTCCTCCGTTTCATCTAAAAAATGGCAGATATTTGTCACATTGATTGTCAGACAATTATCAATCTCCAATTCCATAAAAACGGTTGTTTTTTTACTCGTTCATTATACAATCAAACCTTTGTCTTTTCAACTATTAAAATAATTTTCAGCGTTATGTTTCTAACAAAAGGTTTTTTGGCGTCTTTGCTTAATACATTCTACCAAAAAAAAATTTATTTATGCATTTTTCCAAAAAAGTGAAGAATTGGCGCCTTTTTTGTGTCAGACAAGGCTTTTTTGATTTCTATCATAACTATGGATAAAACGTCGAATTTACATTAGATTGATAATGTAATGTCAATAATATTTTTTTATTTTTTTCATTTATAAAACTAATTGATTCAATCTTACAATTTCACATTAATTAAATTAAAAAAGACTAAATTTGAATTCTATTCAGTAAATAATTGTCGCATTTTTAGGTTTAATAACATTTTTTGTAGTTTAATTCCTAACTATTTGATTTTAAACTTATATTTCTACAATTCTTATTCACATACAATTTTCTGTGTGAATAACTTATAGGAAGAATTAATAAATAAAATTTCGTTCTACATTGCTGAAGGAGATATGAAATCCGCATATTTTGTCTGCCACTGTCCTTTTAATACTTCTCCATTCCCGGGAAATAATACGACAGTCCGTTCCTCTTTCCCGTCAACAATCAAGGCAAGCTCCTTTTTCTCAGTAATATAAAATAGTTGGTTCTCAACAAAAGGTACTTGCCCCTTTACATTGTTAATACCCTTTTCTGTAAGCATATCAGTCAAAATTTTGGGTTTTTGTTCCCTCAAATCAATATTTAGTGTTTTATAAGTTGTTTCCTCACCTTTTTTACCGCTCCAGCAAAGAGAAAGAAAATCCCCGTTAACCAAACCTTTCTTTAACTGAAGGTGAAAGTTGCCATTCCCTTGGCTCTGCAAAAATTCATCGCCTAAGCCTTGCATTTCCTGCATAATCTCGTTGTTTAATCCTTTTTCATAGCTTCCATCATTTAAACCCATAATGACAGGAATTTCTAAGCTATACTCTTTCCCTCCACTTTTCCCAACTAAGAAATCAGACGCAATAATAGGCATAAGTCCCTCTTTAGATTTCAGTGAAATCTGTTTTTTAGCACTATCCCATTTAACCTCTGTAGAAAAAAAATCAGAAAGTATAGATGCTTCCCCATATAGACTTCCATTTATCGACTGCGGTGGGGTATGTAGAGTGATATGATATCCACACATTTGGGCACTGTTTTTGCCAGCCTCAAGTATAAGCTTCTTTCCTTTATACATTACGGAAACACTTTTTGTTATCTTGTCCCAAGTCACCGTCCCGCCTAGTCCTTGCGCCACATTCCTTATCGGCAAAAGTAGAACATCCTCTTCATCATAATACAGGGGAATATTTCCCCCTTCATTATATGTTTTAGTTTGTTCTTGTGCTGCAATGTCTTGTTGGGGCTTGGAGACTTCCATCTCTAGCTCCTTTGCCTCTGTAAGACGCATGGAAAGTCTTATAGCACCGCATATCATGGCAGCAGATACGCATATAATAATAGCAGTTTTTTTCATATACATAATTTTTCTTCATTCCCTCTCGTATTCATTCAATCATTCTTTCTATTTAATAGATCGTCTAATTTCATAATAATCGTTATGACTCAATTCAAGTAATTAATTGCTTCCCCAAATTAGCTTATGTCTCACCCTCCATTTCTTTTGTCTTAACAAGTCTACACGTATCAATTAAATGTATAATTTCAAATCTTTTTCAATGATTGCACAATAGGCTTATATGCTTAATTATAAATATACTTTTATAGAGTTTCACTCGGATTATTATATTTCTTTTTAGCATAAAAAGAAAGATTTTTTAAAATCTTTTAAGAAATAGTATATACTTGCATAATAACATGAAAAATGTCACATACTTTCCACAATTACTACATTTTGTAATATGATTGTCATTTGCCTTTTTTACAAATATATGATATTATTCTTTTGTGAGATTTCTCACACTAGTATTGATTCAAGGAGAGAGCAGGTTTTTTTATGGCAAAGGGAAACGGTACAAAGCTTATCGCTCAAAATAAAAAAGCATATCATGATTACTTTATTGAAGAAGTATTCCAAGCCGGTATCTCTTTGGTAGGTACAGAGGTGAAAAGTCTACGGGCTGGTAAATGCAGTTTGAAAGAAAGCTTTATACGTATTGAGAATGAAGAAGCTTTGATTTACAACATGCATATTAGCCCATATGAACAAGGAAATATCTTTAATAAAGATCCTCTTCGGGTAAGACGGCTTTTGCTTCATAAAAATCAGATTCGGAAGATCTCTCAAGAAAGTAAAATAGCAGGATATACTATTGTGCCTCTTAAAGTATATCTTGACCGTAGTCTGGTTAAAATTGATATAGCTTTAGCAAAGGGTAAAAAACTCTATGATAAAAGAGATACCATTTCAAAAAATGATCAGAAACGTCAGGCCGAAAAAGAATTTAAGATACGCAATCTAACCTTATAACCAGTATTAAGCTTATTTTATAATACGGGGATGTAATGGTTTCGACGGGAGTCTTGAAAATAGGAATAGCCATCCGCAGTCCGGTTAACTGCGTCATCAAGCCGGAAACTTTTAAAAAGAAAAGACAATAATAATTTAGCAATCGCTGCCTAATTGCGGCAGCCGTCGGCCTTTGATCACTCGCTGTCAAAGAACCCGGCGTCGACTAGGCGAGGCACTTTTTCGCTTAAGCTTTGCGGCGTAAAAAGACTTATGAAGCTACCAAGGGATATAGCCTGTCAATCGGCGATATTCTAAGGGAATGTTAAAAGACTGACTGTGATGGGAGAAGTTCTTATGGATGGGTTTTCGGACAGGGGTTCGATTCCCCTCATCTCCATTTAAGAAATCCACGAAACAACCTTTTTCGGGTGTTTTCGTGGATTTTTTTTGCAAAAAAATGCTTTCTTGTGATGATTTCTCTTTCCTTTTGTCAGGATTGGTTCATGGATTGTCCAATTCGGCAAGAGATTGCCTTTGTTTGATGCCAAACTTTGCCTTGATTCACCCCAGATTTGCCTATTTCGGGACGCTTTTTTTTCGTGGACAGACGCCACCTTATGAAAATTTTGACCTATCTCTCTGATGGGAATAGCATTGTTTCAACTAAGAAATCCTCATATTCATCTGTAATGATGTATATCTTACCCTCTATGGGATTTGTTGTTTCTACATAATATACATCATGATGCTTCGGTTCTTCTGCGGTATGCTCAATGACTTGCAGAGAATTGGAACCCTTGGAAAGTTTGTATATTTGAAGATAGTCGAATTTCTGACCTTCCTTTCTTTTATTGATTTGAATTTCCCATAGGAAAAACTGAAGTTCTGGGGAAATTTCATTTTGTATTCCTATTGTCATATACCTTTTTATATTCTTTTCTTTCATTTCTTTACCCCTTTCTAGACTTTTTACACTGATTCTTTACAATCTGTACAGAAGCTTTTACCTGTTTTTTTCTTATTTATTGTAGCTTAAGCTTTCTTGGTTGCAACACTTCCTCTGTAGTAATTGAAAAAGCCTACGAGGGTTAACTCATAGGCTTTCATCTTATACAGCGTCTTTGTAATTGGCATAGACATTTTGCAACGTTTCTGTAACTGTTAGAGGCTTAAACTCCTCTTTATTGCCATTAGGTACATACAATCTAAATTTCACTTCAACTTTTTCCTCATACACGGTAACACGTTCAATGTAGCTGTTGATGAATACTTTGCATTCAGGAAGATTCTTTTTTCTTACAAATTCTTTTGATTTTTCCACCAATTCAGCTACGATTTCTTCACTGATGAGTAGGTTTTTATTGAGTGTCAGCTCCTCTATGTATCCCTCGAGATACACTTTTTGATTTTCAAGCTCCTGCATTTTTTCTGCAACGGTGTCCATGGAAATGGCTGTTTTGCACACCAGTTCAATGGTGGAGTTGATTTCCTTGGTGACTGTTTTCAGTCTCACCGTTGCCGTCTCTAGGGCTTGAGCATTTTCTGTTTCGCAATCCATACGATACTCATTTAGTTTTCTTGTAATGTCTGCGATTGACGTTGCGCAAAAAAGATTTTGATACAGCATGTCCAGAACGAAATTTTCAATATAGCCCTTATTAATCTCCTTACGGTGGCAACCCCTCTGCTGGGAACGCCCAGAACAACGATAGGTGACATATTTCAGTTTGTTTCTTCCGCAATAGCGTGTGTTACCATGCATGGACTGGTTACAGCCCCCACAATAGATTAATCCTGATAGCAAGTACAATTCCTTTGCTTTGAAGCTACCTCCACGTTCTAAATTTTTACTAAGTAACGTTTGCACTTTCATGAACGTTACATCATCAATAATTCTTGGCATACCTCCATCAATACGAATCACCTCGCTATCAGGATTTCGGGTGGGTCGTCTTACACCATCAGCACCTTTTTCTTTTTTTAGATTAAATATGTATATGCCTCGGTATTTCTCGTTTTTTAGCAGATTATTTAAACTGCCGTTAGCAAACTGATTTCCCC
>JAEZPX010000096.1 GCA_023413275.1 Bacillota bacterium | reverse complement strand
TGTTCCAGTTACATTCGCCTGTGCATACAGGGTGAGTATCATTGCCAAAATTAATAAAATAAACATAATTGGTTCCTCCTTTTTGTTTTCAAAATTCTAAGGAACTTTGTTATCATTGATTTACCGTTGGGTAAACGAAATAACTCAGTTTTCCCTTAAAAAGACTACTGTAAAAGGACGCCCTGATTGATGGCATGACCTCTCAAATACGCATCCGCTGGCATTCTCTTTTTGCCTGTGGCTTGCAATTCTGTGATGGTCAATGCCCCATCGCCGCATTTTACGACGAACCCCTTCTTGTTAATATCAACAACCTCACCATATTTCCCGTGGTGATAGTCACCTTCCGTTTTTGTTCCTTTAAAAAGCTTTAGAGGCTCCCCTTCGTACATTGCATATGCTCCCGGGGCTGGATCCAACCCCCGCATAAGATTCAAAATTTCCTCTGCACTTTTTGACCAATCAATATGCCCGGTTTCCTTTGTAATCATTGCGGCATAAGTTGCCTCCTCATGATTCTGTGGAATTCTTTCCACTGTTCCTGCCTGCAAAGCAGTTAAGGTTTCTAGAAGCAAATCTGCACCTGCCAATGCCATTTTATCATGAACAGAGGCAAAATTGTCCTCAGGTGTGATTGGCACTTCCGTCTTTAAAAGCATATCCCCCGTATCCATGCCCTTAGCCATAAACATAGTGGTAATTCCCGTTACCTTTTCCCCATTTATAATAGACCATTGCATAGGCGCCGCCCCTCGATACTTAGGAAGCAAAGAGCCATGTACATTAATACAGCCATATTGGGGAATATTCAAAATACTTTCAGGCAATATCTGTCCAAAAGCAGTTACTGCTATCACATCAGGATTCAATTCTTTCAACAATGCAACAAATTCAGGATCTCTTGCCTTCTCAGGCTGATAAACCTGAATGCCTTGTTCCAGTGCATACGCCTTAACAGGAGTTGGTGCCAGTTTTTTCCCTCTGCCTTTTGGCTTATCCGGCTGGCTCACAACAGCAATCACTTCATGCTGTGTTAACAGAGCCTTCAAAGAATACACCGCAAATTCCGGTGTACCCATAAAAATCACTCTCATGGGCTTATTCCTCCTTAAACCTCTTCCACATCTTCTGGTGGAATGGCTTTATCAATATATAAAACTCCGTCCAGGTGATCTGTTTCGTGGCAAAGAGCAACAGCCATCAGCTCTTCTCCTTCTACGATAATCTTCTCACCATTGCGGTTCAAGGCTTCCACACGAACATATTCGGGGCGATCTACCAATTCACTTCTTCCCGGAACACTTAAGCATGCCTCATAATCGATTTGTGACCCCCTTCTTTCCACAACAACAGGGTTAATCAGCTCAATCAGTCCTTCCCCTATATCAATGGTAACAATTCTTTTCAAAATACCCACTTGGGGTGCGGCGAGCCCAACACCATTTGCAGCATACATGGTTTCTGCCATATCATCCAATAATGTTAGTGTATTCTGATTGATTTCCTTTACCGGCTTACAAACTTTTCTCAAAATATCATCTGTACTCAAGCGTATTTCTCTTGTTACCATTTATCTTACCTCCTACAATTACTATCCATACAAAAATAGTCTCTTCATTTCCATATTCAAGCTTTCAACGTTTATATTTTTAACTTCTCTATCTCAATCTCCCAAAAATTTGAATCTCAAAAAACCATCTATCCATCCTTGTTAGAATAAAAAACAGGGTTTACCCTATATTTTAACATAAAGTTATCTATTATACAATATTCAAGGGATTTCGTGTTAATTGAAAGTGTATTCCCTTCCCCACCTTTTGTTCTCCTTTTTCCACGCACTTGGCTACAAACCTTGCCAATGCATCTTCATCTTGCCCTTGAATCAAAATCCGTTGTCGGTACTCTCCTCTGAATTTAAACAGCATGGCCGGTACAGGCCCCATTATGAAATAGCGATTCCCTATATTTTCTTCCTGAAAGATTCCACCCAAAACATCAGCCGCCTTTGCGATGTCCTTCTCCTCTTCTCCGCTTACTACAACAGAACAGAAAGCCCCAAAGGGAGGATATCCCATCATCTCACGCAATAATATTTCTTCCTCATAAAACCCCTTATAATTTTGTTCAGCGGCATGGGTAATGCAGTAATGCTTTGGTTGATAGGTTTGGATATAAACCCTACCACTGTCATCTGCTCTACCGGCCCGTCCACCGGCTTGGGTAATTAATTGAAAGGTGTTTTCTGAAGCATAAAAACTGCCCGTATTTAAAGAAGTGTCTGCTGCCATAATGCCAACCAACGTTACATTGGGGAAATCATGTCCCTTTGCAATCATTTGTGTACCTACAAGTATATCTGCCTGTCCCTTGCGAAACGCCTCTAATATCTGATTATGGCTGTTTTTACCCATAGTGGTATCTAAATCCATACGAAGAACATTGGCTCTTGGAAAAAGCCGTCTTACCTCTTCTTCAATTTTTTGTGTCCCTGTTCCGAAGTAACGAATGTATTTTGAACCGCATACAGGGCAATTTTGGGGGCTTTCCACTGTCTTGCCACAATAATGGCACATCAGCACATCTTCTTTTGCATGATATGTATAAGAAATACCACACTCAGGACATCGCATGACATGACCACAACTGCGACAGGAAACAAAGGTTGCAAACCCCCTTCTATTTAAAAACAGCATGGTTTGCTGACCTTTTTCTAAATTTATTGCTATCTCCTGTTGTAATATCCGACTAAAGGCAGAGCGATTTCCCTCCTCCAACTCTTTGCACATATCAACAATTTGCATCCTGGGAAGGGTTCCTCCCCCCGTTCTTTCTTTCAGTTCCAGTAGGAGATATTCTCCTTGTCTGGCTTTATGATAGCTCACTAAATCAGGAGTGGCACTGCCCATTAATAAAACTGCACCTGTGTCCTCTGCAAGTATCTTTGCCGCTTCCCTTGCATCATACTTCGGGGTAATATCGGAGATATAGCTGTTATCATGCACCTCATCAATGATAATCATCCCCAAATCAGAAAAGGGCATAAACAGTGCCGATCTGGGACCAATCATGACAGAAATCTCCCCATCTCTGGCTTTTTTCCATTGGTCTAACCGCTCTCCCACAGAAAGCCTGCTGTGGGTAATGGATACAGCTTCACCAAAACGAGAAATAAATCGCTCCATCATTTGGGGTGTCAAGGAGATTTCAGGAACCAGCACCACCGCCTGTTTCCCCATATCAAGTATTTTGGCAATGCTTTGCATATAAATTTCCGTTTTTCCGCTTCCAGTAATTCCATGTAGGAGAATAGGCTTCTTTTTTTCCAAATCTATTTGATGTTCAATTTCCTCAATTGCTATCCTTTGTTCTACAGTTGGATAAAAAGGCGTGGTTTTTTCATAATTCTCCAGATAAAAAACAACCCTTTTTTTCTGTTCCCTACGTTCTAGCAAAATTCCTTTTTTCAAGAGGGTCTTAAGCGGTGATTCACCAATTCCACTTTTTTTAATTTCCTCAAGGGAAATTTCACTCTTTTCTTTGAAAAGATGTAAGAGTTTTTTTTGCCCTGAAAGACGCTTGTCCTTCTCAGCTTTTTTCAAAGTATCTTCCAACAAAGAAGAGCGATCATTGATGGAATAAAAACACTGCTCTATTTTATATTCAGAGCGAATCATTCTTTGCTTCAGAAGAAGTATATTCTTTTTTTGAAGTTGTTGTATTGCGTGTTTACTGCCACTTCCCAACAATTTCTCCAGCTCACTCAAAGCACCGGAACCACCCATTTCCTTCAAAGCTTCTAAAACAGCTAATTCCCCACCTTTACATGCAGAAGCATCAGCTGCTTCGTTCAAAATCACTTGCCATGTGCTTTTGGTTTTAATTCCTGTTGGCATAATGGCTTGCAAACATTGGTTTAACGTACAAAAATAGTGTTCCTTCATCCATTGTGCTAGATGAAGCATTTGAGGGGTAAAAATTGGTCTGCCATCATCCAGAATTTCAAGAACGTCTTTTAGCTTCTCTAAGGGGATTTCACTCTCCTCAGCCAAAGAAAGTATGTATCCCTCTGTTTTGGTATTTCTATGTCCAAAAGGCACAATGACTCGCACACCTTCCTTCGCTTCATCTTGAAAAGCTTCGGGAATGTGGTAGTCAAATACTCGGTCGGTCTGTGGATGGTTCATTCCAACAATGACTCTGGCATAACCCATATTCTTACACCTCCATTTCTAACAAATTTAACTGTCAAAAAGGCGATAAACAAAATTTCTTCGCAAAATCTTGCGCAAGATACCTAATGTTTATCGCCCTCAATTCTTAATCTTCCGTCGGTTCCATAAATTCCGCAGTGTCATCTCTGAGAATCATTTCACCCTCATAAATGACTTCTTTGGCTTGACGCACCTTGATTTTTCCTTCGTAAAGCTCATTCACTGCAATAGAAACGGGTTTATCAACTTTAATCTTACTTACCAAAGGATCAGCATGATCAACTAGCTGTCTTGCTCTTTTTGCTGCTGCAATCACGATGGTATATCTGCTCCCTAAAGTGATATCATCTGTTTCTTCATTGATAACTTCCAATAAATCTGTATAAGAAGGTCTTAACATTTACATCTCTCCTTTAAATATCTTTTTAATATTGGGATTTCTGCTGCATTTCATTCTTTCCGCCTGAACAATGGCAAGCAAATCCTCCGTAGCCTCTTCAACGGTATCATTAATCACCACATAATCATATTCCTGAGCCAATTCCATTTCTTCTAAGGCTCTATGAATTCTGCGGTTTATAGTATCTTTATCTTCAGTGCCTCGATTGGTTAAGCGTCTGCCCAATTCCTCTAAATTAGGAGGCATTAAAAAAACCAAAACACCATCAGGATAAATTTTCTTAATCTGAAGTGCGCCCTGTACTTCAATCTCAAGGATCACATTTTTCCCTTGCGCCAACTGCTCAACTACATATTTACGAGGTGTTCCATAATAGTTCCCGCAGAATTCTGCCCACTCCAAAAGCTCTTTATGCTCCTGCATGCGCAAAAACTCTTCCCTTGTATGGAAGAAATAATGCACCCCATCAATTTCATAATCTCTGGGTGTTCTTGTTGTTGCCGAGATAGATAGCGAAAAATTATCTCTTTTGCAAAGCTGTTCCACCACCGTCCCCTTGCCTGAACCGGAAGGCCCGGAAATAATTAGCAATACACCTTGTTTCTTCATTGTTAATTCCCCTTCTGCTCTGATAAAAGCCTGCCGCCCACTGTTTCAGGCATATTGGGCGAAAGCACCAAATGCCCGTTATCCATAATAATCACGCAACGGGTTTTTCTGCCATAGGTTGCATCGATTAAATTTCCTTTTTCTTTCCCCTCTTGCACAATACGCTTAATTGGGGCAGAATCAGGGCTGACAATGGCAATGACCCGATTTGCAGATACTACATTTCCATACCCGATATTCAAAAATTGAATTTTTTCCATGCCGCCACCCCAACTACTCTAAATTTTGAATCTGTTCGCGAATTTTTTCAATTTCACTTTTTAGTTCGATGGTTGCCTGCACAATTTGTATATCATTTGCCTTAGAAGCAATGGTATTGGATTCTCTATTCATTTCTTGCACAAGGAAATCCAGCTTTCTGCCTACCTGACCGCCTTTTTCCAGAATATCAGCAAGCTGAACCAAGTGACTTTCCAAACGGGTTATTTCCTCATCTACACAACCTCTGTCGGCAAAAACTGCAACCTCCGTTGCAATACGCTGGGGGTCAACGTCAATACCACCCAATAAATCCTTCAAACGGTTATTCAGTTTTTCCCTATATTCCTCAACAACCAAAGGGGAACGCCCTTTTACTTCTTGAACCAAAGTCTGAATTCGTTTTCCCTTTGCCAAAATATCTTTTTTCAAAGCTTCCCCTTCTGTTTGGCGCATGGAAGCAAAACGAGTCACCGCTTCATCCAAAGCAGGCAGTAATGCATCCCAAATAATTGATTCATCCTTTTGAGGCTTTTCCACTGTAATCACATCAGGAAACTTTGCTGTCAAATCCAAAAGATTGCCGCCTTCAAAACCAATGCTATCCTGCAACACCTTAAGTTTTTCATAGTAAGCCTTTGCTAAGGCTTCATTCAGTTTTACCTCAACATCATCTGACGCAAAGGTTTCAAAGCTGACATATACATCCGTCTTTCCACGAAAAACCTGTTTCATAATATGCTTTTTAATTTTGTCTTCAAGGCTAGCCAAAGAACGGGGTAATTTAATACTTATATCATTATATCTATGATTTACGGATTTTAGTTCTATGGTAAATTTTCTGTCCTCAGCAATATGTTCACCTCGGCCGTATCCCGTCATACTTCTAACATTTGTACCCATATCCTTTTTCCTCTCTGTGCGTTCACTTCAATTTTCATTACATAATCGAGGCCCTTTTGTTGACAAATATCATATCTTAATGCCAAACTCAAAAAAGCCTGCAAAAGACCAAAAACCCATATGACGTGAGTCGATCCTTCAGACATACATTGTTCCCCATTATAGCCTATGAACACATAAATATCAAGAAAAACCTAGAAATTAGTGCTAAATTTTTAATCAAATTTTAATATTTCTCCTTCGTGTAATATTCTTCCTGCTATGTTATACTATACCGACACATAAAAACAATAAAGGAGGAACGTCCCATGGCTTTAGACGGTATCACCGCAGCAGCTATCGTACACGAACTGAAAACAAACCTCATCGGCGGCAGAATCGACAAAATTCATCAACCTGCGGCAGATGAAATACGTTTTTCAGTAAGAGGTACGGGCGTTGTCCATAAAATATTAGCTTCCGCCAATTCCAGTAATCCAAGAATACATTTTACCGAAACGGCAAGGGAAAACCCTATGACAGCGCCTTTGTTCTGCATGGTATTGCGCAAGCACATTGCAGGTGGCAAAATTATAGATATTTGTCAGCCTAATTTTGAGCGAATTATCATGATAAAAATTGAATCCTCAAATGAAATGGGCGACATGACTGTCAAAAATTTGATATTAGAAATTATGGGCAAGCACAGCAACCTTATTTTGACCGACGAAAACGGGCGAATCTTAGATTCTATTAAGCGAGTTTCCCACGAGAAAAGCTCTGTAAGAGAGGTATTACCCGGGAAAGATTATGTTTTACCACCCTCACAAAACAAAAAAAATCCTCTTTTGGCAGAGCAAGGTGACTTTTTATTCTCCCTCGCTCTACAAGCTGGACAAAAGCTGCAAGATTTTATATATAAAACCTACACAGGAATCAGTCCCATTATGGCAGGAGAGATCTGCTTTCGTGCTGCCTTAGAGCCATCTGATGCCTGCCAGCAGATAACCCCTGACAAGGGTGAAGCATTATTCTATGCCTTTGAAGCGGTTATGCAGGAGGTCAAGCTTGCAAACTTTACACCAAAACTGTATTACCATCCCAATTCCAATCGTGTTTTGGATTTCGGTGTAATAGAAATGACAGAATTTCAAACCTTTCAGCAAAAAACCTTTCCATCAATATCAGCACTTTTGGAAAGCTTTTATCAACAGCGGGATCATGCTTCCCATATCAAGCAAAAAGCCCATGATATGCGTCGGTTGGTTAGCTCAAACATTGAACGTTGTGTAAAGAAAAAGGAAATACAATTAAAAACCCGCAAAGATGTGGCAGATATGGAAAGCTGGCGAAAAAAAGGCGAGCTTCTAACCGCCAATATTTATGCCATGCCTCAAGGGGTTACTACCTTCCGAACCACATATTTTTACGACGAGGCTATGGGTGATATTGAAATTTCTTTAGACCCTACAAAAACCCCTGCAGAGAACGCGCAAAAATATTTCTCCCGTTACAATAAAGCAAAAAGGACTCTTGCTGCATTGGAGATACAGGAAAAACAAAATAATGAAGAGCTTGTTTATTTAGAAAGTGTACTAAATGCACTGGAAAACGCCTCTGATGAAGCAGATTTGGCGGAAATAAGAACAGAATTGGCTGAAAGTGGGTTTGTGCGCCGCCAAGCACCAAAAAAAGGTGCCCCTAAGGCAAAAAAAGCAAAGCCTTTGCATTTTACCTCCTCAGATGGCTATGAAATATATGTGGGGAAGAGCAATCTGCAAAATGATGAACTTACGCTACGCTTTGCAGACAGCATGGATATCTGGCTGCATACCAAGGAAATTCCCGGTTCCCATGTCATCATTCGCACAAATGGTACAGGCGTCGCCAGCGATATTGCATTGGAAGAAGCTTCAAATCTAGCAGCCTTCTTTAGCAAAGCCAAAAACAGCAGTATGGTTCCTGTTGACTATACACAACGAAAAAACGTGAAAAAGCCTAACGGCGCAAAGCCGGGAATGGTTATTTATTTGACCAACCGTACCATTTACGTGACACCTGATGAAGAAAAAGTGAACTCTATGCAATCTATATGAGGGATTGCCATTGCATTATAATTTCTAGTAAAAGTATAGGCGGAACATTCCGCCTATTTTTACGAGTTTTATCCCCCCCTAAAAAAATACCACTTCATTCAGTCTGTACAGATATGCTATAAACTTTCATGAAACAATCATAGAAGCAAAGTGATTATTGAAGGTATTTATGAGCTTTTTTCTAGTGCCATAGTAAAAATGCATAGGGATAGTTGTACAGCATTGACATGGAAATTGGGGATGTTCCCTTAGAACTATTTATTTTGAATTGAGGTTTATTTATGCAAAACGATTTAGCAAAAGATTTTAATCTATCATCCCTTTTGCGTTTTACCCTGCCAACCATTACTATGCTAGTGTTTGTGGCAACCTATACGATTGTAGATGGCATCTTTGTCTCCCGCTACGTGGGCACAGAAGCTTTATCTGCCACAAATATTGTGTTTCCACTTATTAATATTTTAATGGGTGTTGGCATTATGCTTGGTACAGGCGGCAGTGCGGTCATTGGTTGTACGTTAGGCGAGGGACGAATAGACGACGCACGAAGGAGCTTTACATTAATTGTTGCCTTTAGCGTTATATTGGGACTTATTCTTTCCAGTATGGCTTTTATCTTTATCGAACCTTTAAGCCGGTTTTTAGGGGCAGATGATGTGCTTTTGCCCTATTGTATAGATTATGGTAAAATTCTTATGTCCCTATATTTTGTTTCCGTGATTCAAGTACTGTTTCAAACCTTGTTTGTAACAGCAGGAAAACCACATCTGGGTTTATGTCTTAATGTAGTCTCCGGTATCTCAAATATCTTCTTAGACTATTTATTTATTGTAGTACTGGATTGGGGCATTGCCGGGGCTGCTTGGGGTACTGCCGCAAGCTTCCTTATTGGTGGATTATTTCCCCTTTGGTACTTCGCCAAACCAAGGGCAATTCTATATTTTGTAAAACCAAAGTGGGATGGAAAAGTGATTCTCTCCAGCATTCTTAACGGTTCCTCAGAAATGGTAACCTCATGCGCAGCAGCAGTGACTACATTTCTGTTTAATCTAACCATGATGAAAACACTAGGTCAAAATGGTGTTGCCGCAATCACCATCATCCTATATGCCCAATTTTTATTTTCGGCAGCATATATGGGTTTTTCCAATGGGGCTGCGCCGATTTTCAGTTTTATTTACGGAAATCGTAACAACGAAAGAATGAAAAAAATGTTTAGATTATGCGTTCAAATTATTTTGGTGTCATCAGCTGTAATTTCCGTTTTTTCATTTTTTATGGCAACGCCAACCATTTCAATTTTTACATCTAAAAATACAGAGACCTATAGAATTGCACTCCACGGATATCATATCTTTGCTTGGGCCTTTCTGTTTTCAGGTATCAATATATTTACCTCATCATTTTTCACGGCGTTGTCCAATGGATTGCTGTCGGCTATTGTTTCTTTTTTAAGAACCTTCTTTTTTGTTACCGTTTGTATACTCTTCTTGCCTAATGTATTCGGCATTAACGGAATCTGGCTTGCAATTCCCATTGCAGAAGGTATGACCTCTATTTTAGCAATCAGTTTGCTATATATTGGTAATAAGCAGTATCATTATTTACACTAATCATTCG
>JAEZPX010000050.1 GCA_023413275.1 Bacillota bacterium | reverse complement strand
TTTCATGGAATACCATGGTTGGATTGAAAAAGTTGGCAACCAGTCCTATACATGTAAATTTGAAGCTTGGAAAGTTGCTCAGATGGTAGATATCGCAAATCCTCAGGATACACGTGCAACAGCTTGTGAACCTCCTGTACTTTGTGGCACTGCAACAGGCAGCCTTTTCATCGCAAAGGATAATCAGAGAGGTCCTCAGGAATCTTCCTTCAAGGATGCAAAGCACCCTCAATAATTTTTGGTGACATTTTCGAAGGAGCGGATATATCAATCCGCTCTTTCTTTTTCACCAAAATTGACGATTTTTGTAAGACAAACGTTAATCTTGTAAACAGAGAGGATGAATTATCATGAAAAGACCATTGGAAGGTATTCGTGTACTAGATTTAACACAGGCTTACAGTGGCCCCTTTTGTACAATGAATCTTGCTGATCACGGAGCCGAGGTTATTAAAATTGAACGCCCCGGCAGTGGCGATCAAACAAGAGGCTGGGGGCCTATGGAAAATGACTATAGTGGCTATTATGCTTACATTAACCGTAATAAAAAAGGAATTACCCTAAACCTTGCTTCCGAAGAGGGAAAGAAGGTCTTTGCAGAATTAGTAAAATCTGCTGATGTCATTTGCGAAAACTATAAAGTTGGTGTTTTAGAAAAATTAGGCTTTTCCTATGAAGTTTTAAAGGAACTCAACCCCCGCATCATCTATGGCTCTATCAGCGGCTTTGGATTAACAGGTGAATTATCCTCCCGCCCCTGCTATGATATTGTTGCTCAAGCGATGAGCGGCATGATGAGTGTGACCGGCTTTGCAGACGGTCCTCCCTGCAAAATCGGCCCATCTGTTGGAGATAGCTATACAGGTGCATATTTGTGCATGGGTGTATTAATGGCGTTATATGAAAGAGAGAAAACCGGCGTTGGCCGTCGTATTGATGTTGGAATGGTAGATACCCTGTTCTCCACAATGGAAAACTTTGTTGTTGAATATACTATTGCAGGGAAGCATCCCCATCGTGCAGGCAATCAAGATCCAAGCATTGCCCCCTTTGACTCCTTCCGGGCAAAAGATTCGGATTTTGTAATGGGTTGTGGTACAAACAAAATGTTTGCAGGTCTATGCCAAGCAATGGGCAGAGAAGACTTGATTGATGATCCTCGTTTTAATACAAACTTGAATCGTTGTGATAACTATTTAAAGGATTTAAAGCCTATCATTGAAGAATGGACACAAACAAAAACCGTTGCAGAGCTTGAAGAAATCATCTGCGGCCTTTCCATTCCCTTCGGCCCAATCCTAACGATTCCTGAGATTTCTGAGCATTCCTTAACAAAAGAAAGAAATATGCTTTGGGAAGTATATCAGCCTGGCATGGATAGAACAATCCGCATTCCCGGTTCCCCCATTAAAATTCACGGTGAAGAAGATAAAGCTCAGAAAGGTGCCCCTATTCTGGGAGAGGACAATTTTGCTGTCTACACAGAAATTTTAGGTCTCTCTGCAGAAGAGATTAAAGCACTGGAAGAGAAAAATGTCATCTAAGGCCATAAAAAAAGGTAATACTGAGCCCTCTTTTTCGGTTGAGTCCTCTTTTGGGTTGTGGTATACTGATTGGGAAAGCATGTATCATGACACAGATGCAAGGAGGGGCGATCATATGTCCGATGGAAAAAACTACTATTCGATCGGCAAAGTCTCAACACTCTGTAATGTTCCCATTAAAACATTACGATATTATGATAAAATTGGTCTATTGGTTCCGGAGTATCGAAAATGTGATAGTAACTATCGCTATTATACTCAGGATCAAATTTTGACGCTATTCATTATTCGTAAATTAAAACATTTGGGGATTCCCTTAAAAGATATCAGTCAAATTGTTTGCAAAAAAAACGCATCGGCGATGGGTGCTTGCATCCGAGAGAGATTGTATGAGATTAGCAATGCAATAGAATCTCTAAACAACCAGTATGCGGAGGGGCAGCTTTTACTTGAACGTCTGGAAAAAGGGCATAATATTCTTGAAACTGAGCAATCCAATTGGGCTACGGAAGGTATACGTGTTGAGGATATTCCCCTTGGTAACGTATTGTTTACAAGGCGTATTAAAAAGAATTATAAAAACAGTGACGTCTCTGTGGATCGATGGTTTGAATTATTTGAAATGGTTTCTCAGCAGAAACTGCGTATGGTAGGCTCTGTCATTCTCACTTATCATAACAATCCTTTGGAGCAATTTTTTAAAACAGACTGTGACTTGGAAATTTGTATTCCAATTAATGAATTCCGACCTGACCTGGCAGAGTTTAAACAATTTGGCGGCTACAAGGCTGTTACCGCACTACATATTGGGCGTAATGATGAGATTATACAGACACATATCAAAGCAATAAAGTGGCTAAACCAACAAGGCTATACTGTTGCCGGCCCAATTTCGGAAGAATATATTATTTCTCCTGTTGATATCAATAATGAGGAAAACCATATTACAAAGGTAATGATACCCATAAGCTGATATTTTCAGAATAAAAGAAAAGACCAATGGGCAATACAATTCCCAGAGGTCTTTTTTGTTTTGACCAAGCCTTGGTTATGATTCAATTTCAAGCCCATTCAAAAACTAATATTCGTTTTTAAATAGACTTTTTTTGTTAATCCCCTATTCGTCCAATTTAGCTCATTACTCTTTCATTGAAAAAACACTTCTACCTAAAACTACAGAAATGCTAATGAAAATTCCTCAACACTTAGGTATTTTTAAAATGTCATCTTAGATTATAAAATCTAAATTTCTTATCTTACATATCTATTTTCTGTTAGAAAAAGCTTTTAAACACCTTCAAAATTATAATTTTTATGTTAAAAAAATAATAAGATTCGACTCAATTAAAAAAGTTTAGGAGTATTAAATTTACCAATTTCCAGACAGTTCTTTTATACAAAAACACAACAAATGTTGTGAATACGTGTGTAAAATGGATGATTAAGAATGTATTTCTTCAAAAATCCACCAAATCACAGCTATCATACTATTTTTTGCAGCTTTAGAAACACTCTTCTAAGTGGATACTTTTTTTATTTAAAAATAATGGAACATGTATATCCTCTAAAAAAAAAGATTGACTATACCTTTACTGAATACACTATATTATAGTTATGTTATAGAATATCACTAAAAAATCAAAAACAAAATTGCATTTTTTATATAATATTCTTGATATTTGACAATATAATGTATATTCGCGGATACATTATCGTGAAATTCTATAAACAAGTTCCGACAAAGGGTTAATTTGAAAAAGCAAAATAAAATGAGTCTTTTTTATCAAACCGTTGTCTGGCAACCTGACTCGAATTCGCATGCGGCTTCATTTTTACATTAATTAAGTCACCGTAAAAGCAATTATTTGTAGTATTTATGTGCAATTACAATTTATTACATTTAGGGAGGTTAGGTATATGTCAAAAAACCAACAGCAAGAAGGTGCATTTAAAAAGGATTTGCGTAAAATTGATATTTGGTCATTGGCTCTAGGAGCAATCATCGGGTGGGGATGTTTCGTCATGCCGGGAACGTCCTTTCTTCCTAAGGCAGGACCCATTGGCTCTATTTTGGGTTTAATGCTAGGTGCAGTTATTATGTGTATTATTTGTTTCAGTTATGGTTATATGATTCGAAAATTCCCCCTATCCGGCGGAGAATTCGTGTATGCCGATACCGCTTTCGGTAAAAAACATGCTTTTATCTGCGGTTGGTTCATTGTTTTGGCTTATTGGTCGTTGATTCCCTTAAACTCAACTGCATTGGCAATGGTTTCTCGTTACATATTACCCGGTTCCCCCTTGCAGGTGGGTTATCTATATACCATTGCAGGCTGGGATGTATATCTTGGTGAAATTGCCTTAGCATACGCATTTATTATTGGTTTAGGCATTGTAAATATGAGAGGCATTAAAAGTGCTGGTTGGTTCCAAACATTAGTTGCAGTTGCCTTGTTCGCATCGGTTATGTTTGCATTAATTGGGGTGCTATTGACAAAACCTGATTTCAACAATTTAAAGCCCTTCTTTTTAGAAGGACAATCAAAATTTTCCTCCATTCTGGCAGTGCTGGCCTTTGCACCATATTGCTTTGTCGGCTTTGATTGCATCCCTCAGGCCGCCGAGGAATATAGCTTTTCTCATAAGGCCGCCCTTGGTTTAATGGTTGCTGCAATTTTGGTTGGTGGTATTATTTATTCAGCTGTTGTTTTCATTACTTCAGTTGTAAATCCATGGGCACCCATGCTTGCATCCAATCCTGACTGGGCAACAGGTGATATGGTTATGAAGGCAATCGGCTATATTGGGGTATTCTTCATTGGTATCGCCATGTTCTGTGCAGTGGTATCTGGAATGAATGGCTTTTATATTGCTTCCAGCCGTCTTTTATACTCCATGGCTTATGCAGATGCACTACCCAAAAGATTTGCCCACCTGACACCTCAGGGAACACCAAAAAACAGTATTCTTTTCATGATGCTTTTGGCGCTCATTGCTCCTTGGTTCGGACGTCAGGTATTGGCTTGGATTGTAGATATGACCTGCGTTGGCGCAGCAATGGGCTTTACATATACTTGTGCTTCCGCCGCTAAGGTTGCAAAAAGAGATGGTGATAAAGGCCAAATGTGGATTAGCATATTAGGTGTCGCTGTTTCTTCCATCTTTTTGATTATTACTTTTGTTCCTGGTATGCCCGGCTTCTTATCCATCCCATCCTTTATTATCTTAGGGATTTGGACAGTAATCGGAATCGTTTTCTATCTCTCCATCAGAAAACGCTATATTTACGGACAGTGGCAAGGTGTTTCAGTAGAACAAATCTTATACACGAAAATGAAGGAAGATGGAAAGATGTAGTCTATCTACTTCAATAATACAATTTATAATCCCTCAAAAAACGCCATCCTTTATCGGTGGCGTTTTTATCTTGCACAGTGAACTTGAGAACTCCATAAAAAAATGCAGGCAGTCTTGAAAAAACATTTGCCATGATACTGCATAGCAATACTCCCTAGCCCAAGGAATACCATGCATTTCAATTTTGGATTTGAATCACTTGTACTGCATTTCAATGTATTTCATTCTAAGTTAGGACTGTTTTAAGAA
Source organism: Bacillota bacterium (assembly GCA_023413275.1). GTDB lineage: Bacteria > Bacillota > Clostridia > Lachnospirales > Anaerotignaceae > Chakrabartyella. The sequence goes on along the minus strand of JAEZPX010000050.1, from coordinate 12,580 downwards.
GATATAAACTGCTTCAGAACTAACCACTCCTGCATAAATGAACTGACTTTTACCTGCCTCTTATCCCAAGTATGATGGATACTTTCACCGCAACACTTAACTTTCCTTCGTGTACTTATAATTCCATTCTTCTATAAAAAAGGATACTCCTGTTTACTTAACACACGGAATACCCTTTTCCATCAATTTATATCAAATCTATTCTTTCTGATTCTATTCTGTATTGCTATGTCCATTCTCCTTTGTTTCTGCTATAATACGTTGCATTGTGGCTTTTTCCATGGCACTCTCCACGTAGCCATATATTGCTCCACTTTCATCAATCATAAAAGTAGTCGGAAATGCTCTGATTCCATATATGTCAAAAATTTCACTGCTTTCATCCATTACCACAGGGAAAGTATATCCGTTTTTATCTAAGAAAGAAATAATATCCTCCCTACTGCCTTCCCTTCCCAGATTCGGCGCAGCCACACCAAGGATAATAACATCCTCTTGATTCAAGCCGTACTCCTCATACAATTCTTGGATATGAGGCATTTCTCCACGGCAGGGAGGGCACCATGTTGCCCAAAAATTCAGGAAAACCGTTTTTCCTTTATATTCAGAAAGGGTATGGGTATTTCCAAATTGATCTGTCAATGTAAAATCAGGTGCTACCATGGTCTCCTGCTCCTGTTCAGCAGGTTGGGATGGTGCATCTGGGTTTTCATTTGTCTCCTCAGGCTGAGCAGCCCCATCCGGCGCTACGCTCTGTTCCTTCGTAGATGTGTTTCCAGATAGGTAGCTTGTAAATCCATTCATAAATCCCGTAAAGGTCATAACACCCATTACAAGCATCAACACAGCACCAATTTTCACCGTATAACGTACCACCGACTGATGCTCTTTGAAAAAACCCATTACCTTTTGCGTAAATAATCCCACTGCCAAAAATGGTAAAATAAATCCAATAGTAAATACGCCGATCAGAGCGAAACCAGCCCCAGAAGAACCGGATGCCGCCATAAGTAAGACACTTCCCAACACAGGTCCCACACAAGGCGTCCATGCAAAGCTAAAGGTAAACCCCAATAGTAACGCTGATAAAGGCCCCATGGTCCAGCGCTCAAGGCGTAAAGGAATACGATGCTCCTTCTCTATAGCTTGGGAGCGACCAAAAAGACCCAATTGATACAGCCCAAAAAAGACCATAATGATACCACTGATTTTTGCAAACATTAACCGATTCTCGTTGAAAAAATTGCTTAATGAATTGACCCCAAGGCCTAGTACAAAAAACGCAAAGCTTATACCCAAAACAAAGAAAACTGTGTTTATCATCACTTGCCTTCTTGGGTACTCAATGACACCATCTGCAGAAACCGTCTTTGCCCCACCTGATAAATAACTGATATATAGAGGAACCAAAGGCAACACACATGGGGAGAAAAAGCTAAGTAAACCCTGAAAAAACACCGTAAGAATCGGTACACTCATATCCAATGAAAAGCCCATACTGCAACTCCTTTCTTATTTATGTATATTCAATTAACTATATCTGAAAAGAGATATGCTGTAAAGTGATTTAATCACCCTCTCTTTTTTTCAAAGAAATAAAGAGGCATCCGTAAAAACGGATACCCCTTAAAATTTAACTTAAAAAATATACTATTTTATTTGCACCACTTCTGTGTCATGACACAAATAATATCTTTCACATCTTTCTTATACTCTGGATACACCTAAGGTTACAACCTCACCGTTGATATTCCATTCCTTAGACAACTCGCCGCCCTCTTTTGCAACCACCTCTTCCGCCAAAACATCAACGGAAACATCGTTATTTTTCAGAATTTCGGCAATTTTATCATTGCCGCTGTGGAATACACGAATACGGTCAGTTACATTAAAGTTGGCTTCCTTACGCATAGTCTGAATTTTACTTACAACTTCACGAACAAAGCCTTCTTCGACCAATTCAGGTGTTAAGTTTGTATCCAAAACTACTGTCAGATTATTGTCACCGCTGGAAACAAAGCCATCTTTTTCGGAAGTATCCACCAAAACATCATCCATCTCCAGAACAATCTCTTCTCCTTCCACAGTAAGGGTTGCTTTTCCTTCTGCACGTAAGGTAGACATAAAGTCAGCCCCTTCAACTTCTTTCAAAGCAGTGCCGATTGCAGGTACTAACTTGCCGTATTTTTTACCTAAGGTTCTCAGCTGAGGCTTGAAGGTATATGCAGTAAAGTCTTCCACATTATCTGTAAAAGTCAATCCTTTCACGTTCAATTCTTCTGTGATGATATTGCGGTAAAGCTCTGGCAATTCTTTTTCAGATTTTACATACATCATTGCCAAAGGCTGACGGTTCTTCATGTTCGCCGTATTTCTTGCCGCACGGCCTTCCACAACAACCTTCAACACAAAATCCATATTGCTTTCCAAATCAGCGTCTACCCACTCTGCGTGGTATTCTGGCCAATCACAAAGGTGAACACTTTCAGGTGCTGTCGGATCTGCCTTTTTCACAAGGTTCCCATAGATTTCCTCGGTGATGAAAGGTGTAAATGGTGATGCAAGCTTACACATGGTTTCCAGCACAGTATACAGGGTCATATATGCATTAATCTTATCCTGCTCCATGCCTTCAGCCCAGAAACGTTCACGGCTTCTTCTAACATACCAATTGGAAAGGGCATCTACAAATTCAGCCATTGCTCTCGCAGGCTCTGTGAGTTTGTAACCATCTAAGCTTTCATCCACAAATTTATTCAGGGTTTGCAGCTTTGATAAAATCCACTTATCCATAGGAGGAAGTTTGTCATATTCAAGCTGATACTTTGTTGGGTTGAACTGGTCAATATTTGCATAAAGAATATAGAACGCATAGGTATTCCAAAGGGTACCCATGAATTTTCTCTGCATTTCACTTACCGCTTCATCATAATAACGGCTAGGAAGCCAAGGTGCACTATTTGCGTAGAAATACCAGCGAACAGCATCAGCGCCCTGCTTATTCAATGCCTCCCAAGGATCAACAACATTGCCTTTATGCTTGCTCATTTTTTGACCGTTCTTATCCTGCACATGTCCAAGTACGATACAATTTTTGAAGGAAGCGCAATCAAACAACAGTGTGCTTACAGCCAACAGCGTATAGAACCAACCACGGGTTTGGTCAACCGCCTCACTGATAAAGTCAGCAGGGAAATTTTCATCAAAAATTTCTTTATTTTCAAATGGATAATGCCACTGTGCAAAGGGCATTGCACCACTATCGAACCAACAGTCGATTACTTCGGAAACACGAGTCATCAGCTTACCGCATTCAGGGCAAACAATATGCACTGCGTCAATAAATGGTTTATGCAGCTCAATATTTTCAGGGCAGTCAGGGGACATTTCTTTCAATTCAGCAATACTGCCGATGGTGTGTCTATGTCCGCATTCACATTCCCAGATAGGCAATGGTGTGCCCCAATAACGTTCACGAGAAAGACCCCAATCAATTACATTTTCCAAGAAATTACCGAAGCGGCCTTCTTTGATATTATCAGGATACCAGTTGATGGTACGGTTATTTGCCACCAATTGATCCTTTAAAGCTGTCATTTTAATGAACCATGTACTTCTAGCATAGTAGATGAGAGGTGTGTCACATCTCCAGCAGAAAGGATAATTATGCTCAAAAGGAATTGCGGCAAACAGAGAGCCATCCTGCTCCATTTGTTCAATTACCTTTGCATCGGCATCCTTCACAAACAACCCAGCAAAGGGACCTGTTTCTTCGGTCATAAGGCCTTGGCTGTCAACATACTGACGGAAAGGTACGCCATATTTTTGGCAAACACGAGCATCGTCCTCACCAAATGCACCTGCGGAGTGTACAATACCGGTACCATCTGTTAAGGTTACATACGGATCGCAGGTGACGATAAACGCCTTAGGATCATTCTCTAAGAAGCTGAATAAAGGCTCATAACGCATATATTCCAATGCCTGACCTTTCATGGTTTCTAAAACCTCATAGTTGCCTTCTCCCAGAACATCATTCAAAAGAGCTTCTGCCATGATTGCAATAAAGTCCTGATATTTTACTCTTGCATAAGTTTCCTTCGCATTTACCGTTAATGCAATGTTAGAAGGTAATGTCCAAGGAGTTGTTGTCCATGCTAAGAAATACTCATTCTCCTTGTCTTCCACCTTGAATTTTGCGATAGCAGAAGTTTCTTTCACATCTTTATAGCCCTGAGCAACCTCATGGGAAGAAAGAGCAGTACCGCAACGAGGGCAATAAGGAACAACCTTATGACCTTTGTATAGCAAATCTTTATCCCAAATTTTCTTTAATGCCCACCATTCAGACTCGATATATTCATTATGATAGGTTACATATGGGTGATCCATATCTGCCCAGAAGCCAACACGGTCGCTCATGGAGCGCCATTCCTTCTCGTATGTCCAAACGCTTTCCTTACATTTTGCAATGAAAGGTTCTACGCCGTATTTTTCAATTTGTGGCTTTCCATCTAAGCCCAAAGCCTTTTCCACTTCCAACTCAACAGGCAATCCATGGGTATCCCAGCCTGCTTTTCTCAAAACCTTGTAGCCCTTCATGGTTTTATAACGGGGGATTAAATCCTTTACCGCTCTGGTGATGATATGGCCGATGTGAGGCTTGCCATTTGCCGTAGGGGGGCCATCATAAAAAGTAAAAACGGGAGCGCCCTCTCTTGCTTTGATGCTCTTTCCAAAGATATCATTTTCCTTCCAGAATTTTTCTACTTGAACTTCTCTTTCCACGAAGTTCATATTGGTTGGCACTTTGTCATACATATGAATTCCTCCTTAACTTCATTTATAAATACACTATTTTTCAAATGAAAAGGGTGGTGATTGCATTGAGCATAAAATACACATACTCTTCCATTTTTGACTGGTTTCTAACGGTCCATTCATTTTTTTAGAAAATTTGGAAAAAGTAATGCAACTTATATTTTTGCCATTGCCTGAAACGAAAAAAGACCCTTTCATCCAACACAGGACGAAAGGGTTCGCGGTACCACCTGATTTGACAGCAATTACGCCATCCACTCTAAGCATCACAACTTTATGACGCCGACCCTTAACGCGGGCAAACGACAGCGCCTACTGGGTTAAAAACCGTTTGGACTGCCACTCCGGAGTGATTTTCTATATTTTCTATGACGAAGGGATCCCACCAAGCCCCGACTCTCTGAAATCATATTGAAAATATATACTGTCTCCTTCATTGTGTTTTCTCTTATACGTTAGCATTATACATTGTGCCTAAAAAGAAGTAAAGGGTTTTTTGCAGTTTTTTCTTTGTTTTTTGCAAGTATGTTGTGTACATCAGTACAGTATACAGCTTATTGCTTTGCACAGAATTTCCTCCTAATGGGCATCAAAGCTTGAATCATTGAAAAACCAAGATTCTGCTCCCAGAAAAATGGCTCCCTGTATTATATAATAAAAATAGATAAAAAAAATAAGTATATTTCAGCAAATTGCATTAAACTTACGTGTATAATTTGTTCATCATAGACAAATCATTAGAAATATTGTATAAAGAACTAATGGGTGGAAAAATTTGCTTTATTGCTTTAAATTGTGTATAATACAAGTGTTTGTTAATTGTTCCTGCAGATAGGAAAAAATAAAGGAGAAATCAGCTATGAAAGGACGAGATTTGGCTCTGTTAACTGACCTGTATGAATTGACTATGATGCAGGGTTATTTTACAACTGGAGCCTACAACAAAAAAGTAGTGTTCGATCTTTATTACAGAAAAAACCCTAGCGGAAATGGATACGCTGTAACCGCAGGTTTGCAGCAGGTCATCGAGTATATCAATGGGCTGCGATTTACCAAAGATGACATTAACTATTTAACAAGTCTTGACTTGTTTACAGTGGATTTTATTGATTTTTTGAAAGACTTCCGTTTTTCTGGAGAGATTTATGCAATTCCCGAAGGCACGGTTGTTTTTCCTCATGAACCATTATTGCGTGTAAAAGCGCCTATTGTTGAGGCACAACTTCTAGAAACCGCACTTTTGAATATTATAAATCATCAAAGCCTTATTGCTACCAAGGCTTGTCGTGTTGTTTGGGCTGCCCAAGGCGACCCTGTTATGGAGTTTGGCTTGCGCCGTGCCCAAGGGCCTGATGCCGGTGTTTTAGGTGCCAGAGCGGCAGTCATTGGCGGATGCTGTGGCACAAGTAATGTTTTGACAGGAAAATTGTTTGATGTACCCGTAAAGGGCACCCATGCTCATAGCTGGGTTATGAGCTTTCCTAATGAAATCACTGCATTCCGTGCATATGCAAAGCTATTTCCAGATAACTGCCTGCTGTTGGTAGACACTTATAATACACTAAAAAGCGGTGTTCCCAATGCAATTAAAGTATTCCAGGAAATGAAAGCCGCAGGAATGCTGAAGGGTAAATATGGCATTCGATTGGACAGCGGAGACTTGGCATACCTTTCGAAATGTGCAAAAATCATGTTGGAAGAAGCAGGATTTGGAGATGCAATCATCAGTGCCTCCAGTGATCTGGATGAGAACCTGATTGCAAGTTTGAAATCTCAAGGGGCAAAAATAAACCTCTGGGGCGTTGGAACAAAGCTTATTACCAGTGATGACTGTCCTGCTTTTGGTGGAGTGTACAAGCTGGCAGCTGAGGAAGATGACAATGGATTATTTGTACCCAAAATTAAGTTGTCCAATAACCCTGGTAAGGTAACAAATCCCGGAATTAAAAAAGTATTCCGTTTTTATGATAAGAACACAGATAAAATCAAAGCTGATTTAATTGCATTAGAGCATGAAACCATAGATGAGAGTAAAAATATGGTCATTCGTGATAGTAATGCCAAATGGCGTAAAATGGAATTAGAAGCTGATACTTTTTATGTAAAAGAACTATTGGTTCCTATTTTTATAGATGGAAAGCAAGTATACGAATCACCAGAGACCATGGAAATTCAAGCGTTCTGCAACAGAGAAAAGAACTCTCTTTGGGACGAGCATTTACGCTTAAATAATCCTCACATTGTTCCTGTGGATTTGTCCGAAAAACTATCTCAATTAAAGAATCGTTTGATTGATGAAATGAGTACAACTTAATCTTATATTATAAAGATTACGCCCTGCAATTTGCAGGGCGTCTTCATTTATGTAAGCTCATGCTATTTTAAACTAAGCTTTTAAATTTTTGTGTATCTCACTAAGTAAACTTATTCATCTTTACCAAGCACGGAAAAAGGGATAACCGATGAGGGAATTGCATCATGTTCTCCTATATGCTTTTCAAACCAAACAATATCAACCCATTCCCCTAGTTTATAACCGCTCTGTGAAAAATGCCCCACCTTGCGAAAGCCCATTTTTTCATGGAACGCATTGCTGGGAGGGTTTGGATAAGCAATACAGGAAACCATAGTCAAAACCCCTTGGGTTCTTAAAGTCTCCTCCAGAGCCGAATAAAGCATAGAGCCAATGCCATATCCACGATAATCCTGTTTAATATAAATTGTTGTTTCTACCGACCAATCATAAGCCGCACGTCCACGAAAAGGTGCAGCATAGCAATACCCAGCAATTTCTCCATCCACTAAAGCTACATAATAAGGGTATTTTTGCAGTATATTAACAATACGGAAAGCAAATTCCTGCACCGAAGGAACTTCATACTCAAAAGTAACTGTGGTATCGGTAACATAAGGGGCATATATAGCCAAAATCCGTTCTGCATCTGAAGCAGAAGCTAGGCGAAGAGTGATTTTTTTATCCATTTTTGTCATCCTTCCGTCGTTTTTTTGATTGTACACCTATACGAACCAAATGTCACCAAATTTTTATCGTCATAAGTAAAAAATGAATAAAAACTATTAAAATATTAAATATAGAAACAAAACAAAGGCGGTTCCCAAGAACCGCCTTTCTCATCCTAATCATTTACTTCAAAATTTCATTTAGGAAACTTTCTGCTTCAAAACTTGCTTTCAGTCCCAAATAATCAGAAATTGTCTGTCCTAAATCTGCAAAGGTTTTACGTACGCCTAAGTCCACACCAGCTTTTACCTTTTTTCCATAAACCAGCAAGGGCACATACTCTCTTGAATGGTCTGTACTGGGGGTCGTGGGGTCACATCCGTGGTCAGCGGTTATAAAGAGAATATCCTCTTCCTTCATTTGAGCAATAATCTCAGGCAGCTTGCTGTCAAAGTACTCTAATGCACCTGCATACCCTTCCACATCATTGCGATGGCCATAAATCATATCGGTATCCACCAAATTGGTAAAGAGAATTCCTTCAAACTCTTCTTTCGTATACAAAATAGTCTTTTCAATACCCTCATTATTATTTGTGGTATGGTCAGCACGGGTAATGCCTCTGTGCTCAAAAATATCTTCTATTTTTCCAACGGCAGTTACATTTAAACCCTTTTCCGTAGCCAAGTCCAAAATTGTAGTTCCTGTAGGAGGTAAAGAAAAGTCTCTTCTATTTTTTGTTCTTGTATAGTTGCCTGCCTCTCCCACAAAGGGACGAGCAATCACACGGGCTACACCGTACTCACCTGTCAAGATTTCCCTTGCTTTTTGACACATCTCATATAGCTTTTCAACGGAAATCACTTCCTCATGTGCGGCGATTTGAAAAACACTGTCCGCAGAGGTATAAACGATAGGATAGCCTGTCTTTACATGCTCATCACCCAAATCTTGAATAATCTGCGTACCTGATGCCGCTATGTTCCCCAGCGTTTTTGTTCCGATGGCTTGCTCAAAGGCATCCATTACTTCTTTGGGGAAACCGGTTTTCGTAAAGGTTGGGAAGGGCTTTGCTGTAATAATCCCTGCCATTTCCCAATGGCCTGTAGTGGTATCTTTACCAATGGATTTTTCTGCCATTTTGCCAAATGCCCCTTGTGGCTCATCCGTTTTACCTAAAAGATGAATTTCTTCACCTTGAATATTACCCAATCCCAAGGCACTCATATTTTTCAATTCTGTTTGTGGGCGTACCTTCTTAATATTCACCAGGGTATTACTGCCAACATCGCCAAAATCCTTAGCGTCAGGTAATTCACCAATTCCCACACTATCTAATACAACAATAATTGCTCTTTTCATAAGCATCGTCCTTTCCAAACTCAAATCGTTTTTAAAATCAATGGAGGCAGTGGTTGCCTTTGCACTCCGATTGTAATTGCCTGCTGTAAATATTTCGCTGCATTTTCACACTTCTCATCACTGGCTGCAAAAATCTCCGCCAAGGGTTCTCCAACTTTTACGCCATCACCCAAGCGTTTTTTCATAATAATCCCAGCACCAAAATCCAAAGGCTGCTCTTTGTAGGCACGCCCTGCCCCTGTTTCTAAGGAGGCTCTTCCAATTAATGCAGTATTCATATGATTTAGATAGCCTTCCTCCTGAGCAAAAACAGTGGCTTTACAGGTAGATAAAGGTAGTAAGGAATAATCCTCAATGATTGCAGGATTTCCACCCTGCTGTACCAGTAGCTCCCGAAACTTATCCAGTCCCATTCCATTTTTAATATGGTGCTGTAATAAATATTTCCCTTGATCTATGCTATTTACACGTCCAGCCATCAGAATCATATAAGCCCCCAAAGTAAGGGATACCTCTAACAAATCGCCGCCAACATTTCCTTTTAAAACTTCAATTGCTTCAATGACTTCCAAGCTGTTGCCAATATTCATCCCCAAAGGCTGATCCATGCCACTAATGACAGCAGTAACCTTTCGCCCAACATGCCGTCCCATCTCAACCATAATGGAGGCAAGAGTCTCTGCCGATTCCAAGTCTTGCATAAAAGCCCCACTGCCACATTTCACGTCCAAAACAATACCATCCGCCCCTGCTGCAATTTTTTTAGACATAATGCTGGCTGCAATCAAAGGGATGCTGTCTACCGTCCCTGTTACATCCCGAAGGGCATATAATTTTTTATCTGCTGGGGTCAAATCGTCCGTTTGGCTCATTAATACAATATTAGTTTCCTGTGCATAAGCGATGGCTTCTTTTTCATTCACGTTTACTCGAAAACCGGGAATAGATTCCAGTTTATCTATTGTTCCTCCAGAAAATCCGAGACCTCTCCCGCTCATTTTTATCACAGGAACACCAACAGAGGCAACCAAAGGCGCCAAAATCAGCGTCGTTGTGTCCGCAACGCCTCCTGTGCTATGTTTATCCGCCTTAAAGCCTTCTACTTGAGAAAAGTCAAACATTCCACCGGATTGTGCCATCTCCATGGTCAGGCAGGCAGTCTCTTCTGCATCCATTTTTTTAAGAAAGGCTGCCATCAAAAAAGCTGCTATTTGATAATCAGGCAAACTACCATCTGTCACACCCTTTACAAAATATGAAATTTCTTCATTTGATAATCGGTTGCCCTCTCTTTTTTTTATAATGATATCCACAATATTCATAAAAGCCCTCCTTTTAAATACGTTCCTATTTCAAAATGACACTGCTTTAGAATTTGTAATAATAGTGGAAAATATAAATCTATCTTCTTTATTATGCCATCATCAAAAACTACAGATGATGTAATAAAAATAAGGCTTGCATCAAAAAAACCATAACTCCCAGTATTTCCAATGCAAAACCAAATAATTGTCCAAAATTAACCATGAGGTTATTATACCACATCTGTTTAAAAAAATCATTAAAAGAAAAACCACTGGTTACGCTTTCATATACCAGTGGTTTCTATTTCTATCTAAGATTTTCAGCAATTATTTGCCCTCATTCAAAAGGTAGGATTCAATAATTTCTGCCGCATCCTGCATACACCCCGGGCAGCTGCGCAAAACTACCCCAGTGTCCATGCCTTTCAGGGTTCTACATTCCAAAGATTGATTTTTATCAACAAATGCCTGGGTCATTGGCTTTAATGTGTTATAGCTGTTAACTTTACTCTTTGGATTTTCTAAATCGACGTCAGAAACCTTTAGTCCTACTAAATATGCCATAGCGGAAACAGCGCCGCAAGGCCCCATAATCCCCATGCCTCTGCCAAAACACTCAACGGCACGAAAGGCTTCCTTCTCCTCCACACCAAACAAATCACAATAGGCACATGCCACAGCCTGTGAACAATTATAGCCCTTATGATGATTTTCCATTACTTTTTCAATTCTGCTGTCCATAAGATTCCTCCAAATATCATATGTTTCATGAAATATTGCAATGAGATTTCACTCAACTTTCACATAACTTTGCGCATAATAAAATGAGTATTCAAAAAAATAAAGGATACCCAATCATTCGTAGGGTATCCCTTTCAGACTTAAAAAATTACAGGCTGTTAACCAATTTTGTTAAAGAAGATTTTTTTCTAGCAACTGCATTCTTGTGATAGATGCCCTTCATATATGCTCTGTCAATTACAGAGGTAGCGTTCTTCAAAGCTGCGGATGCTATGTCTTTATCGCCTGCATTCACTGCTACGATTACTTTTTTCATAGCTGTTTTTACCTGAGATTTAATCATTTTATTTCTCAAAGTTTTTTTGCTAATTACTTTAATTCTTTTCTTAGCGGATTTAATATTTGCCACTGTGTTTTCCTCCTAGTTCAATCATTGATTTTCTGTGGTTTCCGATATTGGGGAATATCGCTTTTTATTACTACAATATTAACCACCTTTAAGGAGCTTCATCTCCTACGACACGGCTTGGGATATTTTATGTCTCAAATCCCTTGGTTAATTCAACACCATATATTCTACCCGATGAATGAAAATAAGTCAATGAATATATTTCAAATGGAGGGAAAAAATAAGGTAAAAAGCAGGAAGGACGGTGGGAAATTTGAAAGAAGTGGACGAAAAAAATACATTTCAAATCAGAACTGACTTAGCCATAGAGGCAAGAGAGCTGATTCAGGAGTCCCAAGAAAAAAAAGACGACGAACCCAACGGCGTTAAAGTGGAAACCCAAGAAGGGGATTGCTATACTTTAACCAGGGTAAGTATTATAAATGACGCAGGCAGTAAAGCAATGGGAAAACCCAAAGGTGAATATATCACCATTGAATCTCAAAAATTAAAAGAAAATGCCGTTGATTGCCATGAAGAAATAATCAAGCTTTTGGCTGATCAGCTACGTAAGCTGGCCAAAACCAAGGAAGATGATTGTATTCTTGTAGCAGGGCTTGGCAACTGGAACATTACCCCCGATGCCTTAGGCCCAAAGGTTATTTCCCGTATCTTGGTTACTCGTCATTTGCAGGGTGCCCTCCCTGTGGAAATTGAAGGAACGGTTCGTCCCGTGGCGGCAATCAGCCCCGGCGTGATGGGCCTTACCGGCATCGAAACAGGAGAAATTATAAAAGGTTTGGTTGAAAAAGTAAAGCCCACCCTTTTAATTGCCATTGATGCCCTTGCCGCAAGACGTTCCAGCCGTATCAATGCAACCATACAAATGTCTGACACAGGTGTTGCGCCCGGTGCCGGCGTGGGTAATAAACGAATGATGTTAAGTCAGGAAACCTTAGGTATACCTGTCATTGCCATTGGCGTGCCCACAGTTGTGGATGC
>JAEZPX010000070.1 GCA_023413275.1 Bacillota bacterium | reverse complement strand
CCCTAGGGTCCCCCCTGCTTGACTGGGCGGAGAAAGCTTCATTTTCCCCCATTGAACGTCTTCACTTTGGGTTGACATGACATTGGTGTAGTTATTCAGGTTTGTCATATGCCATGGAAAATCCGGTGCATTAGCAAGCACCCCAATTTTATTTTGAAAAACAGCAAAACCCTTTTCAGTTTTCTCAATAACCACGCATTCTCCACTTTTATCTGTGGCAATCCAATGAAGGGGGGCGGCAGCCTTTGTAACAGGATCAGCAATGCCGATAAGGCTTACCTCTTTTACAGCCTGTTTTACATCAAAAACTGTTGCGCATCCTCCAAGCAAATATTTCACAAAATCAAAAGCTGCAAGTTGAACTTTTTTTGTGTTATGGTATAGAGAATCATATTTTGCATATCCGCTGAAATAAAGAGCTGCAGCGGCAAAACCTGTTTCGTTAACTCCATCAAAAAAGGCTAAAAGTCCGTCAAGCTGTTGACCGATTCCTATAAACTTATACTTTGTGGTGATATTTTTCATATCTGCAGCACTCTTCCATGTGTATTGCCGTGGTGCTATGAAAAAATGAGGCTCAATATCATGAGAAAAGTCCATATTTCTTCCAAAAAAGCTTTTATTTTCAAGTGTTTTCATTGTTATTGAAGTACACATTTTTTATCCTCCATCATGTAAATTTCATATAAATATATATATGAAAACGAAAAGAAAAAAGAATAGAGGGAAAAATCTAAGAGATATACATTCAACCATAGAATGCTCCTCAATCAATTAAACTAGCAATAAAAAAGTCATGTATGAATTCAATTTCTCATACATGACCTTCATTTGCGAGCTACGCTGTATCAAGATGTCATTTATTTTTTAACTAGGATTAAAACTCTTATGTGTCAAGGAGTATACTCATTTAGTAATATTCGCAGCTAAAACAGCAACGAAACGTCCCCATAAATTACAAGTCTCAAAATACCTATAATAATAAGGTGTGCGGGATAATATGCGTAAAAAAACCATTTCATCCAATTTGCCTTACCTTTTTCACCATTATATAATTTCAAAACTGGATAAACAAATAAAACGCCAATTAGCACCATTGCATAAACTTTGCTTACAAAGAAATATGAAACAACGCCATACAAGAAAATCAATGGCAGCATCTTTTTCATTTGACCTTTTAGATCACCACGTTTTTTGTACATTCCTATAATTGATAAAACAGCAATGCATGACCAATCTGCAGGAAATGCACTCCATATTAAAATAAAAGTAATAATTCTCTTCAGCCAAATTCTTGTTTGTAACGTCTTGTTATCATCTAGCCATAAAATGAAAGCAGCAATAAACAATGGATACATAACGCTTGTTTGGTTGAATATCCCTGTACTAAAGGGAATAGGTGGAACTCCAAAGGAAAAACAATATGCAAAATGGGAAATAATCGAAAAAATTCCCAATCTCATTATGTACTTTTTTCTATCCTTTGTGTAGTGATATCCTTCACAAACAAAAAACCACATGATAGGAGCAGTTAATCTTCCAATCAGATGCATCACAATCGACATTGGAGCTGCTGTAAAACCTGGGAAAATCAAATCTGCCCCATGGTCAATAGTCATAGCAATAATTGCAATTAGCTTCAAATGATTACTATTTAATTTTTTCTGCATTTATTCTACGCCTCCATTCTCCTAATATATTTTGTTTTGTAAAGAGTTATTTCTATGTTTTACCAATGTAATCTTTAAAAGATTTACAGTAAATATACAATCCGATGGTAATCAGCAATATAAAGACATCAAAGTATGCCACTTTTGCGCCCAGCACTTGTAATCTATTTCTGAATATAGAGGTAAGAATAATTAACAGCAGATCGGAGATAGCAGAAATGAATGCAAAAATTTTTGCGCTTTTTATGCGAATTATCAGCAGTATGGGTGCAATAAACCCACAGATTAAGTTTGTTACCCATAAGGCTCCAAAATATATAGGATAGTCTGTAAAATACTTTATAACTTGGATATCGTATCCATGTGATAAGTAGTAGTCTTCATTATGCCCGAGCATCATAAACAGGTCATATATTCCCATAGAATACATAAGCAGAAGAAATAATGCAATAAACCATAAATGCCAAGGATTTTTTCTGATCATCTTAATATTCATTGCTATCCTTCCTTCTTTCCTGTAATACAGATAATGTGTTTTTACCCTGATTTCAGCATAGAGAAAGCAAAAAGTCATGTATGAGCTTTAATCCTCATACATGACTTTAATTAGTGCGGATGGTGGGACTCGAACCCACACGATATCACTACCGCCAGATTTTGAGTCTGGTGCGTCTGCCAGTTCCGCCACATCCGCAAGGAAAACTGCTTGACCATATTAACATATTTTCCAACATAAAGCAAGTCTTTTTTAAAAAATACTCCAAGTCTTTTGAAAAATATCTTGATTAATCAAACATAATCCAAATCCTACAACCTCTAGTCGGCTAACATATAACTATTTTTACCCTTTCCCTTTACTTTATACAGCGCTTGATCGCCACGCAAGTATAATTCATTAAAGTCTGTCCCATTTTTGGGAAAACAAGCAACGCCAATACTACAAGTTACAATTGCCTCATCCGACTTCATTTCTTCTTTTTCAAGAGCCTCACATATTTCAGCAGCTTTTTTTGCAGCCTGTTCTCTATTTACATTTTTAAGAAATACCGCAAATTCATCACCACCAAGACGCCCAACATAATCACTGTTACGGACACATGCCTTTAAAAGCTCTGCTGTTGCAACAAGCACATGATCCCCCAATACATGTCCATAGCCATCGTTAATTTGCTTAAAATCATCCAGATCCAGTAAAAGCAACGCATGGTTCTGATTCCCCGCTTCTCCATTGAGACTTAAATTGGAATAAATTTCAAATGCCATTCGATTAAGCACACCGGTCAATGGATCCTTTTCCACCTGCATTTGCAATTTTGTAATTACCTTCATCTGCTGGTCAATTGGAACAATCATGCCATAACACTTTAAAGGTATGCCATGTCTATCGTGCCAAACACGATAAACAAACTGGTGCCACTGTATATTTCCATCTTTCCCAAGCAATCGATATTGAGCATTACCCGTTTCCTTACCATTCATTAGCTCTTGTCCCAATTTCATAAAAACTTCTCTATCTTCCTCAAAGATAAATGGATGAGGCTTGGCAAAGTCACTCATTTTGTGCATAACGGGATTTCTTCCAAATTGTTTAAAATAATTATTATTTACAATAAAGGTGTCTTTTCTATAATCTCCTTCAAAGGAAATCATTCCTGCAACTTCTTCTGCGGTTCTTAAGCAATTGTTTTCCTTTTCAACTGCAGCCTTTTCATTTCTGATTAAAAAATAGATGAGTATGCTTGCGGCAATATTAATGAAAAGCATCTTTATAATTAAGTCTTTTTTTAATGCATTAAATAAATCATCATTTTGTGTAACTACATGCTCTGGTAACGTATAGAATAAATACCATCCATTTATATAAAGGGGTGTATAGGAAGAATACCAAATCTTTCCTTCACTGCTATAAATAAATAAATGATCTTTTTCTTCTTCATTCCCTAAAGTTGTTTCGGAAGAAATACTGTTTTTATTGAAAAGATCAAATGTATTTTTTTGACTTCCAAAGTGATTATTTTTTGGATTAAGGCCTATCACATTACCCTTTTTATCCGTTACGCATAGAAATCCATCTGTTTCGCACAGATCTGAAAGAATGAATTTCTCCATGGACTCATAACTTACATGAGCTATTAATATAGCTTTTAATATATTTTCGGAGTATAGAGGTGTTGTTAAGATAATTTCCTCATCTCCCCGACCCTCTTCTTGAAAGAACTGTATATAACTAGGTTTTCCAAGTGCTTCTTGAAAAAATCTCTTTTGGGAAACATCCACAATTGTACCATCTAAATAAGCAGCTTCTCCCGTTACAATATCGGCAATTGCAATTTGTTCAAAGTCATTGAATAAAGTACTAAACTCTCTGATTTGAATTATATTTTCTTTTGAAAAATCATCTTCTTTAACAACGTAATCAGCCAATGCCTCAAGCATAATCAATTGTTGCTCCACTCTTTGCTGAAATTTTCTTGCCATTGCCTCAGCATCTTCACGAAACGCAATCTTTATTTGCTCTTGCATTATACTTTTGCTATAACTTAAATATTCAAATATTTGAAAAGAAGTAACTACAAAAAAAATAATAGCAATCAGAAGAATATGCCTAAATTTCTTATACCAACGCATATGC
>JAEZPX010000026.1 GCA_023413275.1 Bacillota bacterium | reverse complement strand
CTCTGCACAGCAATGCCGCCACAACCTCTGTCATTCTGCCACCTCTTAACCAAAATATTCACATTCACAAAGCAATGCGAAACACTGATTCACTTCATCATCTTCAAACAGCGATCCATATTCACCTTTCACAATCAAAGCCTCCATGGACAAATCTAACCTTTTACTTTTCTTGAGGATTTCAAAATTATCTGAACATCCATTTCTGCTTAAGGCTCTGCGGGCTACTGAAACTCCGCCATACTGCTGAATCTCCTTTAAAAGCTTTGCAGAATTATAACCTTCCATTCCTTTTGTCTGTTCTGCCTTTTTCATCCATTCCTCTGAGAATCTTTTTTCTAAGTCTGCCATTTTTATATCTCCTTATTTTCAGTTGTTTCTGCTCATACTTTACACTATCTTTTCTATTGACATAGTATTGCCATCCTGATTATAGGCCATATTTTTAGGTGCAAAATCATTTCTTTAGATGATTAATCTTTAAGCTTCCCCCGCCATAAGCGGGCTCGATTCCACCAATAAAAGTGGATCTAACTACCGTTTCCCTTCCGTATTTACCACGAAGAATATCCATGGCAGCATCCGCCTGTTTTTGCTTGCTCCAATCCTCATCCAAAATGGAAAGTTGAATGCATTCGTCACTGCATAAGTGCCCAGCACGAATCCCTAGATGTCGAATGGGTTCTTTCTTCCATGCTTCGTCAAAAATTTTCTTGGCTGTCTCATAGACCGCATTGGTGCAGTCAATGGCATTCAGCAATTTTGTTTGATGAGAATATACCTGAAAATCAGTGGTTTTAATCACAACACCAATTTCTCTGGCACAAAACTTTCCTTCTCGTAAGCGCATGGAAACCGTTTCCGACAAAGAAAGGAGAATTTTATAAGCCTCTTCCCGCTCCTCCACATCATAAGGAATCGTAGTGCTATTTCCAACACTTTTTACCTCTTGGACAGTTTCCACATGAGCAACAGAGGTGTCATCTATGCCATTGGCATAGGCACTCAGCATTCTTCCATAACTTTTGAACTCTTTCTCCAAAAGAGCAACCGGATATTTTGCCAACTCACCAATGGTTCGGATTCCCATTTTCCTCAGTCGGGGGCCAATTCTTCTTCCCACCATAAACATTTCTTCCACAGGCAAAGGCCAAAGTTTTTTTTCCAACTCCTCAGGGTAAAGGGTAATAATTTTATCCGGCTTCTCCAATTCACCAGCCATTTTTGCCAGAAGCTTGTTCACACTAATGCCGATATTCACAGTAAAACCCAATTCTTTTTTAATATGCTCTTTTATTTTTTGAGCACCCTCCAAGGGGGTACCAAAAAGGGTGTCCATCCCCGTATAGTCCACAAAACCCTCATCAATACTGAAGGGCTCAACACGGTCGGAGTATTGAGAAAGGATGCGAAACATTTCTTCGGAATTTCTGGTATACAAAGAAAAGTCAGGAGGGACACAAATTAATTCAGGACATTTTTGCAACGCAAAGACCTTTGGTTCTCCTGTGGAAATGCCATATTTTTTAGCAGGGGTGCTTTTTGCCAAGATAATGCCTCTGCGGCTTTCACTATCTCCCGCAACGGCTGAGGGAACGGTGCGCAAATCTAACATACTGCCCTCTTTCAACATCTTTACCGCACTCCAACTTAAAAACGCACTATTGACGTCAATATGAAAAATTGTTCTCATTCCACCCCTCCTTTTGCAAATAATAAAATTTTATAAGCGCAATCTATATCCCTGAAAAGCTCTATCCTTTTTCAATTTTCTTCTAGTATAACATGAATAAAACAAGGCTTCAATCGCATATCCATTGACTCACGGAATACTATTTTAATGTGTTGGGAAATTTATGATTAACGAAAGAGATGGGAATGAACTTTAAATCAAAGTAAATACTTGTCTTATACACGCTCTTGTTTTCCAACTGAAACCTATTTATAATGAAAGAAAAATGAATCTAAAATGGCGGTGAACTATTTGAAATATTTTAAGAACAAAGTCATTTGCTCTTTCCTTTGCTTGGCTGGTTTTTTATATTGGCAAAACAACGGACTTATGCTGACAAAAACCACATATACAAAAAAAGTCCCCAAGGGGTTTGATGGCTATAAAATTTTACAAGTTTCAGATTTACAAAATAAGCGTTTCGGTCAAAACCAAGAGAGAATCCTTGAAAAAATCAGAAATGCGGCTCCGGATATTATTGTTATCACCGGTGATTTGATTGACCGCAATCGCACCAATTTGAATACTGCCATGACTTTTGTTGAAGGCGCAGTAAATATTGCTCCTGTTTACTATGTCAGCGGCAATCATGAGCACCAATCCGGTTATTTTGAGGAGCTTGCAGAGCAATTGACGGAAGCAGGTGTGACTGTTTTGGAAAACGGGAAATCCGTTCAACAAAAAAACGGAGATATGATTGCGCTGATTGGTCTTGCGGACAAACGAGTCAATCCCCATTATCAAGAGGTACTTGCTACCCTATTAAAAGGGTCGGAAGAAGATACATTTCAAATTCTTCTTTCCCATCGCCCTGAACTATTTGAAGCTTATGTGACCAGCGGCGTAAATCTGGCTTTCACAGGTCATGCCCACGGCGGACAGATTAGGTTACCCTTTATTGGTGGCATTTTTGCCCCAAACCAAGGTTTTTTCCCAGTTTACACCTCTGGTGTTTATGAGAAAAAAAATACGGCGATGGTAGTCAGCCGAGGCTTAGGCAACAGCACTTTTCCCTTCCGCATTTTTAACCGACCAGAATTGGTAATGGTCACTTTAAGATATGAAAATATTTAAGGAAAATTTGCGTTACCCAAGGGCATTATGTTATA
>JAEZPX010000007.1 GCA_023413275.1 Bacillota bacterium | reverse complement strand
TAAAATAGAACTATCGTAAATTAAAGCTTAAGGAAGAAGGGAATGGAATGGGAAATTTAACATATATGGGGACTAGGGATGCTTCCATACGAGCAACGGCTTCGCAAGCAATTTTAAGAGGAATTTGTCCCGATGGGGGACTTTATATACCTGAAGTAATTCCTACTATGGAAAAATCATTGGAAGAATTGAGAGAGTTAAGCTATCAAGAGCTGGCGTATGAGGTTTTGAGTCTGTTTTTAGATTTTACAGAAGAGGAATTAAAGGCCTGCATTAATGGGGCTTATGATGATAAATTTGATACAAAAGAAATCGCTCCGGTGGTTCAAAAAGGGGACGCTCTCTTTTTGGAACTATTCCATGGCAAAACCTTGGCTTTTAAAGATATGGCCTTGTCTATTTTACCTTATTTTATGAAAATAGCGGCAAAACGGGAAGGGATAGAAAAGGAGATTGTCATTTTAACGGCGACTTCAGGCGATACGGGAAAAGCGGCGCTGGAAGGCTTTGCAGGCGTTGAGGGGACAAAAATTATTGTTTTCTTCCCTGAGGATGGGGTCAGTCCCGTGCAAAAGCTACAAATGACAACACAAGAAGGGGATAATACTTGTGTTGTTGGAATTTTGGGCAATTTTGACGATGCCCAAAGTGCAGTGAAAAGTATTTTTACGGATAAGGCTTTGGGAGAAGAATTGGAGAGAAAGGGATATGTATTCTCTTCTGCAAATTCCATAAATATTGGACGTTTGGTTCCTCAGATTGTTTATTATTTCCATGCTTATTTGGAAGCGGTGAAGAAAGGCGCATTAGAAATGGGCGAGGAATTGAACTTTACTGTGCCAACAGGAAATTTTGGTGATATTTTGGCAGGCTGGTACGCTATGCAAATGGGTCTACCTGTTGGTCATTTTGTTTGCGCATCCAATGATAATAAGGTGTTGTATGACTTCTTCCGTACCGGAACTTACGACAGAAATAGGGAATTCCGTGTGACAGTTTCTCCTTCCATGGACATTTTGATTTCCAGTAACTTGGAACGATTGCTGAGTCATATGGATGGACAGGACGCCACAAAGGAAGATATGATGAAGCTAAGTCAGGATGGAAAATATTCTGTTGCCATTACAGAAAAGAAAATCAGCGGTGAGTATGCAACGGAAGAGGAAACCTATGGGGCAATTAAAAGCTTTTTTGAAGAGACAGGCTATGTGATGGATACCCATACAGCAGTTGCCTATGCTGCATATCAGAAATATAAAGATGAAAGCAATGACAGCAGACCTATGGTGATTGTCTCAACGGCAAGTCCTTACAAGTTCACAAAAGATGTCATGATGGCGCTTGATCAAAAATATGAGCAGGAAGATGCATTTGCATTAATGGACGTATTAGAGAAAATCAGCAGTGTATCTATCCCAGAGTCCATTCGTGGCATCGAGCATAGAGCAATTTTACACAAAAATGTTTGTGACAGGGATAAAATTAAGGATTTTGTTAAAGGATATTTAGCATAGAGGATGGTTTTTATAGGTAGATTATGTAATTCTTTTGGAAATCTCCCATTTTCTATTATGCACAAAGTACAAGAAATGTCCCACATAAGGCAGTGCCTTTGCTTGCCTTTGAGAAAGTGGGAATGCAAAGCGGAAAGCCGTTGATTTTGTCGTTTGGATGGATTACAATATATTTTGGAACACTGATTCATTGTATGTGTACATCAAAATTGAGTATTTCCAATTTGGACAAGCTCGGGAATTCATTCAATTGTCTGTACACCAGATTCAATGAGGCAACAATTGCAGGAAGCAAAACAGGGAATCTAAAAAGAATAAAAAGGAGATTATACCATGAAAATGTTCATCGACACTGCGAATGTGGAGCACATCAAAGAGGCAAATGATTTAGGCGTTATTTGCGGCGTTACAACAAACCCTTCCTTAATTGCAAAAGAAGGCAGGGACTTCGTTGAGGTAGTAAAGGAAATAACAACAATCGTTGACGGCCCAATCAGCGCGGAGGTCATCAGCCTTGAGCATGAAGGCATGGTTACAGAGGCCAGAGAACTGGTTAAAATCCATAAAAATATTGTAATTAAAATTCCTATGACTTTGGAAGGCTTAAAGGCTGTAAAGATTTTGACAGCTGAGGGCATCAAGACAAATGTAACATTAATTTTCTCCGCTACACAGGCATTAATGGCTGCAAGAGCAGGTGCAACTTATGTTAGCCCCTTCTTAGGCAGAGTAGACGATATTGGTGCGGTAGGCATGACTTTAATCGAAGAGATCGTTGAAATTTTTGATGTACACGGCATTCAGACAGAAATTATTGCTGCAAGCATTCGTAATCCTTTACACGTGATTGATGCAGCAAGAGTTGGCTGCCATATTGCAACCATCCCTTACAACGTATTAATTCAGATGGCAAAACATCCTTTGACTGACCTTGGTATTGAACGTTTCTTGAAAGATTGGGAAACCGTACCTAAAAAATAATCTGACACAAAAGTTACTATTGTTTTTGGAGGTAAAAACATGAACCCTATGGATCAATTAACGATTAACACCCTGCGTTTTCTTTCCGCAGAAGCAATTCAGCAAGCAAACAGCGGACATCCCGGTTTGCCTTTGGGTGCCGCACCGATGGCATATACTTTATGGGCAAAGGAAATGAAAATCAACCCCAAAAATCCTGCATGGAATGATAGAGACCGTTTCGTTCTTTCTGCAGGACACGGTTCTGCATTGTTATATTCATTATTGCACTTGTTCGGCTATGGCTTGACCATTGAAGATTTGAAGAATTTCCGTCAAAGAAATTCTTTGACACCCGGTCATCCTGAGTATAAGCATACCCTTGGCGTAGAAACAACCACGGGCCCCTTGGGACAAGGCATTGCAAATGCAGTAGGTATGGCTTTGGCTGAAAGCCACTTGGCAGCAAAATTTAACACACCTGATTTTAAAGTGGTAGACCATTATACCTTCGCCCTTTGCGGTGACGGTTGCTTACAGGAAGGCGTTGCTTCTGAAGCGGCATCTTTAGCTGGAACAATGGGTCTTTCCAAATTGGTTTTATTATATGATTGCAACAAGATCACAATCGAAGGTAGTACAGATGTTGCCTTTACAGAAGATGTGAAAGCACGCTTTCTTGCTTATGGCTGGGATGTTTTTGAAGTGGTGGATGGCAATGATGTGGATGTTCTGACAAAAACCATTGCAGAAGCAAAAGCTTCAAACAAGCCCGCTTTGGTGAAGGTAAACACCCAGATTGGTTACGGCGCACCCAATAAGCAGGGCAAGGCTTCTGCTCATGGTGAACCCCTTGGTGCAGATGAAATTGGTCTTGCAAAAGGGAATTTAAGCTGGACATATGCCGACGAATTCTTCGTTCCTGAGGAAGTTAAGGCACATATGGCTGAAATCATTGCAAATGGAGCAAAAGCAGAGGCTGCTTGGAATGAAATGTTCAAGGCTTATGCAGAAAAAAATCCTGAATTGGCAAAAGAATATGCCGCTTGGCACAGTGAAGAGTTGGCTGTTGATTTATTAAATGATGAGGACTTCTGGAAGAATGAAGGAGATATTGCAACCCGTGCGGCATCCGAAAAGGTGTTACAGAAGGTTGCTAAGGCTGTGCCTAACTTATTCGGTGGTTCTGCCGATTTGGCTCCTTCCAATAAATCCGTTATGAAGGACAGAGAATACTATAGTAAAGAAAATCCCACAGGCTCCAACGTGCATTTTGGCATTCG
>JAEZPX010000230.1 GCA_023413275.1 Bacillota bacterium | reverse complement strand
GATTTAGCTACTTCCTAAACCCGAAAAACATATAAAATCAAGCCGAAAATCAGAATCCCTGTAAGGGTGAAATCATATCTGTTTTTCGGCTTTTATATTTTCTCCTCTTTATTCTATTCACAATTGTTCTAACGAAAGATACTTATAAAAAGGTTGTAATGCTTATAAAAATAAATCTAATTTATGTTTTTTACCCAAATAATATTATTTATATATCCAAAATGCCGATATAATTAAGTGAGTACAAATTGTCTGTTACTATAAATATTAAGGGGAAATTTATATGAAAGTTACCGGAAACCATTTTATTAATCTGCAATCAAATGCAGCAAATAAAGATAAAAGTACCTATATCTCCTCACAGAGCCCTTCTGTTTCTAGGGCTAAAAACTATGACGAAATTATTATATGTGGAAAAACAGAAACTCCAGAGCAAAATAGCTTTGTCGACGCACTGAAAAATAAAATTTCTAAGGAAGTAGCAACCCCTACCTCTGAGGAGAAAATTGCTGATTTGAAGCAACAAATCGAAGCAGGAACTTATCAAATTGATATTGATCAAATTGCAAAAAAAATGCTCTTAAGTTAATTGAAAAGGACTGAAAAAAATGACAACTATAATTGACTTTCATAACATTGTGATTCATTTAATTGAGTTATTGGAAACACTTATCGCAATCGAAAAAGATAAATTGGAAGCCGTTACTTCTAAAGATTTTGATACTTTAAACAGTTGTATCAAAAATGAACAGGTTTTGGTTTTGAAACTAAAGGGGTTGGATAAAAAAAGAGAACAAGTTCTTTCAGCCTTGGGTTATGATGGCCTATCTTACAAAGAAATCATAGCACGCCTTCCTGCTGAACAAAAGGAGGAAAGCAGTAAGCTTTTCACAGCACTTCAGCAAGCGACAGATGAATTTCATACAATCAACAACAGCGTGAAAACTGCTCTTGATGTAAACTTACATGTAATCAACACAACACTTAGCAAATTAGGTATAAACCCGGAAATCGAACAAGTTATATCATCTGGGAGTCATTTAAAAAATAGATTTGCTTAAACTTTTTTATAAAGGAGGAAAACTTCATGCGTTCATCTTTTGCCGGGTTTACAACCGCTCAGCTAGCCCTTCGTGCAAGCCAATATGGGTTGGATGTAACAGGACAGAATATTTCAAATATAAATACTAGTGGTTATACAAGACAGGTGGTTGACCAAATCAGTTTAAACCTCCAAAACAGCGGGCGCTATGCTTCTGTTACCAATGTAGGTTATGGTGCTTTAGTGACGGGTATCTCCCAAGTCAGAGACCCCTACTTGGATATCCGATTCCGAAACGAAGTAGCCAAGGTTGGCGAATCCGATGTAAAATTGTCTGGACTTGATGAAATTCAATCGGTTTTAGATGAAATTTCCACCTCCGGTATCCAAACACAGCTTGATGACTTAACAACAATGCTCCAAAAACTTTCCGGAAAAGTAAGCAGTGAAGAGTACCAAAACATGGTAAAATCTTCTGCAGAGTCTCTGACAACCTATTTAAATCAATGTGCAAAGCAATTGGAAACCATTCGTTCCAACCAAGAATATAGTCTCACAGAAGTTGAGATTCCAGAAATCAATAATATCTTGAAAAATATTTCAGAACTAAATAAGTCAATTAAGAACGGTCAAATTAATGGTTCCCCAGGACTGGAGCTGATTGATCAAAGAAACGTTTTAATTGATGAATTGGCAAGCTATATGAAAATTGACGTGACCTATGTCCCTACAAAAATTTCTGACAGTCTAACCATTGATGAATTGAAAATTGATTTGGTGGGTGCAAACAATACTATAAACCTTTTGAATCATACGAATTATGCAACCCTTGAAATTACAGACGGAACCGGACAGCTAAATATTCTAGACAGTTCAGGAACCCCTGTTAAAGATAAGAACGGAAATACCATTGGTAAAGATATTTTTGATGAACTTACAAGCGGCTCTTTAAAAGGTACCTTGGAATTCTTGAATTGCAATGGTAATTTTGATAGTACTGAAAATTCATTTCGAGGTATCGGATACTATCAAAAAATGCTAGACCTTGCAGCAAATAAACTGGCCACAACCTTTAATGATCTTAATAATGCTGCACTACCAGACGGAACACTGCCTGAAGATTTACATAATATGTTTTCTTCTTCCGACGGAGAAGCTATTACTGCAAAAAATATCTGTATAGCTTCCGGTTGGTCCGACTCGAAATACGGCTTGACTTTAACCGTCCCCGAAGATGGCAGTACAGCCGTCTCAGGCGCAAATGACAATGTTTTAAAAATGATTAACGCCTTAAAAGCGGATCAGACCTTTGTCAACGAAGGAACTCTTCCTGATGATTCCGATGACACAACGGTTTTTACAGGTACTTTCCATGAGTTTTTTTCCAACCTTAGTACAACCTTAGGTATTGATATTAAATCCACAACATCCTTATTGAGTAACTACACTTCTGTTGCCAATGAAATTTCAAATGCAAAAGATGCCATCTCCTCCGTTAGCTTGGATGAAGAAGGTATCAATTTGCTGAAATATCAAAAATCCTTTGCTGCTGCAGCAAGATTTATGACAACCTTAGATGAAGCTTTAGAAACTGTAATCAACAAAATGGGTGTTGTTGGACGATAATGAAAAGGAGTTGCTTTAAATGAGAATTACTACGAATCAGGTCTTGCGTAATTATCAATCAAACCTCTCGAAGTCAACCAGTGAATTGGATACTACACTTAACCGTGTACTTACTAAGAGAAATTTTAGCAAAGCTTCAGAAGATCCAGCTGCTGCTGCGACTGCTTATAAATTAAGAAAAGAATATGCTGAAACCGGGGATTATATTGAAAATGTAAAAGACGTTGCCTCCCAATTTGAAGCAGTTGAGAGCAGTGCAACAGAAATGAACACCATCGCTAAAGAAGCGAATTCACTTGTTTTAACCGGCATCACTGGTACAGCCAGCTTAGAATCAAGAAAAACAATTGCAACAAGCCTTCGCCAAATGCAGGAATCCATCGTGATGTCTGCAAACTCAAAGCTTGGGGAAAGCTTCCTTTTTGGCGGACAGACAACCGATTCCGTTCCCTTTGAATTGGTAGATGGTAAGCTTCAGTATTATGGAATAGACGTTTCAAGTACGGATTCCGATGTTCAAGCACAGCTAAAGGAAATGGCAAATGGGAAAACGTATGTTGATTTAGGCTTTGGATTATCCTATACCAACGGTACCCTTGATTCCAACAGTGCTTTTAATACTGCCGTTTCCGGGCTAAATGCCCTTGGATATGGTCAAACAGATAATGGTTTGGATAAAAACCTTGTTAATTTAATGGGGGAAATAGCGGATGAATTGGAAAAGGATCCCATCGATTCAGACAAGCTGGATACCCTGAGCAAGCAATTAACGGAATCAAAGAGCAATCTTACTGACTTCATTACCTCACTAGGCACAAAAAGCACATTTCTTGAATCTACGCAGACACGCTTAGAGGATAATCTAACAACGCTAAACGAAAAAATTGTTTCTGTAGAAAACGTGGATTTGGCAGCAGCAATTACGGACTTTTCTTGGGCTCAATATGCTTATAATGCAGCATTAAAGGTTGGTAATAGCATTTTAAGCCAATCCTTTATAGATTTTATGGATTAAAAACAAAATCAAATGAGTAGAAGGGAGGGCAAAAACGGTGGAACCTTTATTGAAAATTACCACGGTACCTTTAAAGTTAGAAATGACAGTAAACAATGCACGTCTGGAATACAATAATTCAAATGCACAGCTGGAAATTTCCAGAGATGATGGCGGTCTGAAAATCAAAAGCAACCCCATTAAATTAGACATTGATTCCTTTGAATGTTATAATTCTGTAAATCCAACAGCCAGAACAAGTATAAAGGATGCTGCAGAAAAAGGGAAAATGGCCGCCTATGAGGCAACCGCCGCTTATGCAAGGGAAGGAAAATTATTTTTAAATGCAAAAATCGGTGAAGATGTCATTGGTAAAATCGCTGCATCAAAAACAGAGGTAAACACCAACGTTGGAATAACCTTTACCCCCACTGCAAGGCCCGAATTGAATTGGTCAAAACCGGAAATTATGATAGAATACGAATTAGATAAGCTTAATTTTGACTGGAAGGTTATGAACGGAAACTTCGAGTTTATTCCTGGTAATATTGAAATTGCCATTACCCAGCAACCAGATGTTGTAATCGAATACATAGGAAGCCCTATTTATGTTCCGCCAAGTGCAGACCCTCAATACGTTCCGATTACCGATATAAGAGCATGATTATTCAAACGAGGTGAATAAATGGAACTGGTAACAAAATATTTTTCCAATATGACATATGAAGACAATGATATTATTTTATTCAGCCATGGACTTTTTGGATTTGAAAAATATAAAAAATTTCTCTTAATCCGCTTCGATGACCATGAAAACTCTCCGGTTTGTCTTCAAAGCATTGAAGATGCAGACATTGCTTTTGTGATGATAAATCCCTATAATTTTATTCATGATTACAATGTTTCTCTATCCGAAACAGATATTCATGATTTAAAACTAAAGGATACGGACAATCTGACTGTATATAATATTTGTGTGCTTCTGGACTCTATCCCCGAAAGCACAACAAATTTAAGGTGCCCTGTAATTGTAAATACAGAAACCAGATTGGCAAAACAAATTATATTGGAAAACTCGGAATATCCCTTTAAATACCCATTTAAAGATCTTATTCCTAAGGAGGGCTGATATGCTGGTATTGCAAAGAAAAATTGGTCAATCTATCTATGTAGGCGACGATATTATAATCACCATACAGGATATTTCTGCCGATAAGGTAAAAATTTCTATTGATGCGCCAAAAGATATAATGATTATGCGTGAGGAACTTAAGATGGCTACCATGAGCAATCAGGAAGCATTGTCCTCCTCGGGTGACTCCGTTGCAATGTTAAAAAAATTATTTCAGAATTGATTACAAAAAGGAAGTTCTATTCGTTGAAAAATAGCCCTTCCTTTTTTGCTATCCATTGAATTTATATCTTTGAAAAAAAGCAAATGTTCTTGAAAGCTTTTTTAAGCTATCAAAGAAATAGCTGCACATTGCAATCACAAAGTTTTGAAAAGTTTTCCTGTAATTTAAGTCTGAAAAAGAGTCTTTCTCTCCTACTATGATTAAACCATCATAATTTTTGCTAAATCTCAAAATTTCAGAAAAAATAAGTGTATGGGTTTTCACCAATACACCCATAGGGTTAAATATATGCCTTTCCCTTAGCAACAATAGAAACATGACCTGAAATTTGTAGGGCAGAAATCTTCCCACCCTTCATAACCACCTGAACGCCCATGGTACCTCCCGGCTGATTGCATTCTATCGAAACAGAGCGCCCTGCCTGCATTGCTAAAAAAACACCAATGGCAGAGGTTCCGCTTCCACAGCCCCTTTCCCAAATAAGGCTTGTACCTTTGACACAAACCAACGGCTCCAGACTTTGGGTCTCTCTATCCCACAAAAGTATCCCAAATGCATCCGGCATCCTGTCTGCCCATAGCGAAGAAGCATTCTCCGCTTTCATTCTGGCATATTCACCCCAAATATTGCGTTCCACTATAATATGTGCAATGCCTTCAAAACGAACCACAGGCAGTGTGAGCGTTTCATTGCCAAGAGCAAATTTCTCCCAATCCATAGAAAGGGGCAAAGGCATGCTAACCTTCCCCAAGTATCCCATTTCTAACTTTTTTATTTCACACGTAACCAAATTTTTGGCACCCGATACCTCTAATAAAACTGTTTCTGTGGCATTCAAGGGTAGTTCTTTCTCCTCCATGAGACAGGCCGCCAAAGATAGGGTAGCATTTCCACAAAACTCCCCTGCCATCATGCGTAATGCCTTTGCCGCAAGTTTATCCTTGGGCTCTTGAATAAAGCCCACCTGCTCCCCATAAATGCAATTGTAAGCCATTAGTTTTTCTGCTACAGCTAGGTGTTCTTCCTGGGGAAGTAGCGTCTCCACTAAAATTGTCATATTTTCCGTTGGACTTGTTTTAATAAATTCAATTTCCACAAAATTCCCACCTTACTGTTGAAAACGTCCCAAAAATGCTTTTGTTCGCTCTTGTTTGGGATTATTGATTACCTCCTCAGGTGCTCCTTCTTCTACGATCACACCGCCATCCATAAAAATAATATGGTTGGAGACATCTCTGGCAAAGGACATTTCATGGGTAACAATCACCATAGTCATATGCTCCGCCGCTAAATCCTTGATTACCTTTAAAATCTCCCCTGTTAATTCTGGGTCTAGGGCAGAAGTGG
>JAEZPX010000222.1 GCA_023413275.1 Bacillota bacterium | reverse complement strand
ATAATAACCTAGCAGCAAGAGAAGCTTTGGAAAATGAGAAAACCACATCTTGGATCGCAATTATTTTAATGGCTGTGACAATTGTGATATCTGTAATCATAGCAATCCTCATGAGCAAATTTATATCCAATATAATCAGCAAACCAATGCAAATGCTAGTTATGGTTGCTGAGCATTTAGCAGTAGGAGATGTTGATGTCTATAATTTAATGTCTGAAGAGGATAAAAAGGTAAAATACCGAAATGATGAAATCGGTAAGGTGGCACTTGCTTTTAATCAATTAATTCAGGCGAATATTGCATTAAGTAAAGAGGCTGAAACGGTTGCCACTGGTGATTTAACAACGACTATAACGGTACGATGTGAAAAAGATATAATTGGCAAAGCGTTGCGTGACCTAGTTGAAAAGCTGAATAGCTTAATTTCATCTGTAGCAATTACTTCCGAACAAGTGGATTTTGGTGCAAGGCAGGTTTCTGATGGAGCACAAGCATTGTCTGCCGGTTCTACAGAACAGGCTGCATCATTAGAGGAGTTAACTTCTGCTGTTTCCAATATATCCGAACAGGCAGTAAATAATGCGGCTAGTGTACAAAAAGCTGGAGAGTACGTGAATCAGGCTGGTCGAGGTGTTGTGTCCAGTAGTGAGCAAATGGAGAAGTTGAATCATGCGATGAAGGAGATTGGTCAATCCTCTTTGCAGATTACGAAGATAACTAAACTAGTTGAGGATATAGCATTTCAGACGAATATACTTGCATTAAATGCTGCAGTAGAAGCTGCACGTGCAGGAAATGCGGGTAGAGGCTTCGCTGTTGTGGCAGACGAAGTTCGAAACCTTGCGGCGAAGTCGGCAGAAGCAGCAAAACAGACAGCGGATTTGATTCAGAAATCTACCTCATTAGTTTCTGAAGGGGAATTGCTTGCGGAAAGAACAGTGGGGCTATTGATCGATGTTTCAGAGAAAGCGGCCATGGTTGAGAGTTCTATACGTGAAATAGAGTCTGCATCATCTTCTCAGGCGGCTGCAATTGAACAGATTAACCAGGGGCTTTCTCAGGTATCGGCAGTTATTCAGACCAATGCGGCAACATCGGAAGAGAGCTCTGCTGCGAGTGAGGAACTTGCGGCACAGGCACAAGTTTTGAAGCAAGAAATTACCCACTTTAAATTAACCAGAGAAAAAGAAAGTTACAGCATAAAAGAAAACGATATGCTTCTCTCCGAAAATCAAGAAATGATTTATTTAAATTCCTCAATTAATGATCATGTGAAATATTAAAATAGTGATGTCATAATCTGAAGATTTATCCTTGAATTGAACGAGCAAAAAGGGAGACAAAAATACTTTTAAGCAATTGAACAAAACAAAAGACTGACTGATTACATGAAATAAGTCTATTAATTGCAAAAAAATATGTCTCGATTAAGAAGAAAAATAGTGAGCGTTAAAGCGCCCCTTTACAGTCTGTAAAGGGGCTTTCAGTTTAACATTGAAAAAAAGAATTGAACCGCAGTATACTTGATACTGTGCAACTGCAATTAAGTATAATATAATACAATTTATTATATAACAACTGCTTTGAGTTTGTCAATTCGTGCGACATTTTTGTCGAAATATCACGAAAACAAAAATAATAATTTGTATTTTGATTATTACAGAATGCTTTTTCAGCGTAAGTACAAGTTTCGCCGTCAAGTGCGGCGTCATGGAAGCAATATTTTTAATCAAGGAAAAGGAGAATGACAATGGCGCGAAGAGGAGAAAACATTTATAAACGTAAGGATGGACGTTGGGAGGCAAGGTTGCTTATTGAAAAAGGGAAATATAGATATTTTTATGGCAAAACTTATAAGGATGCAAAGTTAAAAATGCGCTTGTTTCAAGAGAATGCAAAACTTCATAAAGAGAAACAAGCTGAGCAGAAAACAAATGCATACTTGCTTTTAGAGGGGTGGCTTCAAAAACAGGTTACCTTGAAAAATGTAAAACCACTAACCTATGAAAGTTATTACCATTGCATGAATAAGCATATTCTTCCATTTTTTCAAAATGAGCAGACAAATAAAATTACGATGGATACTGTTTCGCAATTTACGAAAACTCTTGGTGAAAACGAATTACTTGCAGACACATCGAAGAAAAAAATATTTACTATTTTTAAAATTGCTTTAAAAGAAATACTAAAAGATGAGTTAAATAGTGCCTCCATATTAGCAACTGTAAAACCACCGAAATTGGAGACACGAGAGGTTGAAATATTCTCTATTAAAGAACAGCGATGCTTAGAAGCGTGTGCATTGCAGTCACAGGATCAACGTGCCTTAGGCATTATTTTATGCCTATATACTGGCATCAGACTAGGAGAACTTTGTGCTCTGACGTGGGGTGATATTGATTGGGAAAGCGGGTTTATGTCGATTACAAAAACTGTGTCAAGAGTGAAAACCTTTAAACAGGATTCAAAAAAAACCGAACTGATTGTTGGAACTCCCAAAAGTCGAAATTCCATGCGCAAGATTCCTGTACCTGAATTTCTGCTTAAATTAGTAAAGCAGCGTAACCTTTGGGAAGAAAATGAAGACGCTTTTGTACTTTCGGGAAAAGAAACCCCCATTGATCCTAGAATATTTCAAAAGCTGTATAAAAAACTACTGGAGGAAGCGAATTTAAGAGACCGTAAATTTCATGCAATACGGCATACCTTTGCTACACGAGGACTAGAATTAGGTGTAGATATTAAAACCATTAGTGAGATATTAGGACATTCTAATGTCTCCATAACTTTAAATATATATGCCCATTCTTTAATTGAACAGAAAAAAGCAGCAATGGAAAAGTATAATGCTATGCATATCGCCTCAGCTGAAATTTCTAAATACGCCGTCTAAATCATAGTAATCCGTTAAAAATATGCTGTTAAATGGGTATTTTATGCTTAGAGCACAGTATCAAGTATACTGCGTTCTTGAAGCCTAAATAATATCCCCCATACAAATTGATTTATGTGCTGTTTTGTGTTATTGCAAATTATGATAATTGGATTGAATTCCTTATGAAAGATATATTTTACCTTAAATGAATACGTTTACGTAAGTTTTTGCAAATAAAACCTTAAAATTCGAAACATATCTTTTTAATTTGATTTTTAGTGTTCGTAAATTGCATAAGATGAAAGATATTAATACCCACGATGTATTTTTTTGATGATAATTATTTGAGAATTTGGTTAATTCTTTTCTTTTGAGAATAAATAATTGACTGGATAACCTATTTTAATGAAATTATAGACTTAAATTAGCAAAGGGACTAGGGAAGAGATAAAGTAAAATTGAAAATATACAGCCTAAAGAAAAAGCGTAAAGGGGGACGTAATTTTGTTTGAATTTTTTCAAGGTTTAACAGCAGATGAATTGATTCATATGTTGCCTGAAGATCAAATTAGGCACAGTTTTAATGTAGCAATACTTGTTGGGAAGTTCGTAGAATGGTTGCCAAAACCCGAGGAAGCACAATTGTATGATTATTATAGCAAAGCTGCCTATTTCCATGACATTGGAAAGGTTTGTGTCCCTCCTTATATACTGAATAAAACAGGGGCACTCACAGTGGAGGAGCGCTATATTATTCGATGCCATACAATCTATGCTCAGGACTTGCTTGCTTTTTATAGGGAGAGTGGCTCAGGAGAAATTCCTATATTTCTTTTACCGCTTACGGTACAGGCGGCGGTTTATCATCATGAATGGTGGAATGGGACGGGATATCCCTATGGGTTAAACGGAGCAGATATTCCATATGTAGCACGGGTAACTTCCATATGTGATGCATACGACGCAATGGTAAGTAATCGCCCCTATCATCAGGCATTTACCCATGAATATGCTTGTGAGGAGATTAGAAGGGGGGCTGGCACTCAATTTGACCCAACTCTTGCAAAATTGTTTTTAAAGCATGATAGAGAAATTGCATGCATGTTTCAGGAGATCTGTTCATATCCAACGGACAAGCTTGAAATTGAAAAAAAACGGCTTCAAATTAGCAAATAGATTTGAAATTGTTTATCTGTTTTGGTTGGAAGAAAATAATAAGTTTTTTTAAAAAAGTGGCTTAAATTTTTGCCGTAAGTAAAAATAGTATGGATGGTTGAAATGCAAATTTTAGTAGGACAATCCGTGATTAGAAATGAGCTCAAATTATATGGAGGCAAGCAAGTTATCTTTTTTGAATATATGAATATACAAAATTTTTAAAGACTTACAAAATTAGGGCGCTGGTCATCTTACCAGCGCCCATTTTAATTTAAGCTAAATCTGCTCGTTCATTTTTTGATTCCAAAATTGCTTTTTCAGACATTGGGATAAATTTACCCACAATACCACCAATGAGAGCAGGAAGAACCCATCCACACTGGAATGTAGCCAGAGGAAGGTTTTTTACAAATTCAAAAGGCAAACCATAACCTAATAAGACATCAGCAGCACTTGCTAATAATGCCATTAGAGCAGCACCAATAAAAATGTTGTTATTCTTAATTTTTTTACCAAAGAAGCTTAAAATAATCATAACTAAAATAACGGGATACAGTAGAGTTAAAATGGGCCCTGCAATACTGATAATTGTTGAGATACCGAAGTTTGAAATGACGTAGCTAAAAATAACTTCAGCAATTACTATTTTTGTGTAAGAAATTTTGTTGTTTGTTATTGTAACAAAAACTGATGCGCAAGAAGATACTAAACCGATTGCTGTAGTTATACAAGCAAAGAATACAATGATTCCTAAAATTAAGATACCATAATTACCAATGAGTTCTTGGGTAATAGCAACAAGTAAAATAGCCTGATTGTAACCTTCAAAACCACCAGCAGATGTTGTAGCGCCTAAGTAACATAAACCGCCATAAATAATAAACAAGGCAGCTCCTGCAAAGATACTGGATTGAGTGATAATCTTTACAGATGATTTTGAATCTTTGTAGCCCTTATCGTGTGCTGCAGTAACAATAGTGATAATGAACACAATTGATACCAAAACATCCATTGTTTGATATCCAGAGAGAACGCCTTCTTTTGCAGTTTCAAAACCGGTTGTAGCTACAACTGGACCAATTGGATGCAAACAACCAACAACAATTAATGTCAGAAGACACAAAACCAATGCAGGTGTAAAGAATTTACCGATAATGTCAATTACACCAGATGGACGGATTGTAAAAAGAAGTACTAAGCCGAAAAAGATTGCACCAAATACCCAAGAATTAAAAGAAGGGAAAATTGGTAAAACGCCCATTTCAAAAGTGGTTGCCGCTGTACGAGGGATACATAGAAAGGGCCCAATACAGAAAACAATCAACATGTTAACAATGAAAGAGGGTAATTTTCCAATTCTACCTGTAAGACCATTTATAGAGATGTCACCTGTTTTTATCATTGCAAAAATAGCCGCCAATGCCACCCCAACATCAGCAACAAAGAAACATAAAAAGCCGATAAACCATTCAGTACCTGCATTAATCCCTAAGAAAGGGGGGAAAATCAGGTTACCTGCACCAAAGAACGTTGCAAATAATGCCATACCAATTACTGCTACGTCACCTATGCCTTTTTTCTTTACATTCATTTCTTAATTCCTCCTTGTACTAAATGAACATTACTTTACATTTCTTCCCACTTTGCCACAAAATAGTTTGTTAAAAAAATTGCGGACGCTTAACATTATGTTACAAAATAGCGAAGATTTCAAGAGGGTAAAATAAATTTCAGTAAATAAGCCAATTGAAAAAGTAATAAATACAAGAAAAATATAATATTAACCAAAAAAAATAGAAAAAATGAAAAAAACTCAGAATAGATAAATTTTGTTGGCGAAATTGCCATAAATAAAGTGATATATTTGCAAATAATATTTAATTTTTATACTGAATAACTAAAAAGATGTTGCTTTTTTGTCATTTATCCTGTTTAAAAAACGCTATTTCTGCTTAATTTTAGCATAAAAGTATGCTGTACTATCAAAAATGGTGTTTTTTGGTAAATAAAGAATTGTGGCTTTTTTAGCTATTGTGTATATACAAAAATACATAATAATAAAATTTTAAAAGGGGAAATTAGAGTGAAAATTAGATATAAGAAAAAAGACCCATATATTATATACAACAAAATTGTTGAATATTTTTATAATACAAAAAGTGTTGTTTTGCATGTCAAATTTTATGTAAATATTTTTTTATATAAATACGTTGATTTTGAAAAAAAGAAAGCATTGTTACGCATTGTTACTTATTTTACAAAAAAAATACACAAATTTTACGTTTATTTAACATAGTATAAGAAATCTAAAGCATATAAGATTTAATAGTTTTATACAGCGCAGGTAAACCTAATCCTAAAATGACTCTTGCCTTTTTTACGAAAGCCTTGTATAATGCCTATGTTAAGGTAAATTAATATTATGAGATGTTCCTTGCGAAGGACAGAGAATCTGTCCCACCATCTCGAGAATAAAAAACAGGGGGTTTTTTTTATGGGAAGAAATAAGATATCAGTTAAGTTTTTAGTGATTACCGCAATGATTGCAGCAGTCTACTTTGCGATGACCATGGCCATTGCGCCACTATCCTTTGGGTTTATCCAAATGCGTATTTCAGAGGTTATGGTGCTACTTGCATTTATTGACAAACGCTATGTGCCAGGGTTAATTTTGGGCTGTTTTATTGCAAATTTATTTAGTCCTTTTGGCATGATAGACGTGTTTTTTGGAACAGCCTGCACAGCAGCTGCCCTTTGGGGGATTACCCACAGTAAAACATTATTCGGCGCCAGTCTATGGCCTGTATTCTGTAATGCTTTTATTGGCGTTGAACTTTATATTTTAGGGCAGTGCCCTTTGTTTTTCGGGATGGCCACCGTTGCCATTGGTGAGTTTCTGGCAGTTTCCTGTGTGGGATACGTTTTGTTCCGACAAATTATGAAAAATCCTGGGCTTATGACAAGGTTAAGATTCGCATAAAATAAAATAGTATAGTTTTAAGGAGTAACTTTGTATGAAAAACGAAGTTGCTCTTTTTTGTTATGTTTAGCCGTAAGTCCTAACTTTCTCTGGGGAAGCATTGGATGCTAAATGAAAACAAGAGTGTGACAAACCATTGGTGGACTGGTTGCCAAGGGACACAAGGGACCATTCATTACATTCCTTATTGGTTATTGAATTGCAAAACATTGTTGAAAGTTCTTATCTTTCATTTTTAAATTACAGTATTTATGGTATAATTTTTAAAACAAGACTATTAGAGGTAAAAATAAAATTTGAATGCATTTATAGAAAGCTCAGCTGCATTAGGATTGCATTGGAGGCCTTTTTTGCAACGAATAGGTAACAATAGCTTTTCCAGAACGGACCATTCTTGCAACATTAAAACAACCATGGATCTACAAACTGAAATTACATAACTGAGAATAACGGAGGGATTTTATGTTATATTCTTCATTTAGAATAAGAGAGATGGAATTAAAAAATCGATGGATTATGTTGGCGATGCACACAGGCTTTGCAGAGGGCAATGTTTTTAACGAGAGAGAATTCGCCTATTATGAAGCAAGAGCCAAAGGTGGTGCTGCTGCCATAACGGTGACGCTGGCCGTTAATGAGGCGGGAAGTTTAAAGGGAATGCACCAAATAGGTAATTTATCTCTGCAGAGCCTGAAGGAGCTGGCAGAACGCTTACATCAACATGATTGTAAGTTGATTGCGCAGCTATTTCACTGTGGGCGGAATGAAAGCCTAGAAAACCATGGGGGAAGGCTATTGCTTGCGCCTTCCGCAGTGCCTTCTGTAATTTTTAAAGCGGAACCGACGGAAATGAATGAGAAGGAGTTGGCGGATACAAAGGAAGCTTTTGCTTTTGCAGGAGAGT
The DNA here is from genome assembly GCA_023413275.1 of Bacillota bacterium. GTDB lineage: Bacteria > Bacillota > Clostridia > Lachnospirales > Anaerotignaceae > Chakrabartyella. The sequence continues at coordinate 5,282 of JAEZPX010000222.1, read as the reverse complement.
TCTGTAAAAGTGCAGGTGTTGACGCCATTGAGATCAGTGCTTCAGCGGGCTACTTATTATCCGAATTTTTATCACCAATCACAAATTTACGAAAAGACATCTATGGCTATGAGTCCAATCAGGGAATGAATTATCCCTTGGAAGTGATTCGCACTGTCCGTGAGAAAGTTGGAGAGCTGCCTATACTTCTTAAGGTATCAGGTGCTCAAATGATAAATGGAGGATACGGTATAGAGGAAACCATTTCTTTCTGTCGTTTGGTTTCAGAATATATTGACTGTGTTACGGTAACCGGCGGATGGCATGAATCTTCTGTTGACCAGATTTCTTATCATGTTTCTAAGGGTGCCTACGCCCCTTTTGCAGCAGCAATCAGGAAATACACAGGACTGCCTGTCGTCGCATGTAACCGTATTCATGATGGAGAAACGGCAGAACGGTTGCTGGAAGATGGTCTTTGCGACCTTGTTGGAACAGCAAGGGCCTTTCTGGCTGATCCTCAGTTTGCAAATCGGGTAGAACAAAAGGAACTGTTTTTACCATGCCAAGGTTGTAATCGCTGCATTACAAGGGTTTTAAAGGGTCAGGAGATACGGTGTGGTTTTAATCCTGAGGTAGGACAGGAATATTTTGAAAGTCAGCGCAGGAAAATTGCAACACGCAAAGAGGTAATTGTAGTGGGCGGCGGTCCTGCAGGTATGGAGGCTGCAAAGAAATCGGCTGAACGTGGTTTTATGACAACTTTGATTACTGAGGAATCTCGTTTGGGCGGACAATTTATTATTGCTGCAAAACCACCAAAAAAAGATGGCATATCTGAGTATGTTAGTTATATGGAAGAAACACTAAAGAAATTAGGAGTGCAGATTTTATTTGAGCAAAAGTGTGATGCAGATTTCTTGCTGTCAAAAAAACCATACTTCACCGTAATTGCAACGGGGAGCCAGCCAAGCCGCCCGGCCATTGAGGGTGTGGAAAAGGGGATTTTTGCAAACGACATTCTCTCAGGTAAGGTTTCGCTGCCTCCACAGTCAGAAGAAGGACAGATTGTCATCATCGGTGGTGGTGCTGTGGGGCTGGAAACAGCAGCTTTTATCATGGAACAGGATCAGGAACGTAGAATTAAAATGATTGAAGCCAAGGCCTCCTTTGGAAAAGAGCTTGGAGCATTATCCAGACCTTTGCTATCCCGATTGCGGGCTAATGGCGTTCAGTTAATGGCAGATACCAAAGGAGATGCCTTAGAGAGTGGGAAGGTTTTTATTTCCATTGGAGACCAGAAGTTTTTTCTTCAAGCAGATGCTATTCTTTTAGCGACAGGAGCAGAGGCTCGAGAATATGCTGATTTGACAATGCCTTTGATGGATGAGAGGCTTTCTTATGCCTTAGTTGGTGATGCAGAAACCCTTGGAGATGGAGCGGATGCAATCAAATCTGCATATGAATTATTCACCAGACTTTATCTGGCTTAAAGTATAGTAAAAGTGAACAAAAATCCGGAAGTTTATTGCTAATTCTCGGCAATTGTACTATAATAAATGAGGTTTTAATGGTAACAAATGTTATTCTAAAGTACTTTGATTCAATTGAGAAAGCAAAGGGGGAAATGAGATGGATTTTATCAAAAGAACTTGGGCAGAAATTGATATGGATGCATTGGCGCATAATATCAAGAGTATACAATCTAAGTTAGCTGCTGGAGAAAAGGTAATGGGTATTGTAAAAGCTGACGCTTATGGCCATGGTGATGGTTTTGTGGCACGTGCTTTGCAGGATGCAGGTTTTGATTGGTTTGGCGTTTCTAATATCGAAGAAGGCATGAGTTTGCGTAATGAAGGGATTGTAAAACCTATTTTAGTTTTAGGCTATACCCCAGTTGAAACTGTTCGTATTATGAATGAAAAAAAGATAACACAGGCTTTGGTTGGCATGGATTATGCAAAGGCTTTGCAAAAAGAAGCCGAAAAAGCCGGTGTAGTGGTTGACGTCCATGTGAAATTGGATACGGGCATGACCCGTGTTGGCTTCCAAGCGGACGAAGAGCACTTTGATGAGTCTTTGCAAGATTTGATTGAGGTAAGTAAAATGCCTAATATTCACATCACAGGTATTTTTACCCACCATGCAGTTGCAGATGCTTATCAGGCGGACAACCCCAAATTTACAGAAATGCAGTTTACTCGCTTTAATAAAATGGTAAATGCGTTAAAGGATGCTGGTGTGGATGTTGGTATTCCTCATTGTGCAAACAGCGCAACCACCATTGCTTACCCCGAAAAACATTTAGGCATGTGCCGCTCCGGAATTATTACATACGGAATGCTCCCCTCAGGCGAGTGTGAAGGCATGATTGACATAAAACCATTAATGACATTAAAAACCACAGTTGGCTTAGTAAAGCACGTAAAGGCTGGTTCACAGCTTTCTTACGGAAGAACTTATACAGCCGAAACAGATAGAGTTATTGCTACAGTTCCCATTGGTTATGCTGATGGCTACAATCGCTCCTTATCAAATAAAGCAAGAATGCTTGTTAACGGACACTTTGCACCTGTTGTAGGGCGTGTTTGTATGGATCAGCTGATGCTGGATGTAACAGGAATTCCTGATGTAAAGATGGGTGACGAAGTGGTTGTCTTTGGCCATCAGGGTGATCAAGTATTGCCTATTGAAGAATTGGCAGATATGTTAGGAACCATCAACTATGAGCTTACCTGCGTTGTTACAAAAAGAGTCCCCCGTGTATTTGTTCAGGGCGGCAAGGTAATTGGCGTTGTTGATCATGTATTGCATCAATATAAATAAATATAAAAATATGTAGTTTTAAAACCTCTATGCTGAAATGAAATTCGGCATAGAGGTTTTTCTTTTAAAAAAATATACGCTTTTTTTATTCATTTCTTGTGTGATTTCTTTCATTCAGCTCCAAAACAAGCTAGACAAGAATCAACTGGGTAAGAAATAAAACAGAAGAATTATGAAAATTGGTATAGACTTCTTTGAAAGATACAGAATTGAATATAAGATTTATTTATCAATATGCTTCATAAAATCGTAGATTTACTGAAAAAAGATAATGACTGAAAATAGTTCATGTTGAATTTGTAGAAAAAAGATATATAATGATAATTATTAAAGATGGAATGGAAACAAAAGGAAACCATATCGGCGAAAGAATTTTAAAAATGGAGGGTGATTATATGGATTTGAAGGATATTATGCAAGAAAAAGTATTTGCAGTAGTTGGTGATACATTGAATGAGGAAAAATACGCTTATAAAATTAAAAATGAACTGACAGAGCATGGCTACAAGGTTTACAGCGTAGGAAAAGAGTTGCCTTCAATCAATGATGTCCCCGATTCAATTGATGTCATTGATTTGTGTATACATCCTTCTAAAGGTCTCAAACTGTTGAAGGAATGCAATAAAGATTATAAATATATTCTGATTCAACCCGGTGCTGAAAGCCAAGAAATACTGGAATACTTGGATAAAACCCATACGCCATATTTAGAGGGGTGTGCTCTGGTGGGTGTTCGTTTGTATTGCAAAGAGTAATGAGATATGCCCTTTCAGGAATGCAGGGCAATGATTTCATAAAGCATTGGAGCATTTTATAATATGATTTTCAAATAACTTTAGTGAGACCCCATAAATTATGAAAGCTCAAATTTTCTTTATAAAGAATTTTTTATATAATCAAGAAGTCTTATTATTTTTTCAGAATTCTTCTTTGTGACAAGGTTACAGAAAATTCTTTCGATAAAGATTATAATGAGTTCAAAGATTAGTTAGACAAATAACAAACGTTATTAAGGGGGATATTGATATGGCTAAAAAAACTCTTATTATAGGCGGCGTAGCCGGAGGTGCTACCACAGCAACAAGACTTCGCAGAAGAGATGATTCTATGGAAATTATCATGTTTGAGCGTGGTGATTATATTTCCTATGCAAACTGCGGATTGCCTTATTATATTGGTGGTGTAATTGAGTCAAGGGATGCACTGCTGGTAACAAAGCCCGAAGTAATGCGAGATAGATTTCATATTGATGTACGGGTATCCAGTGAGGTAACAAAAATCATTCCTGAAGAGAAAAAGATTGAAGTAACCAATAAAAAAACCGGAGAGGTATATGAAGAAACCTATGATCATTTGGTTTTGGCAACAGGGTCTTCACCAATCAAACCGCCCATTCCCGGAATCAATGCAGATAATATTTTTACTTTATGGACAGTGCCGGATACTGACCGAATTAAGGCATACCTTACAGAGAAAAGACCTAAAAGTGCCGCAGTCATCGGTGGCGGGTTTATCGGCTTAGAGATGGCGGAAAACCTTCATGCTGAGGGCTTAGAGGTTTCTGTAATTGAAATGCAAAGTCAAGTTATGGCTCCTGTTGATCCCGAGATGGCAAATCTGGTTCATGAAAATATGATAATGAATGGTGTAAACTTGATCTTGGGCGATGGTGTAAAGGAATTCCATCATAAGGGAAATACAATTCAAATTGAGCTAACCAGTGGCAACACGGTGGAGACGGATATGGTGATTTTATCTATCGGTATTCGTCCTAATAATGAGCTGGCAAAACAGGCTGGTCTTGCATTGAATCAAAAAGGCGGAGTACTGGTTGATGATTATTTGCAAACCTCTATTCCTGACGTTTATGCGGTTGGTGACGTAATTGAGGTTACCCACTATGTAACAAAAGATAAAACTATGATTCCTTTGGCAGGGCCTGCGAACAAACAGGCGAGGATATTGGCAGACAACATTGTTGGAGATAAGAAAAAATATAATGGAACCTTGGGAACTGCAGTTGCAAAGGTATTTGATTTAGATGTTGCAAGTGTAGGCCTCAATGAAAAGCAATTAAAGGCTATGGGTAAGGTGAAGAATCAGGATTATTTTGTGGCTTTGATTAATCAGAAATCCCATGCGGGGTATTATCCTGGGGCAACACCTTTAACCTTAAAAATGCTTTTTGATGGGGAGGGGAAAATCCTTGGGGGGCAAATTGTAGGGCAGGATGGTGTTGATAAACGAATTGATACCCTTGCTACAACTATGAGACTGGACGGAAGCGTTTATCAATTAGAGGAATTGGAACTTGCTTATGCACCTCCGTTCTCCTCTGCAAAGGATCCTGTAAATATGCTGGGATATGTTGCAGAAAATATTTTGCGTGGACAGGTAAAATTTATCGACTGGAATGAATTAGATACGCTTTTAGCAGATGAGAACAAAAAGAACGATTACACAGTGCTGGATGTTAC
>JAEZPX010000024.1 GCA_023413275.1 Bacillota bacterium | reverse complement strand
AGCCAAAAGAAAGGGAGAATTGAGGGACGTTAAAGTCAGAGGCAGTTTGGCGTTAAGTCCCATCCAAATTGTTGAGCAGGATAGGGAGCAGGCGTCTTTCACATACCAAAGCTGGCATTGCACCGGCTATGAAAGAAAACTATGCGAAGAAGGACTTTGTTACTACATGCCAATGCTTTTTCGCAATGAGGCTTCCTATTATAGAAAATATTTAACTGTAAATGTAGCAATGATTTGTGTTGCACCAATGGATAGATTGGGTTATTTCAGCTTTTCCTTTGCAAACTGCACAACAAAAGCAATTTTGGACACAGCAGATATCATTATTCTAGAAGTGAATGAAAACCTTCCCAGTGTATATGGCGGTCAGGATGACTGCATTCATATTTCACAGGTTGATGTTGTAGTTGAGGGGGAGCATCCGCCCCTTGCCCAATTACCCACTGCAAAAGCTACGGAGATTGATGAAAAAATTGCTATGCAAATTATGCCTCATTTGTCAGATGGGATAGTGCTACAATTGGGTATTGGCGGAATGCCTAATTCTGTTGGGAAGTTGATTGCAGAGTCTGATTTAAAACATCTGGGCATGCATACAGAATTATTGTCTGATGGTTTTGTGGAATTATACGAGGCCGGCAAATTGGATCATAGCTGTAAAACGCTCCATAAAGATAAAGGTGTCTTTGGTATAGCACTGGGCACACAGAAATTGTATGACTGGGTGGAGGAGAATCGGGGGTTAATTTCTTTCCCAATGGACTATGTCAATAGCCCTGAGGTCATGTCCCAAATTGATGGTTTAATTTCTATCAATAGCTGCGTTGGAATGGACCTTTATGGTCAAGTATCTTCCGAAAGCGCGGGAACACGTCATATCTCAGGTACAGGCGGGCAGGTGGATTTTGCCACAGGTGCATATATGTCTCGAGGGGGCAAAAGTTTTATTTGTATGAGTTCAGCATTTACGGATAAAAATGGGCAGACACATTCCAGAATCGTTCCTAAGTTTACAGGGGGGGATATTATTACAACCCCTCGTACACAGGCATCTTATATCGTAAGTGAATATGGATGTGTAAATTTAGCAGGACGTTCAACATGGGAAAGAGCGGAAATGCTGATTTCTTTGGCGCATCCTGACTTTAGAGAAGAGCTGATTCAAGGGGCTGAAAGTCAAAAAATTTGGCGTCGTTCTAACCGAAGGTAAAAAAAGGGGAGGGAATTCATTTGATAGCTAAGAAGATGAAAGAGCTTGTATCAAACAGTTCGGTTATACGAAAAATGTTTGAAGAGGGGAAACAAATGGCTCAGATTCATGGGGCTGAAAATGTATGTGATTTTAGCTTGGGCAATCCCAATTTGGCAGCTCCAAACTCGGTGAATGAAGCACTGGAGGCCGTTATAAAACAAGAGGATCCTGTTTTTCTCCATGGCTATATGAATAATTCGGGGTATGAAGATGTGCGTAATACCGTTGCAGATTCCTTAAATCGTCGGTTTCAAACGAATTTTACTGCAGAGTCCATTGTCATGACAGTGGGAGCTGCGGGAGGTATGAATGTTGCAATGAAGGCGTTGCTAAATCCCGATGATGAGGTTGTGGTTTTCGCTCCGTTTTTTGGGGAATACCGATGCTATGCATCAAATGTGGAGGCAAAACTAGTGGTTATTCCTCCCAATATACCATCTTTTATTCCCGATGCACATATCCTTGCAAATTATATTACACCTAAAACGAAAATGGTCATTATCAATTCCCCGAATAATCCCACAGGGGTAATCTATCCTGAAAGTACCATTATTGAAATTGCAAAAGTATTGGAGGAAAAACAGAAAGAGTATTCCACAGAAATCTATATTTTTGCGGATGAGCCATATCGAGAGCTGGTTTATGATGAAGCGGTAAAACTACCTTTTATAACAAAGTATTATGATAATACCATTGTTGGCTACTCGTGGTCAAAATCCCTTTCTTTGCCTGGGGAACGTATTGGTTATCTTGCTGTTTCTGAAAATATTGCTGATTTTAAAGAGCTGATGAGTGCATTAAATGTGGCAACAAGAATTTTAGGCTTTGTCAATGCACCATCCTTACAGCAAAGAATGATAGCACGTTGTGTGGATGAAGTGGCGGATTTGAATTTTTACAAAAAGAATCGAGATGCCCTCTATCAAGGTTTGTCAGCGATGGGTTACACTTGTATTAAACCTGATGGTGCCTTTTATCTTTGGGTGAAATCACCTATTGAAAAGGATACTGAATTTGTAGATTTGGCAAAAAAATATCTCCTTTTAACAGTTCCCGGCTCTGCCTTTGGGTGTGGAGGCTACATAAGATTATCCTATTGTGTCAGTCCTGAAACGGTTCAAACAGCACTGCCGAAATTTAAATTGTTGTTGGAGGAAACACAAGGATTATAAACGAAACTCATTACTTAAAAGGTAAAGTAGGAGGATTTGGATGAAGACAAGCAAAGGGAAAACAATACTTATTATGGGCTTAGCACTTTTTGCAACTTTTTTTGGTGCAGGAAATTTGATTTTCCCCCCATACCTAGGGCGTGAAACCGGTTCATCTTGGTTTTTGGGATTCTTTGGTTTTTTTATTATGGATGTTGGTCTTGGGGTTCTTGCCATATTGGCCACTGTTTTTAATCGTCAAGGGAATATTCAAGGCGTTGTTGGTAAAATTGGTAAAATCCCAGGGGAAATTATGGCGGCTATCATCATTATCTGTATTGGACCGGGTTTATGCATTCCAAGAACAGCGGCAACGACTTTTGAAATGGGAATTTCCACGCTATTTCCCGTTATCAATCCATGGATTTTTGGTGCAGTTTTTTTTGCAATTGTATTGCTATTAACCATTCGCCCAACAAAAGTTGTTGATATTGTTGGGAATTATCTAACGCCGGGTTTGCTGGCTGTTATGCTGGCCTTGATTGTTTTAGGCATCATATCGCCCATTGGCCCCATAACTGTGGCATCTAAGGTTGTCCCTTTGAAAGAGGGAATGCTGTCTGGGTATCAAACTATGGATGGAATTGGTGCTCTCCTATTAACAGGCATTTTTACAACAGCGGCGTATCATAAAGGTTTTACAGAAAAACAGGAAGTAAGCCGTATGGTTGGCATGGCAGGGATTATCGCAGGTGGTTTGCTCATGCTGGTATACTGCGGGTTAACCTATCTTGGTGCAACCTCGTCAGGGGGTGGGTTCGAAGATTTGAACCAAGCTGCGCTACTGTTAGCAATTGCTCATGCCCTGACAGGGCAGGCAGGTATGGTTTTACTAGCTGTGATTGTATTCTTGGCATGTTTAACCACTGCGGTTGGATTGACTTCCGTAGCCGCCGATTATTTTCAGAATCTTTTTGATAAAAAAATAAAATATAGTCATCTTGTAATTGGGATATGTATCTTTAGTTTTGTGGTTTCCAACTTTGGTCTAACCAAAATCATAAATGTTTCTGCACCCATTCTTGGTTTGCTGTATCCGCCTATATTAGTCTTGGTGTTGTTGACATTTTTTGATGATGTTTTCAAGAATGACAATATTGCTCGTTTCGGTGCATATTTTGCATTTTTGACAAGTGCTTTAGAACTTGCATCAAAATATGGAGTTCCTGTGGATTTTGTGAATCATATCCCCTTTGCAACGTATGGCTGTGCATGGATTTTACCCTCCCTTGTAGGCTGTGTCTTAGGTGTGTGTATCAAGAAGAAAGCCATAGAATAGTAAACTTATATTTAAGGAAATATCAATTTACGGGGTTAGGAAATTTTTCCCTAAGTCTTAATGGTATTTCAATTTAAAAAAGCCGTAGGATTAATTCCTTCGGCTTTAATTTTTTTTCAAATCAATTATATGAAATTATATGAGAGTAACAAGGTGACTAATTCTGGGTGAATTAAATGAAGTCATAAGTCATTTAATTGATACACATTAGAAATAAAACATGAAAAGAGAAAAGAAGTAAGCAGTTTTTCAAGAGTTTAGTTGCTTTTTCAATCAGGAACAGCCATACATGTGCGCTATACCGTTTATTTATAAATCATTAGTAACATTTTTATCAACTTAAATTGAATACATAAATTACATAAATAACAATAAAATTCAAAATTAAACAATTTTTTACAACGAATTGTTGCATATATCACGTAATTAAGGTATAATATGGAATCATAAGAAAATAAATACTATGATTTCTATCATAAAAGCCAAGCATGATTACGCAAAAAGTAGACCCTTATGGCACCTCAATATATATGGTTTGAATTTAGGATTTTGACCAAATCGAGGTGTTATGATGAGATTCCTTAAGCAGAAAATGCCTCTTTACAATATACGTAAAGAGGCATTCATTTAAATTAGGGTATAATGTCTAACCAAATGGATGAATTGTTGAAAGCTTTCAGTTGTTACGAATTAACACCAAATAATTTTCCAGAGGTTTCATTGCACTCTAAAAAATAAAAGCAAATTTAGGGGTAAAGAGAATTTTAAAAGGACGAAGGAGGAATTTTTATGGGTCGCAAGGAAAAAAAGGGGTCAAAAGTTTTGTTGAAAAATCTTACTGTTCGGTGGAAGCTTTCGGTAGGATTTTTTGTTGTATTCTTAATATTGATGACATCAATAGGTACGTCTGTATGGGGAATCAAGAATGTCAGTGACCAGATTACGCTGTATTCTAAATTTACATATCCTTTAACCCAGACAAACTTGTCTGCACAGCGAGACATGACTTCCTGTCAGCGTTATTTGCTTCTTTCAATAATACAAAAGGACCTTGGAGAGAATTATGAAGATTCATTGACATTAGCAGACGAAAGTGCAAAAAGCTTTAAAATCAACTTTGAAGAGTTCAGTACCAATCAGCGCAACAATGCAAATGATGCTAATATTGCAGATATTCAGCAGAACCTGACAAAGGCCGTGGAAGCGCGGGAATCCATTTATAAATTGCTTAGAACGCCCGAGCAACAAAATGCAAAAGAGGCTTATGTAGTATTTCAAAGGGATTATCTGCCCACGTTTAATAAAATTGGAACTATAATGGAACAAATGAATGTAGTTGGTGCTGAAAAAGCATTACAACAAAAGGATGCCGCCCATAGAGTTGTTTTGGAGGCTTGGATATTATTGGCGGTTACAGTTTCCATTGCTTTACTTGCTGTTTTGGGTATGATTTTTGTTCTTTCCAAAGCCATTTTAACGCCAGTTAGAGAAATAGAATCTGCTTTTTGTGAAATGGCAGGCGGAAACCTGCATGCGCAAATATCCTATGAAAGTAATGATGAGCTTGGGCGTATGGCCGACAGCATTCGGGCCACAAATTCCATGCTGAGTGCCTATATTGATGATATTTCGGCGAAATTAGGGCAGCTTTCAAGGGGAGACATGCATATTTCTGTTGATTTGGATTATGTTGGAGATTTTACTGCCATTAAGCTTGCGATGATAGAAACTACCACAAAACTAAATGAAACAATGCTGTTAATTCGTGAAGCCGCGAATCAGGTAAATGCAGGCGCCGGACAGGTTTCTGATGGAGCACAGGCTTTGTCTTCCGGTGCAACGGAGCAGGCAGCCACCATTGAAGAACTCAATGCTTCCATAACCACAGTCTCAGAACAAGCCGATCAAAATGCCACAAACGTAAGACAGGCGTCAGAGTATGTGGAACAGGCGGGACAAGGCTTAGAAGAAAGTAATACATATATGCAGCATCTGAACATCTCCATGAAGGAAATTGGAGAATCCTCCCAAAAAATTTCTAAAATTACGAAGCTGGTTGAAGATATCGCCTTTCAAACCAATATCCTTGCGCTGAATGCTGCAGTTGAAGCAGCAAGAGCAGGTGAAGCAGGGAAAGGGTTTGCAGTGGTGGCTGATGAAGTACGGAATCTTGCTGCGAAATCTGCTGAGGCTGCAAAGCAGACAGCTGATTTGATCCAGAAATCTACAGAAACTGTTGCAGAAGGCGAACGTTTGGCCAGCGAAACGCTTAAAGCACTTGGTAGAGTATCAGAAAAATCCCAGATGGTTTCAAATTCCATTGAACAAATAGAGCATGCTTCAATGGAGCAGGCAGGTGCTATTGAACAGATTAGTCAAGGTTTAACTCAGGTTTCTGCCGTAGTCCAGACCAATGCGGCGACTGCAGAGGAAAGCTCGGCTGCCAGTGAGGAGCTCGCGGCACAGGCGCAAACCTTACAGGAAGAAGTAGGTACATTTCGTTTGCATGAAGAGCGGGGTGTATATTCCGTTTAAAACTTCTTGAATGCTGAATTCTTCCGCTGGATAATAGAAGTGGAGTTATTCAAATATGGTTACAAGCTTTGGTGAGGATGGAAAATAAACTATAAACAGTAACAAACAATTTAGTTAAATATTTAATATGAGGACTTGTCATCTGTAGTTTGGAGATGTCAGTCCTTTTGTTTTTTCACTGTCAGAAGGTATAATTATCAAAAAACTAATCAGGCGCAATAATAAAAAAATGTATCTGTTTGCTTTAATCAGAATCCTCAATCTTTGGCCTTTCCTGATAATTGAGAACATTGTGAACCGAAGGGTAAATAGTTTTAATCTTGAATATAGAAACTTCTAATTTCAGGAGGTTTTTCGGAATGGTTAATGTTTTCCTTAACAAGAAGATTGGCTGATTGTAGGTCTTGCTTACATATCTGGTAAAGAGAAAAGGTAAGAATACAAAGCGAAAAGACGATTCACATAAGGAATCGTCTTTTTGCGAATATAAAAAGGAGACAAAGTAATGAAAAATCTTTTCAGATTATTTGCTTAAGTATCCACCATCAACAGGGATCACTGCTCCACTTATATAATCGGAGGCTTGAGATGCCAAGAAAATGGTTATGCCTTTCATATCTTCACCATTTCCCCACCGTTTGGCTGGAATACGGCCTAAAATTTCTTTATTTCTACCTTCATCATTGATTAGCGCGGTGTTCATATCTGTTGCCATATAGCCGGGAGCTATGGCGTTTACGTTGATACCTTTAGATGCCCATTCATTGGACAGAGCTTTTGTAAGTTGGGCAACGGCACCCTTAGATGCCGCATAGGCAGGTACGGTAAAGCCCCCAAAAAAGCTAAGCATGGAAGCAACATTAATTATTTTTCCGTAGCCTTGTTTTATCATTTCTCTGCCTGCCAATTGGCACAGCATAAATACGGCGTTCAGATTTACATCGATAACAGCATCCCAGTCAGACATAGGAAAGTCTTCACTAAAGTGGCGCCTTTGGATGCCTGCTGCATTCACAAAAATATCCAAATTTCCGCCTAACTTCTCTAAAGCTTCCTGAAAACCATTTGCAAGGCTTTCTCTGTCACCTAAATCAGAAACGACGCCGTGACAGAGATAGCCTTTTTTTTCATACTCTCCAGCCACTTCTAAAGCCATTTGTGATGTACCTATAATGATCACTTCGGCTCCTGCCTCCATCAGCCCCTCTGCCATACCTCTACCTAGACCTCTGGTGGAACCGGTAACAATAGCCTTTTTTCCTGTTAAATCAAATGATACCATGCATAAAGCTCCTCTCTAAAATGTTAACACAAGTTGAAATTGCAATACCCAATAGGGTTTGTTGCAGTGTTTTTATGAGATAACAAAGGTGTACTGCCATCCTTTTGCAAGACACCCAAAGAGGGAACCTACAAAAGAATGATTATATGATTTTGTCCACCTTCAAAATTAACCCTATAGCGGTTTTGGCATTCATAATATGAAGGGTTAGGGCTTCTTTTAATGCAACTTCATCTCCCGCAAGAATTGCATCAAGAATTGCCATATGCTCTTTTACCCCACTAATGTCCTTCACCTTCGATTGTCTACGGAATATAAAGTTTGAGTATAAAAACGGATTAATATATTGAAAGATTTCAACCAATTTTTGATTACCACTACACTTTAAATACAGCTCATGGAATTTAAAGTCTAATTCATAATTGCGAAGATAATCTTCAATGGGAGAATCCGGAGACAAATCTGTTACAAGCTGCAAATGTTCATCGATATTTTTTCTAAGCTCGTCTCTCAGTGCATCATTGAAGCTGACGGTTAAAATGATTTGTTTCGTATAATATAAATCCAGCATCAAACGAGTATCAAAAATTTCATCCACTTCTTCGGAAGTAACACTGTGCACTTTCATACCTTGGCGAGGGAAATTTTCAATGATTTTTTCTGAAATTAGGCGATTCAGTGCGAATTTTATGGGAGTTTCACTAACGCCATATCTTTTTGAAAGCTCCTTTACGTTAATTTTTTCTCCGGGTTTGATTATATGTTGTGTAATATCTTCTCTTATATTTGTATATATGGTATCTGCTAATGTAAGCTTCGTTGTTTGCTTTTCCATGACAATCCTCCGTAAATTTTTATTTTAGATTAAAACAGTGTTGTAACGATTTTTTATATCATTATAACAATTTTAATAGAATATTGGAATAACAAAAACGAATAAAAATAAATTTAATAATTCAATAAAAAAATTTTTTATTAAAAATAATATATTTAATTTACGTTTTTATGACAGTTCTGTCAATATCTTTTTCTCATAATAAAACGAATAAATAATAGGTGAAATATTAGAAGATTTGATCAAAAAAATTGAAATTTTTAAAATTAATATAAAATATAAACAAATTTAAAAGAAATTTATTGGTATATTAAATATATTGACGAGATTCATATTAAAATATATACTTTGCTTAATAAAATATTTAAATTTGTTAAAAAAATTTTTTATTAAGTTTAAAATATTTTTGTGTCATGATTTGCGCTATTCTAAATTTTAAAATAACCAAATGAAGGAGTTGAAAACAATTGAAAGCTTTGGTTTATACTGGACCCAAAAAAGCGGAGGTTATTGATGTAACAGAGCCTTTGCCAAAGGAAGGCACAGTGAAAGTAAAAATGAAGTATTGCGGTATATGTGGTTCGGATATGGGTATTTATTTAGGAACACATCCCAGAGCGAAAGCCCCATTAATCTTTGGTCATGAGTTTTTGGGAATTGTGGAAGAGAATGGGATGAAGTTTAACAAGGGCGACCGCGTGGTTGCGTATCCACTATTAACTTGTGGGAACTGTCTTCCATGTAGAACTGGCAATGAACATGTTTGCAATACCTTAGGGCTAATTGGCATCGACGTGGATGGTGGCATTTGTGAATATGGGTATGTCAATGAAGATGTAATGTTTAAAGTACCCGACGGTGTTTCCGATCAAGCAGCTGCGGTGATTGAACCCTTAGCTGTTATTATAAGGAGTATTCATCAGGCGAAGCTGAAAGCGTTGGATACCTGTGCTGTTATCGGTGCCGGCCCTATTGGTATGATTACCGGCATGATGTTGGTTCATATGGGTGCAAGTAAAGTTTTCATTTCCGATGTGGATGATAAAAAGCTGGAAAAGGCAAAGGCTTTTGGAATGATTCCTGTTAATGTGAAAAATGAAAGCATGGAGCTGGTTGTTAAGGCCGCTACAGATGGAGAAGGCGCTGATATTTTATTTGAATGCTCCGGTGCGGAAATTGCAGCTTTACAAATGACAGATATCACCCGTGTAGGGGGCACCATTTGCATGACTGCGGTACATAAGCATCCTCACGCAGTAAACCTAAGGGATTTAAACTTTAAGGAGCAAATATTAATCGGAACACGGGTTTATACAAAAGAAGAATTTGGTCAGGCAGTTGCTTATTCTGAAGTAATAAACAAAGAGTTGGAAAGCATCGTTTCCCATGTTGTTTCCTTAAAAGAGAGTCCAAAGGTTTTTGATATGATTGCAGACCCTTCGGCAGGCACTTGCAAGGTTTTGATTGATTGTCAGGACTTTTAATGGTATTGGAAAATGAAAATTGTTGACCTGAAGCTTTACCTAGTTCCACCCAGATGGCTATTTTTAAAAATTGAGACGGATAATGGTATTTTTGGTTGGGGTGAGCCCGTTGTGGAAGGAAAGGCTTCTACGGTGGCAGCATGTGTAAAGGAAATGTCTGAATATCTTATTGGGAGAAATCCAATGGAAATTGAAGATATTTGGCAAACTCTTTATAGAGGTGCTTTTTACCGAGGAGGCCCCATTCTCACCAGTGCCATTTCTGGTATCGAACAGGCCTTGTGGGATATCAAAGGGAAATATTATAATGCACCAATCCATGAATTGTTAGGTGGTGCTTGCCGAAATAATATTGACGTTTATTGCTGGATTGGCGGAGACAGACCAGCTGATGTAGGGGCTGAGGCATTGCGGCAAAAAAACTTAGGTTTCAAGGCCATTAAAATGAATGCAACGGAAGAAATGCATTATCTTGATAGTTTTTCAAAAATGGAAGGTGTTTTAAAGCGGGTGGCAGCCATTCGAGAAACATGCGGCAAAGACTTTGGGATTGCTGTGGATTTTCATGGCAGAGTACACAAAAGCATGGCAAAGGTGTTGGCGAAGGAATTGGAGCCTTACCATCTAATGTTTATCGAAGAACCCGTTTTAATAGAAAATTATGAAGCTTTGAAAGAAATTGCAAAATACACTTCAATACCCATAGCTACGGGAGAAAGACTGTTTACCCGTTGGGATTTTAAAAAAATATTTGAACAAGGAATAGTAGATATCATTCAACCTGACCTATCTCATGCTGGCGGTATTTTAGAATGCAGAAAGATTTCCGCAATGGCAGAGGCTTATGATATGGCGGTTGCACCCCATTGTCCCTTGGGTCCTATTGCGTTGGCTGCATGTTTGCAAATGGATGCTTGTACGCCAAATGCAATTATTCAAGAGCAAAGCTTGGGGATTCACTATAATCAAGGCAGTGACCTTTTAGATTATCTGAAAGATGCAACAGTTTTTCGATATGGAAATGGGGTTGTAAATATACCAAAGGGACCTGGCTTGGGCATTGAAATAAATGAGGAATTCGTAAAAAAGCAGGCGAAAATTGGCCATAGCTGGAAAAATCCTGTCTGGCGAAACAGCGACGGAACAGTTGCTGAATGGTAATGAAAATGTTGGGGGTAAGGATAAATGAAGATATTAGCATTAGAGTCCAGCACTACCTCTGCAAAAGCAATGGTATACGACACAGATAGTGGTAAGTTCCACGTGGAATCAGTACCATACATCTTACAGAATGCAAATGTCACGATGCACGATGCAAAGGAAGTGTTTGAACAGACGGCATACTTGGGTAAAAAAATATGTGAAGGCGAAAAAATTGATATGGTTTCTCTTAGTGGTACCTGGCATAGCTTAATGCTTTGTAATCAAGATATGGAGCCTCAAACACCCATATATTTATGGTCTTATACAGGTGCCGCAGACATTTGTAAGGAATTAAGAAAAGACGAAGCATATGTGAATCGTTTTTACCAGAAAACTGGTTGTATGGTGAATGCCATATATCCTGTATTTAAAATCAAGCTTTTAGGTCAGTTGGGCTATGCCTTAGAGAAGTATCGTTTTGTAGGGCAGGGTACTTACAATACCTACCGTTTAACGGGGGAATGGGCAGTGACAGACAGCGTTGCCTCGGGCACAGGTTTGTTGAACATTCACACCAAAACTTATGATGAGGATATTCTTAAGGAAAATGGAATTGGGTTACATCAGCTTCCCAAAATAATCACATATAAAGATGTTCTAAGACTAAGCGAAGAAGGTGCAGCACTTTTAGGACTTCCAACGGGGACACCTGTTATTGCCACAAATCCAGACGGTGGCCTGAATCAAGTTGGGGCGGGTGCTGTTGAAAAGGGAGTTATGAGCTTTTCAGTGGGAACCAGCGGTGCATTGAGACTAAGCACAGATGCACCAATTTTACCTGAACGACCCAGCACATGGTGCTATCTCTCACCAAAATCATGGTTAAGTGGCGCAGCAACCAGTGGTTGTTGCAATTGTATTGATTGGTTTAAGGAAAAGCATTTTCTAGAAAGCGTCTCCTATCAAGAAATGGAGGCGGGGTGCAAAAATATTGAGGATGTCCCTGTGTTTTTGCCCTTCCTTTTTGGGGAACGCTGTCCCGGATGGAATGATGAGCGCAACGGTGGATTTTATGGTTTGAAACCCAGCCACACTGTATATGATTCTTATCGGGCAATTCAAGAGGGGATTTTGTTTAACCTATACCAGTGTTATGGGGAATTAATTGCTTTAAACGGAAAGCCCAATAAAGTAATGTTATCCGGAGGTATTATTCGATCTAAGGTGTGGACACAGATGTGTGCAGATATATTTCAAATAGAGATGACAATTGATGAAGTGGAACATAGTTCTCTTATCGGCTCAGTGGCATTGGGAATGGAGCTTTTGGGATTAATCGCAGATGCAAAGGATTTTAAAAGCAATCATGCCCAAGTAATTATGCCCAATCCGGAGAAAAAAGATTTTTACCATGAAAAATACCAAGAATATTTATATTGGTATCAAGTAACAAAAAACCAAGGCAATTAGGAAAGGCTGAATTTATTCAAATGATGATTAAATCAGTCGTTCCTTTGGAGAAATCCAATCAAAAACGATGGCGTTATATTTCAAGGAGGGAAAAAATCTATGTTGAAGTTCAAAAAAGGTTTGGCAATGGCATTGGCATCCGTGCTTACGGTTGCAATGGTAACAGGTTGCGGTGGCAGTGAACCGGCAAAAGAAAATAAGGCGGATGGTAAAAAAGAAGCACAAGGAAACGAGGAAACTGTGGAATTGGTATTCTCCAATGTTACTTCTGTTTCCGGTAAAGATGCTGGTGAAGTTTTTAAAAGAGTTGCAGAAGAAGAATCCGGCGGTTCTGTTGTTGTAAATCTGTTTCCTGATAATATGCTGGGGGATGACCGTGTTGTAGTTGAAACCACCGCAATGGGAAATATTGATATTGGCGTTTCCTCAACCAGTCCTTTGGCTACGATGTATCCTGATTTTTACTTATTCGACTCACCTTACTTGTTCTTAAACACCGAGGATGCCTATGCAAAATTGGACGGGGAAGTTGGTAAACAAATTCTTGACGGCATGGAAAGCATGGGTCTCAAAGGGTTAGCTTTCTGGGAAAATGGGTTCCGTAACTTTACAAATAATAAAACAGAAGTAAAAACACCTAGCGATGTAAAAGGCTTTAAGGTAAGAACTATGGAAAACGAAGTACATATTGCCGCTTGGACAGCTTTTGGTGCCAACCCTACACCTATGGCATTTACCGAGTTGTTTACTGCTTTACAGCAAGGCACCGTTGATGCTCAGGAGAATCCTTTGGGAATCATTGATGCCAATAAGTTTGTTGAAGTTCAAAAGTATGTGTCCTTAACACAGCACGTATATACACCATATGTGGTTTGCATGAACTTAGATAAATTTAATTCCCTATCTGAGAATCAGCAAAATGCAATTTTAAAGGCGGCGGCTGAATCTACAGCATACCAGAGACAGCGTTCTCAAGAATTGGAAAAAGAAATTTTGAAAAAATTCACTGATGGTGGCACAACTGTTGTAGAACTGAGTGATGCAGAAAAGGCTGAATGGCAGAAAGTTGTGACTGATAACAAAATTTTTGATTTGGTTAAAAAGAAAATGGAGCATCCTGATTATTTAGATAAGATGCTTGCTGAATAAAGGTAGTTTTAGAAAAAGGCATAAAATTAACAATAAGGGCTTTGGTAAAACAATCTGGCTTATCAAAGCCCTGCTTTACAAATGAGAAAAAATAGTTGTAAGCGTAAAAATAGGAGAAAGAATTATTTTTACAAGATAAGTTGCTCACACACAAATTTTGAGAAAAAGTAGGTGGAACAATGAAATTAATAAAGTGGCTGGATGAGGATTTTGAGTTGGCTATTTGCTCAATTTTGATGGTTATCATGACTGTTCTAATCTTTGTTCAGGTTATTATGAGATATGTTTTTGGCAGCTCTTTGGTTTGGTCTGAAGAAATGGCAAGATATGTTTTCATTTGGTTAATTTATCTGGGGATTAGCTATGGTTCCCGTGTAAGAAAACACATTAAAATTGAGGCTGCCCTGGGGCTGTTTCCCAAAAAGCTTCATCCCTTCGTTATTATTTTAGGTGATGTATTATTCCTTTTATTTTCAGTGGTAATTGTGTATTTAGCTTATGGCGTTGTAATGCAACAAGTAAAGTTAAATCAGAAATCTCCTGCAATGCAAATTCCTATGTGGTTTATGTATTCTGCACCAATGATTGGCTTTGCCTTAACGGCAATTCGCCAAGTTCAAGTAATAATTAATCGGATTAAAGAGGTTAAGAAGGGGGGGGCAGAGTCATGGTAATGGCTGCATTATTCGGCGGACTTGCCGTATTTTTGATTTTAAATGTACCTGTAGGTATTGCTATTGGTTTGTCATCCCTTTTGGCTATTTCTTTTACAAAAGGTCTGTCCCTTGGCTATGTGCCTCAGGCATTGTTTACTGGTTGCGATTCCTTCCCCATTATGGCAATTCCTTTGTTTATTTTAGCCGGGGAATTAATGGGTGCCGGTGGTGTTTCTAAAAGAATATTAAGTGTGTGTAATGTATTCTTTGGGAAAATAACCGGAGGATTGGCAATTGTTACAGTAGTTGTGTGTATGTTTTTTGCGGCAGTCTCCGGCTCTGGTCCTGCAACCGTTGCGGCTGTTGGGTCAATGGTTGTGCCTACTATGTTGGAAAAGGGTTACAGCAAAAGTTTTACATTAGCTTTGATTGCCTGTGCGGGATCCATTGGAGTCATTATACCTCCCAGTATTCCCATGGTTATTTATGGTGTTTCCACCAGTACCTCTATTTCAAATCTGTTTTTAGCAGGGTTTATGCCAGGCTTGTTAATCGGTATTTCATTAATATTTTACTGCTATTTTTATGCAAAAAGGCAGGGCTGGAAAGGTGATGAAAGAGTCTATACCACAAAAGAGAAATTAGAAGCGGTTTGGGATGCTAAATGGGCGTTAATCAACCCGATCATTATTTTGGGGGGTATTTATGCGGGAATCTTCACTCCTACAGAAGCGGCAGCGGTAGCGGCTGTGTATGCCTTTGTTTGTGGTGTTTTCATACATAAAGAACTTGATTTTAAAAATTTGTTTGCGACGGTAGGAAATGCTTGCTCCACCACGGCAACCACCATGGTTATTTTAGGATGTGCCACTGCGTTTACAAAAATCCTAACCATTCAACAAATTCCAAACATGATTACAAATGCAATTATCAATGCAACAGATAACGCTTTTTTAATCTTAATGTTAATTAATATTCTGCTGTTAATTGTAGGCTGTTTCATGGATACTACACCAGCAATCATGGTGCTTGCACCTATTTTGCTGCCTGTGGCTACCTCCATTGGTCTCAATCCCGTTCACTTTGGTATTATTATGGTTGTTAACTTGGCCATCGGCTTTATTACACCACCTTTGGGCATCAACTTGTTCGTGGCCTCCCGTGTGGGAGCGGCACCCTTGGAAACGGTCACCAAGGGCATCGTACCTTTTATATTGGTAATGATTGCCTGCCTACTTTTGATTACTTATATCGCACCGATTTCTATGTTTCTGCCAAATCTTTTTACAAAATAAATTTGTGTGGCGTATTCCGCAGTACCCTTTGGCTGCGGAATACAAATAAAAAGGGGTGTGAGAGATGTATCAAATTTACATTGATTCCGGCACGTCAAACTCCAAACTATATTTATTGAAAGACATGCATTCCGTTGATTTTATGATTGCCAATGTAGGTACAAAGGATTCTGCTATTTCGGGTAGTAATGATGTGCTTTTAAGTGGCTTAAAGGCGATTTATGATGGGGTTTTGAAAAAAAACAATTTGCTTGATAAAGATATTGAAAGCATTTGGCTTTCTGGCATGGTGACAAATCCCTTTGGGATTATTGAGGTTGAGCATCTCAGCACACCCGTTGACGCCAAAAAATTGATGGAACAAAGATATATCCATTATGAAGAAAAGTTCTTCAAAAGAGAGTTGAACCTTATTCGAGGTGTAAAAACCGCCCAGCTGGGACAGATAGTAACGATGGAGAACATTGACCAAATGAATAATATTAGAGGGGAAGAGATTGAGGTTGTGGGTATGGTTGCCCGTGGTATTATCCCCATGAATGAGAATTGTGTGATGGTTTCGCCAGGTTCTCACACCCATTTGGTTTTTGTCAAGAATGGAACCATTATGGATATAGCCTCTAATTTTACTGGTGAGCTGAACTACGCCATAAAGAAGGATACGATTCTTGGTGGAGAATTGACAGATGAGGATATTGTGTTAACAAAAGAATATGTTTTACAAGGCTATCAAATGGTCAAAACCTATGGCTTAGCTAGAGCGTTATATATTGTACATGCAACAAAGGTATTTGGCGTTTGCGAGAATGAAGTCAGAAATTGTTTGCTTAGCGGCATTATTTCCGGTGGCGTCATTGACATGCTGAAATATAAAGTAGACAGAGAATGGAATGGCGTGAACAGAGCCGTAATTATTGGCGGTAAGAATTATATAGAGGCTTATAAAATTTTAATGGAACACATTCTTCCTGAAATTGAAGCGGAGATTGTTGCCACCAAGGCGGGAGAAAGCTTTGGATTATATGGCTATTTAGCGTTGGCTGAACTTTTGTAGCAGCTAGCGGAGAAAAAGGAGATGTATTTTATGTCTGATACACTACAAAGAATTATAGATAGCAAGGTGGTTGCCATTGTAAGGGGAATATCCTCAAAATATATGGTTCCAACTGTTGAAGCTCTCAAGGTTGGCGGGATTACTTGCGTGGAGGTAACGTTTAGTTTAAAAAGTGAAGAACAGTCCTTAGATACACTAAAATCTATACGCTTGATTAAGGAATATTTCGGTGATTCCGTTGCCGTCGGTGCAGGAACTGTATTGACACCGGAAAATGTTGTGCGGGCAAAAGAGGCAGGTGCAGAATATATTATTTCTCCCAATGTAGATGAGGCTGTAATTAAAGCAACAAAAAAAATGGATATGGTTTCTATTCCCGGTGCAGTTACTCCCACGGAGGTAATCACTGCCTACAATTGGGGTGCAGATATTGTAAAGCTCTTTCCTGCGGCTTCCTTAGGTCTTCCCTATGTTAAGGCGTTAATGGGACCCATTGATGGTATTCCATTAACGGCTGTAGGAGGAATAGATGCATCCAACTACAGAGATTTTTTGAATATTGGCTGTGTTGGTGTTGGTGTTGGCGGAAATCTGGTAAACAAAAAGCTGATTGAAGCAGGAGATTTTGAAGCAATTAAAAAAGTGGCATTGGAATATGGCTTGAAGAAGAGGTGAGAAAATGAAAAAAGTATTAATCACCTCCAGGTCCTTTGGGAAAACCAGTCCCAAGCCTTTTGAAGTTTTGGAGAGTGGAGGCATTACATATACCCTGATGGGAGAAGATTTCAATGAGGAGAAGTTCAAAGAAGTAATTCCTCAGTACGACGGGCTGATCATCGGTGCCCACCCATTTTATCCGGAGGATATGGCCCGTTGCAGTCACTTGAAAATCATTGCAAAGCATGGTGCTGGGCTGGATAACATCTATTTAGAGGATGCCGCAAGGCAGGGGATTTGTGTCACCAATGTGCCGGCTATGAATGCAAATGCTGTGGCAGATTTGGCGTTTGCTCATATTTTGAACATTTCTAGGGGTGTATCCATCACCAATGAAAGAATACATAACGGAGAATGGAAAACCTTTATCGGAAAAGATGTTTTTGAGAAAACCTTGGGATTAATCGGCTTTGGTGCCATTGCAAAAAACGTTGCCAGAAGGGCACAGGGCTTCTCCATGAAAGTTTTGGTTTTTGATCCATATGTAACGGAGGTTCCTGAGGAGTTTCAGGATTTTGTTACGTTGGCAGATTTGGAAACCGTTACGGAAAATAGCGATATTATTTCTATCCATGTGCCTCTTACCGAAAGTACTAAGTATCTATTTGATAAAGAACGTATCTTAAAAATGAAAAAAGAGGCATATTTGATTAATACTGGCAGAGGTGGCATCATACATGAGCAGGATTTGTATAAATGCATGAAAAACGGACATTTGGCTGGCTGTGCCGTTGATGTTACAGAGCATGAGCCCATTGAAAAAGATAGTCCCCTTTTGGAGTTAGAGAATTTTGTGGTAACAGCACATATTGGTATGTATTCCATTGAAGCAATCAGTGCTGTAAGCGTTGTTTGTGCTGAAAATGTGGCTAAGGTGCTAAATGGTGAAGAACCACGCTTTAAGATTGTATAAGAAGAGAGGTAGCGAGATATGGATATCAATCATAGGATTGAGCAATTAAAAATTGTACCTGTTGTAAAAATTGATGATGCAGCGGATGCTAAGCCTTTAGCAGAGGCTCTGATTGCTGGGGGGTTGCCCATTGCAGAAGTAACCTTTCGTACAAAAGCTGCTTATGAAGCCATAAAAGCTATGGCAGAAATTCCTGAAATGCTGGTAGGTGCAGGCACTGTAATTAATGTGGCACAAGCAAAGCTTGCGCTGGAGGCAGGAGCGAAATTTATTGTATCACCAGGGCTAAGTTTGGAGGTCGTAACTTTTGCCAAAGAAAATAATATTCCTGTTTTCCCAGGTGTTTGCACACCCACAGAAGTGATGGCCGCGATTGCTTTAGATTTGCATGTAGTCAAGTTTTTTCCTGCAGAGGCTTATGGCGGATTGCCTACCATTCAGGCTTTAGCGGGCCCCTTTGGGGATATCCGTTTTATGCCAACAGGCGGAATTAGTGAGAAGAATATTAAGGCATATTTAGCAAACCCGAAAATAATTGCCTGCGGTGGAAGTTGGATGGTAAAAGACAATTTAATTCGGGATAAGAAATTTAATGAAATTCAAAACATCACCGCTTCTGCTGTGAAATTGGTGCAAGAGTCTTAATAGGAATGGTCGGTAGCGGTGAAAAAACCGATGCCGACTGTTTTTGTATAAAAAGAATATGTAGGAGGGTTGGTTATGAAGGATTTTGAAATCGCCGTTTACGGCCTTGGTGTTATGGGTAGCAGTTTGGCTAAGAATCTAATTGGAAGGGGATTCTCTACAGCGCTTTTTGATAAAAGCTTGGAAGAAAGAGAACGGTTTCAAACAAAAGGTGATTTTACTATTTTCCCAACGGAGAAAGAAATGGTTAATGCACTAAAACGCCCCAGAATTATTTTTATGATGGTGACCGCTGGGAAAGCTGTGGATGAGGTAATACATACACTAGTTCCCCTTCTGGAGGATGGGGATATTTTAATAGACGGTGGAAACTCTCATTTTAAAGATACCCAAAGGAGATTTTATATGCTTTTGGAAAAAAGAATCGACTATTTAGGTGTAGGAGTTTCTGGTGGTGAGAGAGGCGCATTGAGGGGCCCAAGTATGATGGTGGGTGGCAGCAAAAAAGCTTGGGATTCTTGTGGTTCCATTCTGCAAAAAATGGCGGCAAAAGTTGGCGACGAATATTGCTGTAATTATCTAGGTAAAGAGGGGGCAGGGCACTATGTGAAAATGGTGCATAATGGCATTGAGTATGCCATGATTCAACTCATAGCTGATTATTTTTCTGTAATGAAAAAGGGACTCGGCTTAAGTCATCAAGAAATTGCAGAGCTTTTTGCCTACTGGAAAAATACGGAATTGAACTCTTATTTAATAGAAATTACAGCAGCAGTCCTTGCTAAAAAAGATGATGATGGTGCACCCCTTGTTGAAAAAATCTTAGATGTGGCACAGCAAAAAGGTACAGGCAGTTGGACTTTGGAGGAGGCAATCGCCAGAGGGGTATATGCCCCTACCATTTGTGAGGCGGTTTTCGTTAGAAATTTTTCTCAAGATGTACAACTGCGCAAAGAGGGCGCTCAAGTGCTAAAAGCTGCAACAAGTGCCATCCAATTGGATGGGTATGAGGAAAAGTTAAGATATGCGTTATATCTGTCTATGATTATAAGCTATGCCCAAGGCATAGCCTTAATAGATAAAGCTTCTAGGGAGTATGGATGGGAAATTGATTTGCCGTTGGCAGTTTCCCTTTGGAGAGAGGGCTGCATTATTCGTAGTGAGCTTTTAAAAGATATTGTAAAGGCACTAAAAGGAAGTGAAAAAAATATTTTGCTATCCCAAAGCTTTGGGGATTTAGAAAAAGGAGAGAAGGCTCTACGACAAATATCTGCGAAAGCCATAGAAGCAGGCATTGCTGTACCAACATTGCTATCTGTTATTTCATATTATGATAGCTGTCGTACGGAAAAAATGAATGTGAATATCGTGCAAGCGCTGAGGGATTGCTTTGGTGCGCATACCTATGAAAGAACGGATAAAGAAGGAAGTTTTCATACTGTTTGGATGGAAGGGGAGGAATAAATGAAGGTATTAGTAACAGCAAGATCCTTCGGCAGTGCCGATGATAAAGCACAAAGATTATTGGAGGAAAATGGTTTTGAGGTGAAAAAGCTGGTTGGGGACAATGGCTCTATCCTTGAACAGTTACAGATTGAAATCAGGGATGCAGATGCAATTATTGCAGGTTTGGAGGAATATAACGAAGAACTTTTATCGTTGGGAACAAAACTGAAGGTGATTTCTCGTTATGGGGTTGGTTATGATAAAGTTAATATTCAGGCGGCAAAGGAAAAAGGCATTGCTGTCACCATTACCCCTGGCGCTAACGGAGACTCTGTGGCAGATATGGCAATGGCATTGATGCTTGCGGCGGCAAGAAATGTTAGCTTTATGGATCACGCTATAAAGAGGAAAAACCAGCAAAGGCCTACTGGGGTCGAAATGTTTGGGAAAACCCTAGGTGTTGTTGGAGCTGGCCGTATTGGAAAGGGTGTAGCAAAAAGATGTAAAGGGTTTGATATGGATATCCTTTGTTATGACACCTATGTGGATGAAACATTTGCGGAAGAAACAGGTGCTGAATATGTAGATTTTGAAACAATATTGAGGAAATCAGATTTTATAACGATCCATTCACCGTTAAACAATGATACAAAAAATTTATTTGATAAGCTTGCCTTTGAGAAAATGAAAAGTAAGGCAGTGATTGTGAATACGGCTCGAGGAGGAATTATTGATGAGGAAGCATTATTTTATGCATTAAAAAATGGTGAAATAGGAGCGGTGGGTTTAGATGCAACTGTGGAAGAACCCCCCTATAACAGCTCGTTATTAGAGCTTCCCAACTGCACAATTACGCCCCATGCAGGTGCGGCAACCTATGAAGCCAGCAGTAAAATGGGGCTTATGGCAGCGCAAAACATTCTGGATATTTTCCAAATGGGAAAATGTATCTATACAGTGAACCAATAATCGGTTAAAATTTACATAAAAACTTGTAAGGGGATGGTCAAAGGCATGGAAGCAATTTTAACAGTGCTGAATAAATTAATGATTATATTCATTCTGCTCTTAATTGGATATTTCTGCCGTAAGAAAGGAATCATGAGGGATAGCTTTATAGAGGATTTTGCGGGATTTTTAACCCGCATTATTATTCCTTGCTTTGTGATTTCTTCCTTACAGATTGACTATACCCCTGAGTTGTTTCGAGGCGGGGCCACGGTTTTTTTAGTTTGTGTGATTATGCACATTTGGGGAATGATTGTGGGCTGGCTATCTTTTCGTGTTTTAAAGGTACCTGAGAAAGCCAAGGGTATTTGGATTTTTAGCTGTATGTTTGCCAATATCGGTTTTATGGGAGTGCCGGTTATTGCTATGATTTTTGGAGGCAACAGTGTTTTTTACTGCGCCTTTGCCAGTTTTGCTTTTAACACAACGGCCTATACTTTAGGTGTGATTGTTTTGCAAAAATGTGGTGACAATCCAGAGGAAAGTAAGGTGGAAATGAAAAAATTGTTGCTGGCTCCTGTAAATGTGGCCACCTTGGTAGGGCTTTTGTTATTTCTGGGAAATATTCGCCTGCCGGTGCCCATAAAAGATACTGTTAGCATGGTGGGAGGAATGCTTTCGCCTTTGGCTATGATTTATATTGGCGCCATTCTTGGGAAGTTTAATTTTAGGGAAACGATTATGGAAAAATGGGCGTATCCACTCTCTTTCTTTCGTTTGATTTTCATGCCATTGTCTTCTTACATAATTTTAAAACCCTTTATACATGATCAGTTAATATTAGGAGTAATCGTAGTGGGGTTGTCAACCCCCATCGGGGCATTTTGTGCCATATTGGCGGCAGAATTTGGCGCGGATGAAGCTTTGGCAAGTAAATATATTTTTGTAACGACCATACTGTGTATATTCACAATGCCAATTTTTTTCATGCTTTTTCTTTAGTTTTTTTCATGAACGATTGATTCTAAAGTATTTAAATGGCAGAAGAAGAGAGCTTTTCGTCTTCTAGTTAAGACCAAGTTGGAACTTTAAAATATTGAAAAATCCAGAAGTTTTAGGGTATTCAGATATATGACATTTAGATAAAAAGGGATTAATTCTTTGGAATACTACTTTCTTATAGTTCGTAAGCAAAAACAATTACCTTATAGTATTATTACCTATTTAAGTGGCCAAATTTGATTTATTGTATGATACAAAATATCAGTGGTGATTCTGTAATTTTTTTGTCTAATGTACCTTCTTTGTTTGTTATGAACGACTATTGACAATGGATACAAAAAGAACTATTATTTGATTATATGATAGAACAAAAATGCATATCATGTGTAATTGATTGTAAAGGTGGTGAAAAGGATATGCCAGCTGATATTAAGTTTTTAACGATTGAAGACGTGAGTGAGATGTTACAAGTTACAAGGACAACCGTATATAATTTGAAAAAGCAAGGTATGCCTTTTATTAAACTTGGAAAAAATATCCGTTTTGATCAAGAGGAAGTGGTCGACTGGGTACGTTCCAATAGATGTAGCACAGAAGAAACTGAAAAATAAGCTGTTGTTATCTACTACGAAAGTGGGAATTATACTTGAGTTTTGTTTCCGGTGTAATATTGTGTGTATACATTATAATATTATTTTTATTAAGTGCTTTTTTTGTGAAAAGAGCACTTAATTCTTATGAAGAATATATTCTTTGCGGCAGAAGCTTAACAATAGGCTATATAATTTTTACCTACCTTGGAACCTGGGTAGGCGGAGGAACGATAATAGGATTGGCAGGGATGTCATACGAAGAGGGGGCAAGAAGCTATTGGCTTTTTGCAATTCCCACAATTGTATGCTACATCTTTGCCTTTTTATTTATCACCAGGATCAGAAAGTTGAAGTTAAATAGCATCGGGGATATGATGTCTTTAAGATATCCTCATAAAATGGATTTCATTAGAATACCTGTTGCTATCAGTTTGATGATTCGTAATGTAACAATGATTGGAATGCAGTTTTCTGCACTTTCGTATCTTTTGATATACAGCTTTCAAATTGACCGAAATCTGGCAATTTTGGCCACTTTTGTTGTCATCACCGGATATACTTTTCTAAGCGGCCTTTGGGGGGTAGTGGTAACGGATGTCTTTCAGGGTTTTTTGCAAACGTTAGGACTAGTGATTATTTTATGTTTATGCATTAAGTTGTCCGGTGGTTTTAATGGCTTAAACCAATTTTTTTCTTCGACAAAGCAAAGCAACTTACTCAGCCTTGTAGGGAATGATGTGAAACAATGGGGAAAGGATACCAGTGTGTACCTGTTTTCTTTTGGTGTTTTTTTCTTAATGGGAGATCAATGTGATTGGGAAAGAATCTTTTCGGGAAAAACGGACAAAGCCGTGTTTTGGGGCTATTTAATACCTTTGACAATTACATTAATGCTTTTGATTTCTCCTGCTTATATCGGGGTTTTCCAGCGAGCAACCAATTTAGCACATATTGATTCGGGTTTTATTATTTATAGGTTTCTATTAAGCAAATTAGGGCCTGCGTTAGCTGGTTTTCTAATTATGACCTTATTCTCTGCCATTATGTCATCGGCAGATTCATATATGTTTGCCACTGGTGTTCTTTTTAGTAATGATATTATAAAGCGATTTATCAATAAGGATGCGGAGGATAAAGAATTGATTTTTTGGACAAGAATTGCAGTCATGCTTTCTGGTGCCGTAGGTTTTGCCTTTGCGATTAATATTGGCGACCCAATTTATTTGTGGATTACTGGTTTATCCGTTCCCGTTATGGTTATTTTGCCTGCCTACATATATGCTTGGTTTTCAAAAAGGGTTAATACCCAAGGGGTTTTTGCAGGAATAATATTTGGTTGTGTTTTTGCATTTAAATTTATTATTCTCGATGGAAAGATTCTCTTTTCTTCCATTATTTTTGTTATATTTGGGAATTTTATAATTACTTATATTGTTTCTTTATTTTACTCCAAGAACAGCCAAGCAGTAGAAGAAACATATTATAAAAGTAGCAAGTTTGATAAAATCTCGAATATCCCAAAATGATTTTTAATTATATATAAATATATTTTAATAATGAAGTAGTAGTAAATTTATTTAAATTTATTGCTGCTTTATTTTTTTTGAGTAAAAATGGCTAAATCTAATTTTACCCATTGAAAAAATTGGGACAGCGTGCTAACATCTGTGTATATTAATTTACAATAA
Organism: Bacillota bacterium; assembly: GCA_023413275.1. Lineage (GTDB taxonomy): Bacteria > Bacillota > Clostridia > Lachnospirales > Anaerotignaceae > Chakrabartyella. The sequence goes on along the minus strand of JAEZPX010000024.1, from coordinate 4,763 downwards.
TGAACAATAAAAAGAAGGGGTGTATGGTAATGGGCATTTTTTATGGCTATTTGATACTATTATGCTTTGCCGTGATTTTTATCGGCATTTCATACTTTGTATCTAAGCGCTTTCCAATTGAAGGCGTTGACGATTTTGTTGCGGCAGGCAGAAGTATTCCTTATGCTTTGGTAGCGGCCAGTGTAATGGTTTCTTGGGTATGGACTACAACCATTATGGGTGCGGCGGAAGCTGGCACCATTTATGGCGTTTCCGGTGGATTTAGCTACGCTTGGGGAAACTCTATTCCATTTTTCGTATTTATTCCGCTGGTTATGCACCTTAGAAAGAAAATGCCTAAATGCACAACGTTTACGGAATTTGTTGAGCAGCGCTATGGTTCCGGTGTTTCTAAGATTTTTTTCGGTTTTGGTATTGCAGTAATCATATATGTTTTTATTGCACAGGGAGTAGGTATTGGGATTGCCTTTAATTCCATGTTCGGCATTCCTTACGAAGTGGCGGCGACTATGGCAGTGGGCATTGTTACAATTTACATTGCGAAGGCAGGACTAAGAGGCTCCATTTTTAACGATGTTATTCAATTCTTTATCATTTCTATTATTTTTATTATAACAGTACCTTTGATTATTAAATTTATTGGCATGGACAATATTTATAATGGCATGTTAGATGTTGTAAATAATCCCAAGAATGTCAATTATAATCCCGAGGCACTGTCTATCACTTCCGGTGCAGGACTGCGTTATGGAATTACAGCAATCGTAATTGCAATGGGTCAAGTTTTATTGGATCAAGGTTATTACTCCAAGGCGATTGCAACAACAAACTCTAAATCTTTATTGAAGGCGTATGTAATTGGTACTTTGCTTGCGTGGGCACCCATACCGATTTTGAGTGGCAGTGTGTTTGGCTGTTCATTGATTTCCATGGGAATTGGAGAAGGCGCAGGGCTTGGGTTGGCTTCAGAGGCAGCACCTCACATTCTGAATTTAATTTATGGTGGTGGTGTTGGCAGTATTATGTTCGTTTTGATGGTATTTATGGCTGGTATGACCACAGGTGGGAATTGCTTATCCGGTGCACAGGCACTTTTTACCGTTGACTTTTATAAAAAATATATTAACAAAACGGCAGATGAAAAAGCTCAGATGCGCTTTGGCAGAAATATTACATATATCGTAGGAATTTTTGTAATTGTAGTTTCAATTCTTTTAAAAGGTTTTTCTCTGCTCATGCTGGATATTTTTAGTGGGATTCTTTTCGCAGCTCCCGCCAGCGCTTTTATCGCAGGTATGTATTGGAAAAAAACATCTCCTAAGGTGGCGGCAATCTCTATTTTCTGTGGACTTGCCTCTGGTTTAACAGCTTGGTTTGTAATTCCAAATCAAGACATAAACTGGTTTATTGGAAATCTACTTTCGCTATTGGTACCGGCTGTTATTGTCATTCTTGGTTCTGCTTTTGGTAAATATGAATTTGATTTTGATAAACTGCTAAAATATGAACCTGATCACAAAGTACATGAAATGGAGGGATAAGTTATGATGAGTCAAGGTAGTTTGGCGGCTTATTTTTGGGGTTCATATGCATGGTTTTGCTTAGGAGCTCTTGCAATTGGTATTCCGGCAATTAGAGAGTTTTTTAAACTGCTAAAAAAGTAAAAGGAGGAAAAATGTATGAAAATAACGGTATCCTGTGCCCAACTTCAACCGAAGATTGGGGATAAGACTTATAACTTGATGAAAATGAAAGATTACGTTGAAAAAACAATGATAGAATATCCTAATACCAATTTGATTGTTTTTCCCGAACTGATGACAACGGGTTACGAGGCAACGAAGGATGAGTTTCAGGCCTTGGGCGAAGTGGTTCCTTATGGTGAGAGCCAAATATTTATGGGCGAGTTGGCGGAAAAATATAACATACACATCATATACGGCTTTGTGGAGAGAGACCCATTGCTTACAGATATCCTATATAATGCTGCTATTTTGATTGACAACCGGGGAGTTGCTCTTGGAACTTATCGAAAAGTTCATCCCTTTGATGGGGAAAAAATGTGGTGCCGTGCAGGCAACAATTTTCCTGTGTTTGATACGGAAATCGGTAAATTAGGCATCATGATTTGTTGGGATACCGCCTTTCCAGAGGTTGCAAGAACCTATGCATTAAAGGGTGCAGATTTATTAATTGTCAGTACGAATTGGGAAAAGCCCTATGAGCAAGATTGGGATTTGATTACAAAAGCCAGAGCTTTTGATAACACCTTACATTTGGTGGCCGCCAATAGAATTGGGGATGATAAAACATTAGGTTTCTTTGGTCGCAGCAAAATCATCAGCCCCATTGGAGAAGAAATCGCCGCCTTAAACGAAGAGGTTGAGGGAATTATTTCAGCGGAAATTGATTTATCCTTGACGCAGAAGGAGAGGGTGCGTTATTATACCTTTTTCAAGGATAGGCGTCCTGATACATATGAAGAAATAGTAAGAAGATACTAATTTCCAAAAAGCAGGCTGAAAATCAATGCCTGCTTTTTACATTTATGATATAATAACATAGTTATTATTAAAGATTCTCCTAAGACAATTGCTTTATAAATAGGCAAAAGAATAAAAGAACAGTTTGGTGATAATGACAAGATCGCAATATCATTATTACTTAAGAGGGAGGGAGAAATGATAGGAATCGGCTTACTTTTTATTTATGTAATTATATTGGGAATGATTTATTTATTGTGTAGAGAAGAAAAATTAAATTTAACACAATTCGTGTTCTTCAACAGAAATCTGAAGCGAGGAGTTTTGATTCCAAGTATTTTCACATCCTGGCTTTGGATTGTTTCTGTTATTGGTGCTGCAGAGGCCTGTTTGTTATACGGAGAATTGGGTGGACTGGCATTTGCTGTTGGGACAGGGATTGGCTTTACCATTTTTGTATTTATGTTATTGAAATTTCGCAAGTTGACAGGGTGTGAGATTTTTTTTTCTGATTATATAAGGGTGAGATTTGGCAGTAGGACACAAGGAATTTTTATCATTACTTCTGTAATTTTGATAGTCTATGTTGTAATGGAGCAAGCAGTGGGAATTAGCGCATTATTTTCTACGGTTTTTGGAGTTTCTTTTAAAATAACTGCATTTTTCGCAGTTATTTTGCCATTAAGCTTTGTAGTTATGTCTGGAATGAAGGGCGTAATCTTTCACGATTTTCTCTCATTCTTTTTTATAGTGTTGGGTCTTGGTTTGCTTTTTATTCTTATTTCGAAAAATATTGGTATGAAGGAAATTATTGATCAACTGGCTTTTTGGGAAGAAAGCAATACTCTAATGACTTCAACAAAAATTCAGCCCTTTGTGCTGCAGAGCCTCCGTTATGCTCTTTCCGCTATGATTATTGGTTTGGCGCAAAGCAGTTTAGATCCTATTTACTATTTAAAAGCAACTCTTGCAAAAAATGAGGCTGTTGTTCGGGATTCTTTTTTAATTGGTGGTTTTCTGCTATGGTTTCCATTTGTTGTTTTAAGCTCCTTTTTCTTTGGATATTTGCCTGTGCGAATGAATGTTGATTTTGGTAATGCAACACACTTTATTACGGCAATTGTAAATAGAGTAATGGTGGGAGAAAACGGTGTTGTGTTAAGATTTGTTTTCTGTTGTGTTATGCTGTTTATTGGCACCTCCACAATGATGAATTGTTTTATGGGAATTCAAGGTCTTTCAATCAGCCGAATTTACCCTCTTTATGGAAACCATTTTGCAGATGATGAACAAAAAATGAAATACGGAAGATTAATAACTATACTAATTGGTATATTTTGTGCTATGATTACTATTTCTTTAGAAAATATTTCATTACTTAAAATTGATATTTTTAGTGGGATTTTTTTTGCAGCACCTGCGGGAATTTTTTTGTATGGTCTATATTGTAAAGATGCACCTGGGGATACAGCTGTGGCAGCGTTTATCATAGGTATCATAGGGGGCATTGGAGCATGGTTTTGTATGCAGAATGGAAAGTTTGACTGGTTCTATTCAACAGGTATTTCCTTCTTTTTACCTATGGTTTATTTAAAAATACGTTGGATATTCCAAAAGTATATTGTTTTCTTGTGAAAGAGTAAGAATGCTATACGGAAACATAAGAGGTAAAAAATTTCAATATGTTTAAGAAAAATTTCAGAATGTATTAAATAATATCGTTTAAAATGGATTTAGGGTTTATTAAAGGGTTTAAGAGTTGAATTTTTTCTAAAAACTTAGGGAAGACAACTGATTGAGGTATTATTAGTTGAAAAAAGATGGTATTATAAATGAAGTTATTTTAAACAATGTTTAAATATAGAGTATACAAACAAATGAGAAAATTTTTGGTTTTGAAATGATACAAACCAAACCTACTGAGGTGATACAAGAAGGTGCTGTTATGTGAGAAATAAATATTATTTATTTAAGATTAAAAAAACAATTGTTTGGGCAATGTTAATAATTTTACATTGCCCATTTTCACTGTGAGGTGTTTTATGTTGGCCTTAATGTATTTTCCGACATCCGTCAATTGCTGATGTTTTTAGCCCATGGAACTTAAATGTTTTAAATATAAAATGAAGAAAGGAAAAAATGCATGAAAAAATGTTTTAAATATAAAATGAAGAAAGGAAAAAATGCATGAAAAATGAAAGGGATGACAGTATTGAATTTATTCCCGTGGAAGTGAAAGAATTTACGGAATTTAGGAAGAAGTTGCAAGATTCTTTTGCA
>JAEZPX010000023.1 GCA_023413275.1 Bacillota bacterium | reverse complement strand
TTGCACAGCTGTTTGATTATTATTATGAGGGAAATCCTGTTGAAACCCTAAGTAAAGTAGTTAGAAAAGTTCGTGGCGCATATGCCTTGGCAATTATGTGCATTGACCATCCTGATAGCTTGGTTGCAGTCAGAAAGGATTGCCCCCTTTTGGCAGGCTTAAGTAGTGAGGGAAACTATGTGGCTTCGGATATTCCTGCATTGCTGGAATATACCAGAGACTATTATTTGCTGGATGATAATGAAATTGTATTTTTGACCAAAGATGGGGTAACCCTTTATGATTTGGATGGAAATGAGATTCATAAGGATGTATTCCGTGTGACTTGGGATATCGACGCCGCGGAAAAGGGCGGATACGATTATTTCATGATGAAGGAAATTATGGAACAGCCTGAAGCGTTGAGAAAGACAGTGTTCCCTAGGTTGACCGAAACGGGAATCAGCTTCGAAGATCTCTCCTTGACAGAAGAAGAAATTAAGAATTTTAACCGTATTCACATTGTTGCATGTGGCAGTGCATGGCATGCAGGTGTTGTAGGAAGATATGTTATGGAAGAGGTAAGCAGAATTCCGGTTGAAGTAGATATTGCTTCTGAATTCCGCTATCGTAATCCTATTTTGAGTCAGAATGACCTTTGTATTATCATCAGCCAATCCGGAGAGACCGCAGATACTTTGGCGGCCTTAAGAGAAGCGAAGAAACAGGGGGTTAAAGTTCTTTCGATCGTGAATGTGGTGGGGAGTTCCATCGCAAGAGAAAGCGATGATGTGCTTTATACTTGGGCTGGTCCTGAAATTGCAGTGGCAACCACTAAGGGATACACAACCCAGCTTTCCTTGTTATATCTGGTTTCTTTGCATTTTGCCAAGGTACGGGGGACTGTGGAGGAAGGACGCCTGAATGAGTATTTACAGGAATTACGTTTATTGCCTCAAAAGACAGAAACGGTATTAAAGTTGGATACAAAAATGGCTGAGCTAGCAAAAAAATATGCCCAAAGTAAGGACGTTTTTATCATTGGTCGTGGTCTGGATTATGCGGCAGCAATGGAGTCCTCTTTGAAGCTGAAGGAAATTTCCTATATCCACAGTGAGGCATATGCGGCAGGAGAGTTAAAGCATGGAACCATATCCTTAATTGAGGAAGGGACTCTGGTCATTGCCATTGCAACCCAGGAAAGGCTGTTTGAAAAGCTGGTTAGCAATGCCAAAGAGGTGAAAGCTAGGGGTGCTAAAGTAATTGCCATTGCTGTAGAGGGTAATGTTGCCATGGAAGAAGTGGCGGATGAAGTGATTTATCTGCCGAAGTCAGGAGATATTTTTACTAGCTCTTACAATGTTTTGCCCATGCAGTTGTTTGCCTATTATACAGCGGTAGAAAGAGGCTGTGATGTAGATAAGCCTAGAAATTTGGCAAAATCAGTAACCGTTGAATAAATTAGATATTTCATGATGAAGTTTTTCAGGTGCCGATAAAATCGGCACCTTTTTTATTTCTCAAATTCCATGAAGAAATAAAAGAAATACCATTAATTGGTTTATGAAACATTTCGACAAAAAGCGTTTTTTATATTGACACCTAGGTGTATGAGTCATATAATACACTTGGGTGTGTTATCACTATAGTACACTTTAGGAGGGGTAGTATGTTAGATTTTACAGAGCTGGTTCTCAATACGGTGGAACCGGTGTATGCACAAATAAATGAATTTGTAAAGCGGCAGATATTTTTAGGAAAAGCAAAAAAGGGAGACCCATTGCCATCTAGGCGAGAATTGGCAACCCAACTGAAAATCAACCCTAATACTGCGCAAAAAGCGTTTCGTGTTTTAGAGGATGCGGGGTTGGTTCTTACACCCAAAAATACTGTCAGCATCCTTTATTTTGATGAGGATATGTTATTGGAGATACAGCGGGAAATGACAGGAGATTTGGTTGCTGAATTTGTAAAAAGACTTAAGGAAAATAAATTATCCCTTGATGAAGTATTGGGATTGCTGCAGCAAGAATGGGAAAAGGAGGAGTCAGCATGAAAAATACAATAAAACTCAGCAACTATTTATTTCATTGGTTTTTTCGTAAGAGTGGCCGGTATATCATGGGCATTTCGTTAGGAATAGCCTCTCTTTTGATTTTAATTAGCAGCAGCCTTAGTGGGAACAATGCATATCAGCATATTGCAAAGGAATTTCGCACCTATGATATGGTGATTGATTATAGTGGCGCAGGTATCGTTTTTTTTCTGGGTTTGGTTACGCTTTTTATCACACTCTTTATTCAAATGAATGGATTTTACACCAACGGAAAAGGGATGTATTCAATTTTGACGCTGCCTATGAAAAGGTGTCAGGTGTTTTACGCCTTCTTTTTATCAGCATCAGCGGTTATTTTTTTATATTTTGCCCTATGGCTCGTGGCTATGGCAGCGTTGTACGTACCCATTTCTTCTATGTATGTGAAAGCGGCGTTCCAATCCGTTTTGCGTTTTTCCCAGAGTGTAACCGTTAGAGAAATAGATACTTCTATTTCCAATGGATTTTTTTTGGCCTTTCACAGAAGTATTTTTCTATCTTCTTGCTTCCCTGTTTCTTGGATACAGGTTTTGGCATTAAGCGGAGGATTGTTTCTCTCCGTTACTGCCATTGTTTTTGCAGGGCTATATAATGAAAGTGTTTTTATAAGAGTGTTACTGTTTGTGGTTGTATTAGCGGGATTTTTTGTGGCATTTTATCGGGCGTGGCTTTTTATTGATAATCAGTTATTTTATTCGGTGAGATCTATATTGCCCCAAAGTCTTTATCTGTTTATACTGGCGGGGCTTCTCGGAGTGACATTAATAATTGTTGCCATACACAAATTAAAGAGGAGAAAAGACATTTAAGAAGGGGGGGGAAGGGTATGAAGAATAAAGTGATTTGGGCGTTGGCTTTATCTATATTGGTTTTTACAGTTTTTTTCGGTGTAATGCACCGATTACAGGATAAAGGTGTTTTTTATTTGAGTGATTTGGAGGGGCAACGAGAATATTTAAATCTTTTTCCCATAGAAGGGATTGCCGGTGATGGCACCCAAGGAATCAGTTTCCGTTTAGAGGATGGAGAGCTATCCACGAAGTTTTACCCTTTTGACACAGAGCAGATTAAAAACATTGTTTTTGCTGAGCGCAAGGGCTTATGGGGATTGAAAAAATATAGCTACAATTATTATAAACAAGAGAATTATTATGATTTTAGTCGTAGTGGCAATGTATATTCTTCTACCGATTCGGCACCTTCCAAAGATGCCAAGATACAACATAAGGACAGTTTTCATGAAGAATTATTGGAAGACTTTGATTTGCAAAATGCTGAATTTGTTGGAGGAGAGACAGTTATTGCTGATAAGATTGATGTGTATTTATCTTTTTTTGATGTAGACAATGGGAATTGGGCAAGGGTGCCTACGGGAATGACATTGCAAGATAAGCCCTATTATTATACACGGGGTGATTATGCAGAAACAAATTCTTTTTTTACCCATTCCGCTTTTAATGATGCCCAAATTAATGCGATTTGTATCAAATTGGGTGATGCCTATTTTAGCATGGCAATTCCCAGCAAGGAGTGCCGAGGAAAAACCACCTTGTATCGTGTCAACAAAGAGGATCTGGTTAAAACCCCTGATGTAGGAAAGCTATATGACCAAAAGGAGTATGGCAAAGCAAAGGCTCTTTGCGCCTTCCCTGTGGATGAAGATAATCATATTTTAGGAATGTTTAAGGTTGGAGAGCAATCCATTGGAATTTTTAGAACTCAAAAGGACAGCTTGTTTTTCGAATTATATAATACAGAGGGCAACTTGGTTGCGCAAGATTTGCTTACGAATGAGCTGGGTAAAAAGGTAGACCAAGCTGAGGCTGATGTGGTTTCTTGGAATGAAAGGGATGCTTCCATCTACTTTAGAACATATGAAATTGTAAAACAGAAGGATGACTCTGAGGTTTGGGAAACGGTAGTAAATGGGATGTACCAATTTGATGAAAAAGGCTTAAAACGAATGAATTGCTATGGTGATGGTGGAAGACTGCTTTCTGTATGTAGGAATAATTTGATTTTTGACGTTTCAATGGTAAATAATGAAAAATTGAAGCTTCCTTATTATTACGGATATCAGATAAATCTGACTGTAATGAATGGAGATACTGAAAAGGTGCTTTATCGAGGGCAGTTGGTAACGGATTATGATGAAGATATTTATAAAATGTTTTCTGCATACGATATTTCAAAAAGCGCACCTTATCTTGAGGAGACGATGAAGGAATATTATGGAAATTCTTTAATTACCCAAAGACAGCGGCAGATTATGGAGGTTTTACCCATAAACGGGAAGGTGGAAAATTCATGGTGGTAATAAAAAATTTATATTTTACCTATGCAAACTTTCGAAGGGTTTTAGAAAATGTCTCCTTCAGTGTTCCCATGGGGCAGATTGTAGCAGTTTTGGGTGCCAATGGAGCGGGGAAAACCACACTTTTGAAGCTGATTGCCGGCTTGATGAAGCCGGACAATCATATGGAGATTATGATAGATGAACAAACACCTCAGCAGATGGCAGGTAAAATTGCTTTCATCAGTGAGGCAGGAACATATTTTAACGACCTGACACCCAAGGAATATGGAGAATTTATACAGGATTTTTTCCCATCCTTTGATAGGTCTTACTTTGATATGCTTTTGGAATTTTTTCATTTAGAGGACCGTCCCATTAAGAAGATGTCAAAGGGGCAGAGGGCGAAGGTAGAAATTGCCGCTGGTATGGCAAAGAGAACACCATATATTATTATGGATGAACCCTTTGTGGGTAAGGATATGTTTACCCGTCAGGATTTTATGCAGGCCTTATCCGGTACTCTTTCCGGAGAGGAAACGATTTTTATAACCACCCATGAAATCAGTGAAATTGAAAATTTTGTGGATCGGGTGATTATTTTAAAGGAAAATACAATTGCGGTGGATATTACGTTGGATGACCTTCGTCAGCAGGGCAAGACCATTCAAGAGCTCATGAAGGAAACAATTGGTTATCAGGAAAATGGTTTTCATACTTATTTAGATAAAATCGAATAGTATTGGGATGCATAAAAAATAGAGGGGAACAAAAAATAATCGTCCAAGGAAATTTTACCCTTGGACTTATTTTTTTGGCTAATGGGAATTTTATTGATGATGGAAAGAATACCGTGAGTATCATGCCAAAAAACAAGGTAAATTGACATCGGTTAGGGGTTATGCTATACTTTCTCAAGAATTAGACTGAATTAACTTTAGATAGATAGAGGGATCATAATGACGTTAGATGAATTACCCATTGGCAAAGAAGCAGTAATTTTGAAGGTTGGCGGCGAAGGAGTTTTGCGCTATCGCCTTTTAGATATGGGATTGATACCTAAAACAAAAATCATGATTACAAAGGTTGCTCCTATGGGCGATCCCATAGAGCTGCGATTGAGAGGTTACACGCTGACCATTCGTTTGGAGGATGCTAGAAATATTCAGGTGATTGAGGAGGCTGCAAAATGATATTTGCTTTAGCAGGAAATCAAAATTGCGGTAAAACAACATTATTTAATCAACTGACAGGCTCCAATCAGCATGTGGGAAACTTCCCTGGGGTGACGGTAGAGCAAAAAATTGGCGAAATCAGGGGTCATAAGGATTGTAAGGTGGTGGACTTACCCGGAATTTATTCCATCCGCCCCTATACCAGTGAGGAGATTGTAAGCCGAGATTTTATTTTGAATGAAAAGCCTGACGGCATTATTAATATTGTAGATGCTACCAATATTGAGAGGAATTTATATTTGACCCTACAATTGCTGGAAATGCGGATTCCTATGGTTTTGGCACTAAATATGATGGATGAGGTCCGCAATAACGGTGGTACAATAAACGTTGAAAAGATGTCGGAAGAACTGGGCATTCCTGTAATTCCAATCAGTGCGGCAAAAAATGAAGGGATTGAGGAATTGCTTCAGAGTGCATTGAAGGAAACGAAGCAAAAAAGATTGCCTCAAAGACTGGATTTTTGCCCTCAAGGACCTGTGCACAGGTGTATCCATTCCGTTTGTCATCAGTTGGAGGATCATGCGGAAAATGCAGGGCTTCCGTTAAGATTTAGTGCCACAAAGGTAATTGAAAATGATGAGGATATAATCAAAAGATTGATGCTCAGCCAAAATGAATTGGAATTGATTGAGCACAGCATTATTGAAATGGAAACTGAGCTTTCAATGGATCGTAATGCAGCCTTGGCGGATATGCGCTATGCTTTTATTGAGCGGGTTTGCGAAGCGACGGTTATCAAATGCAAAGAAAGCAAAGAGCATATTCGCAGTGTTCGCATTGATGGATTGCTAACCCATAAATTTCTGGCCATACCTATTTTCATCGGCATTATGTTTATGATTTTTTACCTTACTTTTAATGTAATTGGTGCGTTTTTAAGTGATGGGTTGTCTATACTCATTGATGGGATTACAGGCTGGGTGGATCAGGGGCTTACCTTATATGGCATTAATCCTGTGGTACACAGCTTGGTCATTGATGGTATATTTGCCGGAGTGGGCAGTGTTTTAAGCTTTTTACCTATCATCGTAGTATTATTTTTCTTCCTTTCTATTTTGGAAGATACGGGATATATGGCAAGGGTTGCTTTTGTCATGGACAAACTTTTGCGAAAAATCGGTTTATCCGGTCGCAGCATTGTTCCTTTATTAATTGGTTTTGGCTGTACCGTTCCTGCGGTTATGGCAACCAGAACCCTTTCATCAGAACGTGATAGAAAAATGACCATGTTATTGACACCTTTTATGAGCTGCTCTGCAAAAATACCCATTTATGCTGTTTTCACAGCGGCCTTTTTCCCAAAGCAAGGAGCATTGGTTATGCTTGCTTTGTATCTTTTTGGTATTGTTGTAGGAATTATAGTGGCACTTTTGTTTGGTGGAACCATTTTTCATGGTAACCCCATTCCCTTTGTAATGGAATTGCCAAATTACCGTTTTCCTTCATTAAAAAGCGTGTTACTGTTAATGTGGGATAAAGCAAGAGATTTCTTGCAAAAGGCATTTACTGTTATTTTTGTAGCGACAATTATCATTTGGTTTTTACAAAGCTTTGATAGTCACTTAAATATTGTAGCAGACAGTGCAAACAGCCTCCTTGCCATGTTTGGTAGGATTTTGGCACCATTATTTGTCCCTCTCGGATTTACAGATTGGCGCATACCCACGGCGTTGATTACGGGTTTCACTGCAAAGGAAGCGGTAATCAGCACCATGAGCGTTTTACTGGGAACAACGGTTGCGCAGTTGAATATAGCTTTATCTACTCTATTTACACCTATTTCTGCTATAAGCTTCTTGGTTTTCACACTTTTGTACACACCTTGTGTAGCGGCAATTGCTGCGGTGAAAAGGGAACTGAATTCAGGATTTTTGGCAGGGATCGTTGCTTTGATTCAATGTGTGATTGCTTGGATCGTAGCTTTCGGTGTATATCAAATATTACAGCTGTTTTCATAAGGAGCTGAATACATGGGTATTTTAGATTACATTATTTTAGGACTAATTGCCTTGAGTTTCATAGGGGCTGTTCGCCGTATGAAGAAAAACGGCGGTTGCTGCGGGTGCGGAGGAAACTGCGGCCAATGTAAAAAAGAAAGAAAAGAGAAAAAGTGAATATATTTTAAGCTTGAAATGAAATAGGCTCTGTGCCTTCTGATTAATCAGAAGGTACAGAGCTTATTTTTGTTCACTTCTTATTGGCTGGCTTTTAATTGGGGTAATAATTGATTTCTATAAATGAGAGCATGGTATCTTTTCGGTTAATATAGGTATGCCCGATGGAAGAGTCAAAAGCCAGAGAATCCCCCTCAACCAAAGTATAGTCACCAGCCTCAGTATGAAGGTTTAGTTCGCCCTGAATGATATAAATATATTCTTGCGCTTTTTCCGAATGCCCGATGGAAGCATTGGAGGATTGTGCATCCAATTCCACATAAAAGAGTTCAAAATTCCGGACAGGAGTACTTTTAAAATAGCAATATACCCTATAATGTTGGGTCTCACCTGTTTGCATAACAGAATCCTCCCTTGAGACAAAGGTTGACTCTTTCTCAACCCCCTCCATCAATTTTGTATAGGGAACATTAAGGCCGTTGGCAATTTTCCAAATTGTATTTATTGTGGGATTGCTACCGCCTTTTTCTATATCTGAAAGCATTGCTTTGCTAATGCCCGAAATTTTTGATAATTGACCCAGTGTCAAATTCCGTTCATTTCTTAATTCTTTGAGATTAAATGCAATAATTTTACCCAGTTCCATAAATTCTCCTTTTTCGCTTGACAAATAAAACGAACGATTGTAAGATATAAAAAACAATTTGTTCGATATATCGAGCAAATGTTAAATAAGATATGTATATTATAATCAAAGAGAAGAAAGAAATCAACAAAAAGGGATTGTATTAACCCAAGAAACCATTTTATGTTGTTCTATAATGAAAAATCTCTCATGACGGATAGAAGGGCATTAGACAAAAGGAGGATTTAACATGGAAAAGCTATCAAGAGAAAAAGGGTGGGAGCTGTTATGTGAATACACAAAGACGCCGGCTCTTCGAAAACACGCATTGGCAGTAGAAGCGGCTATGGCTCATTTTGCTCGTATTAACGCAGAGGATGAGGAGCTATGGGGCGTTGTGGGATTATTGCATGATTTGGACTACGAAAAATATCCGGAGGAGCATTGCCATAAGGCAGAAGAAATTATGAGAGTACAAGGGATAGATGAAGTATATATTCGAGCTATGAAATCCCATGGATATGAGATTTGTACAGATGTAAAACCGGAGAGTCTCATGGAAAAAGTTCTTTTTACCATTGATGAGCTGACAGGCTTAATCAATGCCCTTTGCTTGATGCGCCCATCGAAAAGTGTGTTGGATTTAGAAGTAAAGTCAGTGAAAAAGAAGTTTAAAGATAAATCTTTTGCGGCAGGGGTGAATAGAGAGGTTATTATCAATGGCTGTGAAATGCTCGGAATGGGCTTGGATGAGGTGATACGAGAAACCATTGAAGGGATGAAAGCAAAGGCAGAAGAAATTGGATTAAAGGGAGCTCTTTAAGCAAGGAAATTGGGTTTAACCCACATAATTGAAAAATTTCTAAAATATAGTCTTACAAGATTAAGAAGATTATTTGCCATAAATCTTTTAAGGCAGTTCAGCATCATAATTCAGCTTATAAATTAGAGTACATAAAAGATTTGCCGTAGAAAAAATTCTACGGCAAATCTTATGAAAACATATAATTAGGGAATCACTTTAACCCAATTTATTTTCAGGTGTAACTTATTATCAACCTTAGTATGTAAATAACTGTGTCCATGCATTGCCGTCAACGCCAACGCCGATATACTTAAAGTTAGGGTTCATAATATTTGCTCTATGACCTTCGGAGTTCATCCAGTCATTCATAACCTGTTCAGGTGTTTTTTGTCCAAGAGCAATATTTTCGCCGGCACCTCTATAAGAAGCATTTGCTTCGTCAAGGGCTGTAAAGCAGCTTCTGCCGTCAGGTCTTGTATGAGAGAAACTTGTTTGAACCTCTTTTGCACGAACTTGTGCAGCAGCGGTTACTTTTGTATCAATTGTCAATGCACTTAAACCTTCTTTTGCTCTTTCTGCATTTACAAGGTCAACTACTTTCTGCGCATTTGCTGAAACCGTTGTGGTTGTATCAGTAGAACCGTTGTTGCTGGAGCCGTTATTGCTGGAACCGTTATTACTGGAACCATTGTTGCTGGAACCGTTATTGCTGGAGCCGTTGTTGCTGGAGCCGTTATTGCTGGAGCCGTTATTGCTGGAACCATTGTTACTAGAACCGCTGTTGCTGGAACCGCTGTTGCTGGAACCAGTTGTGCAATTGGTTCCTGTGCAAGTAGTACCGGGTGTGCAATTAATTCCGTTTTTTGTGATAACAATACCTTTTAAGTTGGAAGTACCTTTAACAGATGATCCGTTGTTGCAGTTCAGCTGGCTTAAGATGGAATCCACATTAATGGAGTTTAAGCAGTTATTTTGTGTGCTGTTTAACTTTTGAGCGCCTTTTACTGTACAGTTTGTCAAAGCATTCGTTGTGGGGCAATTGGAGCCAGAAGATATATTGCATCCGAGAGGTGCAGCCATTGCTTGCACGGACATTGTAAGGACTGCAACAGAAACAGCAGCAGCTAATCTAAATTTTTTCATTTCATTTCCTCCTTCTTTTATCTACAAGTTAGTTATTGCAACCGGTATTACAATTTGAGCCGGTGCAATTATAACCGGTAAAGCAGTTGGAAGCAGTTGTGCTAGCGCCCTTAACAGCTTTCGATGTTGTTGTGCAGTTAGAACCGGTTTTGCAGTTAGAGCCTGTTGTGCAGTTGTTTGTGCTTGCCCCTTTTACGTTTGTAGCAGCCTTAGTGCTTGTTGTGCAGTTGGAGCCTTTTGTTGAGGTTGTGCAGTTAGTACCTTTGGTTGTTGTGGTGCCTTTCACATAGCTAGCACCCTTAACAGATGTACTATTGTTGCAGTTCAGCTGGCTTAAAATAGATTCGATATTTGTAGAATTCAAACAATTACTCTGTGTGTTGTTTGAAGTCTGGATACCTTTTACTGCACTTGAGAATGTTTTGCTTGTAGGGCAGCTGGAACCGGAAGATATATTACAGTTCAGAGGTGCGGCCATCGCCTGCACGGACATGGTAAGAACTGCAACGGAAACAGCAGCGGCTAATCTAAATTTTTTCATTTAAAGTTCCTCCTTATTCATAGAAAAGTTTTTAAGTAGTTGTTTCTCAATTATTATGTAATTGTTACAAAACTGTTACAAGGACATAGTATCACAGCATTTCTAAGAATAAAAGCGGAAACAAATGGTAATTTTTTATGCAATAAGTGGTGAAAATCTTTGTTTTCCTTGTATTTTAAGGCATTGGGGGATAAAAAAGGAAAAGACCATTCTCTAAATTTTAATAAAGAAAAGGTCTTTTCATCATAGATTATTTGGAGTCTAAAGAAAAGAAGGGTTTTAATGCTGATGCAACAGAGCTGATAGGCATGGTTTGCAGCCATACATGCCCAGGGCCTGTTATCACTGTATTAAAAAGTCCTTCACCGCCGAAGAGCATATTTTTCAGACCAGGCACCATTTGAATATCCATCTGGCAGGTGGTGCTCATTGCGGCAAGATAACCGCTGTCAATGATAATTTGTTGTCCTGCCTGAAGGTCATATTCCACGGTGTGGCCATCAAATTCAGCAAAGACGGTACCTCTGCCGGAAACCTTTTGTAAAATAAAGCCTTCACCGCCAAACAGACCTGAACCAAATTTCTTATGAAAATGAACGGAAAGCTGCACATTTGCTTCTCCCGCAAGAAATGCGCTTTTTTGAAAAATATATTCTTGAGTGGGTGAAACCTCAAAGGCTTTGATGCTGCCTGGGAAACTTGAAGCAAAGGCAATTACCCCTGGGCCTTGACTGGCGGTGTATCTATTCTGGAAAAAGGATTCCCCAGAGAACATTCTGCCAAAGGCCTTACCAATTCCGCCGTTTGTGCTTGTTTCCATTACCATATTAGGAGACATCCACGCCATAGAGCCCTTTTCTGTAATCATTGTTTCTTCTGCATCCAGCTTGCATATAACCACTGGCAAGGTTTCGCCTGTTATTTCATATTTCATGTAAATCCTCCTTATAATATAAGTATAAAAATTAGGAATACAATATTCAAAGTAAAATCTTGTTTCCATTAATCTCACTTTTTAAATCAGATGGTTAATAGCCAAATGGCAAAAGAGACATTTTTGCTTTCCAAGAGTATTAAAAGAAGTAAGATTTTTGATTCATTATAACATAAAAAGAGAGTTCGGTTAATCCATAGATTTTAAATATTTTTGTGTTGAATGAAATTTACTACTTGACAATGTTATGCAAATAATGTAAAATCTCTATTACAGTTGTGTGCGCGAGTGGCTCAGTGGTAGAGCATCGCCTTGCCAAGGCGAGGGTCGCGAGTTCGAATCTCGTCTCGCGCTGTTTGAATCGGTTTTGATTATTCAAGACCGATTTTTTTATTGCATTATTTGCTTAAAATATTAGGAATTCTTTGCTTAACTGGATAGGAAGTGTTACCATATAAGGAATATAGCTTCTGAAAAAGGGACATGAATTTTTATTTTGTAATAAAGGAGGAGGCGCATGAAGGAGCCCATTCCGATATCTTGCAATACGGCCTGCACGTTTGTAAAGGGAAGGTTCCCCTATCACTGGGATTTAAATGTATATAGAGGCTGTTCCCATGACTGTAAATATTGTTTCGCCCGTTATTCCCATAAGTATTTGCCTGAAAAAGGGGATTTCTCGGAAGCAATATTTGTGAAAACAAATATTGCTGAGGCATTGGAACGGCAATTACGCAGTCCCAAATGGGACAAGGGCGTTATTAATTTAGGTGGTGTAACAGACAATTATCAGGTTGCCGAGGCTATGGAGAAACAAATGCCCGAGATTTTGCGTTTGATGATTAAATATAATAATCCCATAATTATTTCAACAAAATCAGATTTAATACTAAGAGATTTCGATTTGATTGATCAATTATCAAGAAAAACCTACGTTAATATCGCTTCCACCATAACCACTGCAAATGAAACATTGCAAAAAAAGTTGGAGCCCGGGGGAGTGAGCCCTAAGAGGCGGTTTTCAATGTTGCAAGAATTCGGTAAAACCAAGGCCTCTACGGCAGTGCATATGATGCCTTTGCTGCCTTACCTCACAGATGGAGAGGAAAATTTAAATGCTGTTTTTTCTCAGGCAAGAGATGCCCATGTGAATTATCTGCTGCCGGGATTGCTGAATTTGAGAGGAGAAACAAAACAAGTATACTATCATTTTTTGCAAAAGGAATATTCGAATTTATTAGTAAAATATAGAATGCTTTACCAGAATGAAGGAATTAAGGAATACAGAGGGCCTTTGTATAAAAAATTAAGTAAAATAAGAGAGAAATATCAGATTTCTTTTGATTATAGGGGCAGACTTGAACGAGAAATACATGTAAAAAGTGACCCCGTTCAGCTTAGTATTTTTGATTAAGCTGGAAAAAAGGAATGCCTTTTAAAAGTAATGATTAAGTTCTGAATGATTTATTAATTTTTTTCTTAGAAATATAGTTAAAGTGGCTGATAACTTGGTGGGTTTGGAAAGGCAAAAGGATTAGCTTTGTTGCTGATTTGGGCTAGTTTCTCAAGTCTGTACCTACGTACCCAGAACCTTTTTTGAGAAAAAGAATAAGGAGGCTTGTCATGATTATTGGTAGCTGCGAAGTAACCTTTCACGCTGATTGGGTAAATTCTTTAAAAGAAAAGCGCATGATTGTAAAAAGTCTTGTGGATAAGACAAGACATAAATTTAACGTTTCTGTTGCCGAGGTGGACTGTCAGGATCAACATAAAATTATTGTAATTGGTTTTGTCTGTGTAACCAACGAAAAACGACAGGCAGACAGCATCATACAGCATATCCTGCGCTATATGGAGCAAAACACGGAAGCGGAAATGATTTCCGCAGAATTTGAAGTGTTTTAGGGAGGTTTTTTGGCTGAAACAGTGGATTTTTTTATATTTTACAGTAGATTTTCAAAATACCGTGTGATATAATAACCTTTGATTGTTCAGTTTTAGGGACTGGCATTTGGATGACGACAGTTTGATAAATATAAGATTTTAGTTGTCATAGAAACAGATTTTTAAGGAGGAGCTTCTACATGAACGCAACATTGATGAACAAAGAAAAAACAGAAGTAAAATTTTCTTTTGAAGTAACCGCAGAAGTATTGGAAAAAGGTATGGCTTTTGCTTATAACAAGCATAAAAATCAAATTTCTCTCCCTGGTTTTAGAAAGGGTAAAGTACCTAGAAAGTTGATTGAGGCACAGTATGGCGAAGGCTTTTTCTATGAAGATGCAGTGAACCATATTTTCCCTGAAGAATACATGGCAGCTGTAAAAGAGCTGAATTTGGACGTAGTTTCCGCACCATCTTTGGATGTTGAATATATCGGTTCCGATAAGGGTGCAAAATTTATTGTTGATGTTACAATTAAACCTGAAATTAAGTTGGGTCAATATAAAGGCCTTTCCGCAGAAAAGGTTGAATCTAAAGTAACAGATGAAGAAGTTATGGCTGAATTGGAAAAAGTTCAGGCAAAAAATGCAAGAACCGTTGAAGTAACAGACAGAGCAGCAGAAATGGGCGATGTTGTTAAAATGAGCTATGAAGGTTCTGTTGACGGTGTACCTTTTGAAGGTGGCAAGGCAGATGAGCATGATTTGGAATTGGGCAGTGGTATGTTTATCCCCGGTTTTGAAGAAAAGCTTGTTGGTCACTCTTTGGGTGAAAAATTTGATATTGACGTAAAATTCCCAGAAGAGTATCACTCTCCTGATTTGGCAGGCAAGGATGCAGTTTTTGCGATTGAAATCAAAGGTATTACAAAGAAAGAACTGCCTGCATTGGATGATGCTTTCGCAGAAGATGTTTCCGAATTTTCTACTCTGGATGAATACAAAGCAAGCATTCTGGAAAAGCTTGCAAAGGAGAAAGAAGAAAAAGCAAGACAGGTTCAGGGTGACAAGCTTCTTGATGTTGCAGTTGCAAACTGCGAAATGGAAGTGCCTCAGGTTATGTATGACAATAAAATTAACAGCATGATGAAGGATTTTGAAGATAACATCGTGCGTCAGGGCTTATCCTTAGACATTTATTGCCAATATATGGGTACAACTCCTGATGAAATGAAAGAAAACTTCAAAGAAACCAGCGTAAAGAGTGTGGATGCAAGATTGATGCTGGAAGCCATTGCAAAGGAAGAAGGCTTAGCAGTTTCTAAAGAAGAGCTGGAAGCTGAAATTTGCAAATATGGCGAAAGCTACGGCATTGATGGAAAAACAATGCTGGAGATGATTAGAGAAGAGGATAGAGCAGCGCTGGAACAGGATATGCTTGTAAGAGCAGCGATGAAGCTGATCGAAGACACAGCCGTTTTAACAGATCCTAAGGCTGAATAAGACCATCGATTAGGCACAGTTTTACTGTGCCTAATTAAGCTTTATAGGTATTTCAAAAGGTATAAATTAATTGGGAATGGAGGGAGTTCATATGAGTTTAGTGCCTATGGTAGTGGAACAGACAAACCGGGGAGAGCGTTCTTATGATATTTATTCCAGACTGTTAAAGGACAGAGTTATTTTTCTGGGGGAAGAGGTAAATGATGTTACATCAAGCCTTATTGTAGCTCAGCTATTATTTTTGGCTGCGGAAGACCCCGATAAAGACATTAGCCTTTATATCAACAGCCCAGGCGGTTCAGTAACCGCAGGACTTGCGATTTACGATACCATGCAGTATATCAAACC
>JAEZPX010000153.1 GCA_023413275.1 Bacillota bacterium | reverse complement strand
ATAGAGAAAGGATGTTATGAAATGAAAAATCATATAGTTACCAGACTATCACCATCAGGAGTGAGTAAAGAGGTAGGGCATTATACCCATATCACAAAAATAAAGACTAATGCAACTTTTTATACGTTTTCAGGTCAAATAGGAGCGAATTTAAGCGGCGATATTCCTGCTGATTTTAATCAACAAGTGGAAAATACATTTATAAATATATCAAAATTACTGAAAAGTGTGGATTTGGAACCAGACAATGTGATTAAGGTAAATATATGGTCAATAGAAGAAATAGACTGGGCGTATTTCGATAAAATATATTGTGATTTCTTTGGAGAAATTCCCCCTTCTATGACAATTGCCTATGTCAATGCCTTAGGTTTGGATTCAATAAAAATAGAAATAGAGATATGGGCTGCAGGATAAACGATACGGTTCTAGTATGCCTATTTATATGAATAAAAAAAGAGCGGGAAGAATGTTTCCCTGCTCTTTTTACTTTTTAGATATGAAAAAGATATTGAACAGCCAGTGAAACAACAGAGACGGAAAGCCAACATAAGAAACCCAGCAATATAGGTTTCGCCCCATTTTTCACCAATTTAATGATATTTGTGTTCAATCCAATTGCAGCCATGGCCATGACAATCATAAACTTTCCGGCTTGTGCAAGAAAATGAGTTGCATTGCTTGGAATAGGAAGGAAGGTATTCAATATGGATGCGCCAAGAAAACCAAGTACAAACCAAGGGAATATTTTAGCGATGCTGTAATTTGCATTTTCTCCTGCACTTTTCTTTGAAGTAATAACCGCCAGAACAAGGGTAATGGGAACAATGGCCAGGGTTCTTGTCAGCTTCACAATAACAGATAGATTTCCAGCAGTATCGCTGAAAGCATAGCCTGCAGCAACCACCGAAGAGGTATCGTTCACTGCGGTTCCTGCCCAAAGGCCAAAGGTGTGGTCACTCATTCCAAACAGATGCCCCAAAGCAGGAAACAGGAACGCTGCAATTACATTAAAGAGAAAGATTGTAGAGATAGAGCGGGCGATTTCTTCATCGTTGGCATGAATAACGGGTGCTGTTGCGGCAATGGCAGAGCCTCCGCAAATGGCGGATCCAACACCAATCAGCGTTTTGGTATTTCCATCCAGCTTAAGAAGCTTCCCTGCAAACAATGCGGTTAAAAACGCTGCAGATAGGGTAAATACCATAAGCAAGAGCGTTTGCTTTCCAACACTAAAAATATTAAATAAATTCATTTCAAATCCCAAAAGTATAATAGCGTATTGTAGAATTTTTTTTGAGGTAAATTGAATTCCCTCGTTCAAATGAGTGGGTCGATTCCAAAAAGCCAGAATCATACCAAACAATATCCCTAAGACAGGACTGCCTATGATAGGAAACGCCTTACCAATCAGCCACGCAGGAATGGCAATGCATCCTGCAAGAAGGATTCCCCCAATTTTTCTTTTAACCATGTTTGTTCTTCTCCTTTTTTCATTTTAGATTGTTTATATTATACCTCTTGCACAATAATAATTAAAATATTATTATAAGATAATATTGATAAGTAAAAGCTAATGTATTGGAGGGGTACTTATGACATTAAGGCATTTCAAAATTTTTATAGAAGTCTGCGAGACCATGAATATGACTCAAGCAGCGGAGCGTCTATATATCTCTCAGTCGGCAGTGAGCCAAGCTATTTCAGACTTGGAGGCATTTTACGGAACAAAGCTGTTTGAGCGTCTTTCTAAAAGAATTTATTTGACGGATGCAGGTGAAAAGCTGCTGAGCTACGCTAGGCATATTACCAAAATGACTGAGGAAGCAGAAGCTAGTATAAAATCTTTGTCAGAAAGTGGTGTCATTCGTATTGGAGCCAGTGTTACAGTTGGTTCTGCCATATTACCCAAATTGGTGAAATCCTTTCGAAATGTCAGCCCAACTACAAGCTTTGAGGTGATTGAAGATAACACAACAGTGATTGAATCTCTTATTCTAAACAATGAGGTGGATTTGGGGTTAGTAGAGGGGGAAATTCTTTCACCGGATATTACCATAAAACCATTTCTTCAGGATGAGCTTATTTTAATCTGCGGGAAGGAGCACCCCTTTTCACAAAAAGCATTGGTGTCACCCTCCGAACTGGAAAAGGAAAATTTCATCATCCGTGAAAAGGGCAGTGGCACCAGAAAGCTGTTTGAAATAAAAATGGCGGCGAACAATGTCAGTTGGTCTGCATCGTGGGTTTGTAATAATTCAGAAACCATTAAAAATGCAGTGGAAAATAATTTGGGCATTTCTGTTATCTCTCAGAAAAGTGTTTTAAAGGAGCTTGAAAGCAAGACCCTTTTTTCTTCTAAGATTGAAGGAATAGCGTTTATTCGTCAATTCAAAATTGCGTATCATAAAAAGAAATTTATAACACAAAAAATGAATGATTTTATGGAGCATTTAATCAATTCATATTGAATAGGTGATATAGAACTTTAAGGGAGAGATAGGGAGTAGACGGAAATTTTGCTACCCTTGATTTGCTCCAACCAAAATACGAAGAAAGCATTCTGTAGTTGCGCGCTCTTTTTGGGGACAAATAATATTTGAGTTTTAATAGAATAAACAAATATTATTATTTACAATAAGGGTATTGACATATTTGTATATATAGATATAATACAGTATAGTAACTATACAGACAGGAGGTGAGGAAGTGCATGACTATCGAGATGTATCTCGCTTAAGCGAACGAGTGATGCATAAATACATGCAGTTTGAGAAAAGAGCCCGGTGCTATGGTACGGATAAACCTTTGACTCAAGCAGAAATTCATACCATTGTAATCATTGGAGAAAAGCCTGATATTAATGTAACCGAGTTGGCAAAACTTCGTGGCGTTACAAAAGGTGCAGCATCTCAGATGATATATAAGCTGGTGGAAAAGGGCTTTGTTTCAAAGGATGTATCCCCAAATTCGGATACAGAGGTTTGTTTGAAGCTAACAAATGATGGACAAATTGCATTTTATGCCCATCAAGAATATCATGAAGAATCCGGCTCGGAATTTATGAGGATGCTGAATGATATGCCTCAGGAGTATCAAGATTATATGATAACTTTCCTCAAAGGCTGTGAATCATTTTTAGATAAAAAACTGAACACCAAGGAAAAGAATGGCTGATTCATACAGCTTTTCTTTTTGGACTAATTGTATAGATGCTATATAGTATTAGTTCTAAACACAATGGAGGTAGATAAAATGGATACAAACAAAAATATGATATTGCTTTCCCAAGCACCAGTACCAAAGGCCCTGATAAAGCTAGGAATCCCCACCATGGTTGGGATGATGGTTTCTTCATTATACAACTTGGTAGATGCTTATTTTGTGGGATCATTAGGCACATCCCAACAAGCGGCGGTGGCGGCAGTGTTTCCTGTTGGACTTGTAATGCTGGGAGTTGGCTTGCTGTTTGGCAGTGGAGCAGGTAGCTATTTAAGCAGGCTCTTGGGAAATGAGGATAAGAAGAAGGCAGATGAATGTGCATCCACCGCCCTTGCTCTTGCTGTTCTTTCTGCGATTGTGTTTGTGGGTATTATGCTTACAGCAATGAATCCATTATTACGACTGTTAGGTTGTACGGACACAATGCTTCCCTATGCAAGAGAGTATGCAATTCCTTTTATTATAGGGCTTATTGTGAATGTAGTTAACGTAACATTGAGTAACCTTACTACAAACGAAGGCGCACCAATTTATTCCATGCGTGCAATGCTACTCGGAGGTATCGGGAATATTATTCTTGACCCATTGCTTATTTTTGTTTTTCATATGGGGGTTTTTGGTGCGGCTATCGCTACCTTGCTTTCAAGATTACTTTCTCTTTCTTCATACTTACTATATTTATTTCAGAAAAAAAGCAGCTTAGACTATTCTATAAAAAATGTGCATATCGAAAAAAAGCTTCTTATAGAGATTGCTAAAATTGGAATTCCTACCTGTATTTTTCAGATTTTATGCAGCGTTGCCCTCTCTATTACCAATAATCTTGCTGCTCCATATGGAGATGCAGCGATTGCTGCGTTGGGAATTGTTAATCGAATTACTACCTTTGGACTTATGATAATTATGGGATTTTTAAAGGGCTATCAGACCTTCGTAGGTTTTAACTATGGGGCAAAAAACTATAAACGTGTACAGGTTGCAACCAAAACCATGCTTTTTTGGACTTCCTGTTTTTGCTTGTTAGCCAGTGGCACAATGCTTTTATTCCGAGTTCCCTTGATACAAGCATTTAGTAAAAATGATCCTTTACTGCTCTCCATTGGTTTGAAGGTGTTGGTCTTGCAAGCCTTTGTGTTTTTAACCGCAGGCTTTCAATATGTTTTTACTACAAAATTTTTGGGAATGGGAAAGGGAATGGAAGGCGGTCTGGTAAGCCTTGGAAGGCAGGGATTTTTCTTCATTCCCATTGTGTATATTTTTACAGCAAATTGGGGGTTAAACGGCTTGATTTTGGCGCAACCCGTGGCAGATTTTTTGTCTTTTGCTTTAATTGGAATCCTTGCCTTTCATAATAAAAAGAAAGAAGAAAGTTTGTATCTTTCTGCTGCCATGTAAAAGAACTTTTTTTTGAAACTTGTTATTTAGAAATACTGATAAATGCAAAGTGTAGTGATACACATTTGTATATTTATCAGTATTTTTATTTTGGCAGTCTATTGACAAAAAAATAAAACCGGCATACTATTTTAATAGAAATAGATAACGGTGTTATGTTGAAAAGGAGGTGTCCTTTGAAAAGCGATAAAGAAACAAAAGAACAGTTGATTCAGTGGGGTAGAAAAGAGTTTTTGGAAAAAGGTTTCGCCCAAGCCTCTTTACGTAATATTTGCAAAAATGCAGGGGTCACCACAGGTGCCTTATATTTTTTCTTTAAAAATAAGGAGGATTTATTTGCTTCTATTGTGGAAGAGCCTTTGAGAGAGCTAAATCAGATTTTGGATGAGCATTTTGACAAAGAGCTTAAGCAGGAGGATTACCGTAATCAGGTGAAAGAGGATTTGGAGGATTTGGCATGTGCAGAAGAAATGCTCCATTGCATTTATCAAAATTATGATGCATTTCATCTATTGTTAACAAAATCCAGAGGCTCCAAGTTCGAGCATACGGAGGAGCAATTTGTAGAAATGGCGGAAAAAAAATACCGTCTTATCGCTGATCGGATTTGCTTACAAAAAAATGTGCCTAAACCAGCAGAGTATATGCTCCACTGGTTTGCCCATACTCAAGTGAATTTGTTTGTACATCTGGTTTCCCATGAAAAATCAGAAAAGAAAGCAGGGCGGAATTTGGAAGCTATGGTTGCGTGTATGGTGGCTTGTTGGAATCAGCTGCTGCACAATAAGTAAAAAGGATAGGTAGGTGATATTTGTTGAAGGAGTTCATGATTTTACTAATTCCCTTTGTGGGTACCTCATTAGGTGACGCAATGGTATTTTTTATGAAGGATGAAATGAATGAAAAGGTAAAAAAACTGCTATTAGGCTTTGCGGCAGGCGTTATGATTGCCGCCTCAGTTTGGTCTTTGTTGATTCCCGCAATTGACTTGGCGGGAGAGCAAAAAGGTCCCTCTTGGTTGCCTGCGCTGATTGGGTTTTTGTTGGGTGTTGGGTTTTTATTGATATTAGATACCATAATACCTCACTTGCATTTGGACAGTGATAAGCCGGAAGGTGTACCCAGCAAGCTTTCCAAAACATCAATGTTAGTGCTTGCCGTAACCCTGCACAACTTTCCCGAGGGTATGGCCGTTGGTGTAACTTTTGCAGGAGCCATGTTGGGAGGCAGTAATATCACCATGATGTCTGCCTTTGCTTTGGCATTAGGCATTGCAATACAAAATTTCCCTGAAGGTGCGATTATTTCTATGCCTTTGCGAAATGAAGGTGCCAGCAAGAAAAAAGCTTTTTTATATGGTGTTGGTTCCGGAGTTGTAGAGCCTGTGGGTGCGGTGATAACCATTTTGTTGGCAAAGCAGGTAATGCCTATTTTGCCCTATTTTCTATCCTTTGCCGCAGGGGCTATGATTTATGTGGTTATTGAGGAATTGATACCTGAATCACAAGCGGGGGAGCATTCCAATACAGGGACGATTGGTGCGGCGTTAGGTTTTGCGCTGATGATGGTATTGGATGTGGCATTAGGCTGATAAAATATGAGCCCAAAGGGGGAATGAAACTTGCCAAGAAATGATGAAATACAAAATGCTTATAGAACCATTGGAGGAGAGCATACCTTTTATGATGGAATGATTACCTGCTCTACTTTTTGGGGAAAAGCTGTATGTAAGTTGATATGGGGAATGAATCAAGAGGAAAATAATCGGTATCTGCAATTGGCTCTTCAGGGAATTCCTTCAGACTTTTCAGGTAAGATGCTGGAAGTACCTGTAGGTACAGGGATACTGACTATGCCTATGTATGCAAATCTACAAAAGGCTGAAATTACCTGTTTGGACTATTCTGAGGAAATGATGGCACGGGCACAACGCAGAGGGGATGCTATGCATCTTCACCATGTTACCTTTTGTCAAGGGGATGTGGGGGCGCTGGATTTTGCTGATGAAACCTTTGATTTGGTACTTTCCCTCAATGGGTTTCATGCTTTTCCTGATAAAGACGACGCTTATGGGGAGATTTTACGTGTTTTAAAACCCGGTGGTATTTTCTGCGGTTGTTTTTATGTGAAGGGAGAAAGGAAACGTACCGATTGGTTTATTCAAAGGTTCTATGTACCCAAGGGATTTTTCACCCCTCCTTTTGAGACGAAGCAAAGCTTAGAAACTAAATTGGAGGAAATGTATGACCAAGTACAATTAAATTATGTGGGAGCCATGGCCTCCTTTGCATGCATAAAAAGAAAATGAAAAATGCCCGTTGGAGTGATTGATATTCACAGCAACGGGCATTTCTTTTACAGAGTAAAGAGTGTTTATGATATAGAGGAAAAAAGTGTTTTAGTCCAGTAATCCTTTGCTTTTCAAGAAATCTGTGGCAACCTGTGCTACTTTTTTCTGTTCCACATTAACCTGATAATTCAACTCTATCATTTCCTCATCACTAATTTGTCCTGCCAATAAATTGAGTACGTCCTTAAGCTCAGGATGTTCTTTCAGGGTATCGTTGCGTACAAGGGGTGCCGCATAATAGGGAGGAAAGAAGTTCAGATCATCTTTTAATACCTTTAAGTCATATTTCTTAATTTCTGCATCGGTGATAAAGGCATCGGTAGCATCCATGTCATTGTTGCCAATGGCTTGATATTTTAAGGATACATTCATCATCTTAGGGTCGCCCTTAAAGGAGACGCCATACAAATCGCAGAAGCCTTCAAACCCATCTTGGCGATTAAAAAATTCGTTTTCACCGCCGAATACCAGATTTTCGGAAACACCCTTCAGATCAGAGGTTTTTTCCAAATGGTATTTATCAGCCACAGCCTTAGTGACAGCAATGGCGTAGGTATTATTAAAACCATAAGGTTCCATCCATGAGATATCAAATTGCTTATTAAATTCTTCTTGCACCACGCTGTAGGCTTCATCAGGATCAGTGATGACATCCATTTTTAAGTGAGCAGTTAGACCGGTTCCGGTATATTCGGAGTAAATATCAATATCGCCCTTTTTCAGTGCTTCAAAATTGATAAAGGTACCTCCCATATTCAGCTTCCGTTCTACCTTCAATTCTGTTTTGTTTTCAATCAGCTGAGAAAGAATTTCACCAAGAATGATATTCTCGCTAAAATCCTTAGAACCAATGACAACAGTATCCTTACTGCCACAGCCGGTCAAAGCCATGGAAAAAACAGCCGTAGCGGCAATTGCCAAAGATAGTAATTTCTTTTTCATATGTTATCCTCCTTTTGAATATTATTTTGCTCGTTTCACGAGTTTTTCCTCAAATTTAGACATGATAAAATCAAATAAAACTGCCATAACCACCACTGGAATGGTACCCTTCATAATTGCGGAGAAATTCATGGTTTGGATTCCACGATAAATGGGATAGCCAAGACCGCCAGATCCGATTAAAACCCCAATAACCGCAATGGATAATGCAGTAACAGTGGCAATTTTGATGCCTGAAAAAATCAGGGGAAAGGAAAGGGGCAGTTCCACCTTAATCATACGTTGCAGTTTGGACATACCCATACCCCTTGCGGCATCTTTTAAGTGAAGAGGTACTCCCGTCAATCCAAGATAGGTATTACGTACAATGGGAAGAAGGGAATACAGAATGAGTCCGATTACTAAGGTTACGTTGCCAAGACCGAAGAAAATCATCAAGATAGCCAAAAGTGCCAACGAAGGAATGGTCTGTAAGGAATCCACAACCCAGAGGATTACTTTATCCAAATAGGGTACCCAATAGGAAATAATACCAAGGCATATTCCGATAATTGTAGAAAATCCGATGGCAATGAGAACAAGAACCATATGCTGTATTGTCAGGGAAAATAAATCAGTCATTTTTTCACCTCCCAAGTCTTAGGCCGCGGGGCGTCATTGCACGTTGGATGAATCCAATTAATGCATTTGCCATAAGAGCCATGATTGCAGCGGGGATTGCCCCTGCAAGAATATATTTTGTTTCATAGGTAGAAAGTCCCGTCCAAATCATATCTCCCAGACCACCTGCGCCAATCATTCCTGCCAGAGTTGCCCAGCTGATAATATAAACTGTGGATAATCGTAGACCACCGATGATTGCCGGCATGGCTAGGGGCAGCTCCACTTTAAAGAGAGTCTGCATACTGCTCATGCCGATACCCCTTGCGGCTTCAATGCAATGTCTATCTACTTCCAAAATACCCGTATAAGTATTACTTAAAATTGGAAGTATGGCATAAAGAGAAAGGGCGGCAATTGCGGGAGGCTTGCCGATGCCCATTAAAATCAGCATAATACCCAATAACACTAGCCCAGGGATAGTTTGAATCACACCGGCGGCAGATAAAACGTATTTTGCCGCTGCTTTATGACGGGTGAGGCAAATACCCATGGGTACGGCTACAATGACGCCGATGCCAACGGATATGAGCACAAGCTCAATATGGGTAAAAACTGCTTTGAGAATTTCATTGGAATGCTTTGTAAAAAACTCCATATAACTCATTGCGTCATCTCCCCCCAAAGAGCTTCGCCCATGGCTTTTGCCATACTGGTTTTTGTAATAAGACCCGCAACCGTATTATTATCATTTAGTACGATAACATAACCGGTGGGTGAAGCAATTAATAGCTCAAAGGCTTCCTGAGCATTGGAATTGCGGTTTACCGTCATAGCCTCAACGGTAATCAGTTCTGCAATTTCCTTACCCGCCTTACCTTGTGCCTTGATTTTATCAACAGAGACAGTTCCCAAATAGGTATCGTCATCTTCAACCACGATTAGGGAGGATACATCTCTTCGACTCATCAGCTCAATACATTCCAAGGTTTTTTTCGTTTTTGATACAGTCAGAACTTTTGAGCGCATAAAGTCGGAGGCCACCATGTTGTTGGCGGTGTTTCCGTTATTCATATGCTTACCAAGGAAGCTTTTGATAATGGGGTCAGCAGGGTTTTGCAGCATCTCCTCAGGGGAGGCCACTTGTAAAACCTTACCTTCATTCATAAAAACAATGGTATCTGCTAGGCGAATTGCCTCGTCCATATCATGGGTTACAAAAACGATAGTTTTACCCAATTTTTTCTGTATTTTTTTAACTTCTTCCTGTAAGGAATCCCTTGTTACAGGGTCAAGAGCACCAAAGGGCTCATCCATTAGAACAATTGGAGGGGATGCCGCTAGAGCACGCAAAACGCCTATACGCTGTTGCTGACCACCGGAAAGCTCCGAAGGGTATTTTTTTGCATTTTCCTCATAAGGCATATTTACCAAATCTAATAAACGATGTACGATTTCGTCGATTTCTTCTTTTTTGTAATTCAGAAGCTTTGGAACAACGGCAATATTCTGTTCCACAGTCATATTGGGAAAAAGCCCAATTTGCTGAATGACATAGCCAATGGTTCGACGCAGTTGTACGGGGTCTACCTTGGTAATATCCTTACCGTCAATCATGATTTCTCCGGAATCCGGTTCGATCAGACGATTGATTGTTTTCAGTGTTGTCGTTTTACCACAACCACTGGGGCCGATGAGAATGACAAATTCACCAGCTTTTATATCTAGAGTAAGATTATCTAAAATAGTTTTCTTACCATAGCGCTTACTTACATTTCGAAATTGTATCATAAAGTTTGAATCTCCTTTCTTTTTTGTCGAAAGTAACAACTCTATTATACATATTAAGTTGTCAGTTGTCAAGAAATCCACTTTTCCTCAGAAAAATCCCTGTCTTTCGGGAAAAGAACGTAGTTTCAGGTTGGATAAAGGAAAACTTTTCAAAAAAAATTTACATTCGTGTTTATTTTTTATTAGATGGGAAGTAGATGAACTTTTGAGGCAGAGCAGTTTTAGAACTTATGTTTTATTTTAAGGATGCTCAAATTCATATAAGATTTCACTTTACGTACTAATTATTTTGATCTATGTGCAACAAAGACCAATGGACATGATTCTAATGTTCCCCAATTTTTTTACACATAAAAAAAGACCTCCGTCATTTTCAAATGATGGGAGGTCTGTATTGTTTTTATTCTGATATTTGCTGGGCTTTTGTAATATAGTTGCTGACAGACTCGATGGTAGAGATATCCCCAACAAAGATAATTGTGTCTCCTTCCAGCAGGACTGCATAAGGCCCAGGGGACAAAATGACTTTATCCGTACGGCGAATGGCGATGATCGTTGCTCTGGTTTTATGCCAAAACATAAGCTCCATCAGGCTTTTACCAATAAGGGGAGAATCCCCGGGAACATCGATCTCATAATTTTGAAAAGGATTGCTCTTGGAGAATTTATCATTGGTACGCACCAAATGAGAAACCATTTCCCGAATCTGCTCGTTTAGATTCAATTGCTGATCCAAAAGCCTTCTAAGATTACGCTCAATGAGGCGGGTATCGTTTTGTTCACTGAAGCGCTGGGCAAAATCCTTCGCCTTTTCAACGGAAAGAACAACAACGCCGCTATTTTTTCGTACTTCAACAATGCCCACATCTTCCAACAGCTTTAATGCTCTGCGGATGGTTTCAGGGGATACGCCATATTCTGAGGACATGACGGAGCGACCATAAATTTTTGTGTTCTCCTTCAGTTCTTCTCTTGAGATACGCAAAGCGATATCAAGGGCAATCTGCGAGTAAACGGGTGGGCTGATTTTCTCTTTCATTTTTTACACCACTTTATATTATAATATTTTTACTAAGTAAACTGGAAAAAATCTTCAACATAACATCATTGAAACCAGAATTTTTGTCAAGGATTTTTTCTACTACCCAAATACTAAAATGCATTCTAACACATTTCCTATGGAAAGTCCAGTTCCATAAAATCCCCTGAATAAAAGCCTTGGAGGGGCAGTTGAGGTATTACGAGAAAAGCCCAAAAAGGTAGTGGGGAGATTTGTAAATTTGATTGAAAAGAATGAAATAGGATTAGCTAAACCCCCTGATTTCCTAAGGATACGCCTTGACAATTGAGGGTACTTGTTATATACTTTTTCAGTATATAAGCGATTTTCAGCGGAAGAGTTTTTCTCTTACAGGCAATAGAAAACGCATAGAATTTTCATAAATTAGAATGGAGATGAAACCGTGGAGAGAATTAAGACAATTAAAACTCGTGACCTGAAAAAGAGCGTAGCTTTTGGTGGTTGTGGCGAATGCCAGACATCCTGCCAGTCTGCTTGCAAAACCTCCTGTGGCGTAGCAAATCAGCCCTGCGAGAACAAACAGAAGTAAGCTCAAAAGGATTGACAACGAATCCGCCGCCTGCTTTCAGTAGGGCGGCATTTTTCGTATTTGGGTATTTCTGCAAAGGGTGTTACCCTTTGTTTTAGAAAGGATTGAATAGATTGGTACATCAATATAAATTAAGTGATTATAACATTGTTCTGGATACTTGCAGCGGTTCTGTACATGTGGTGGATGAGGTGGCATATGACATCATTGAAATGTTTGAAGCCAGCGGCAAAGATGTAATTGTCCAGACAATATTAGAAAAATATAAAGATAGAGCAGACGTCACAGAGGAAGAAATATTACTGTGCATTGAGGATATTCAAGCCCTAGTGGATGGAGGCAGATTGTTCACCAAGGATGAATACGAAAGCCTTGCTTATGATTTTAAAAACAATAGCAATGTAATTAAAGCGCTTTGCCTACATGTTGCCCATACTTGCAATTTAAATTGCAGCTATTGTTTTGCCAGACAGGGACAATATCAAGGGGAACGTGCTTTAATGACCTTTGAAGTTGGCAAACAAGCTTTAGATTTTCTCATTGCCCATTCCGGGAACAGAGTAAATTTGGAAGTGGATTTTTTTGGCGGTGAGCCTTTGATGGTTTGGGATACCATTAAGCAATTGGTTGCTTATGCAAGAGAGCAGGAACCCATTCATAATAAAAAATTCCGTTTTACATTGACTACAAACGGTATGCTTATTGATGATGATGTGATTGAATTTTCCAATCGGGAAATGCATAACGTGGTGCTATCCTTAGATGGTAGAAAAGAAGTCCATGACCATCTGCGTAAAACCGTTGGGGGTGAGGGCAGTTATGAAACGATTCTGCCAAAGTTCAAGCGGTTTGTTGAAAAAAGAGGCGGACAAGGTTACTATATGAGAGGAACCTTTACCCATAACAATGTGGATTTTACCAACGATATTTTCCATATGGCGGATATGGGCTTTAAGGAATTGAGCATGGAGCCTGTGGTTTGTGACCCTTCCGACCCGTATGCTTTAACGGAAGAGGATTTGCCAAAGCTGTTTGAACAATATGAAATTCTGGCAAAGGAAATGGTTCGACGGAAAAAAGCAGGAAATGGTTTTGAGTTCTACCATTACATTTTGGATTTAGAGAACGGTCCTTGTGTCTATAAGAGAATTACAGGTTGTGGCTCAGGCACGGAATACATGGCGGTTACTCCTTGGGGTGAGTTATTCCCCTGTCACCAATTTGTTGGAGATGACAAGTACAGCTTAGGCAACGTTTGGGACGGCGTAAAAAATGTTGAGGTTCAGGACGAGTTCCGCCATTGCAATGCCTATGCTAGAGAGGATTGCAGAAATTGTTGGGCGAAGATGTACTGTTCAGGCGGTTGTGCTGCCAATGCTTACCACGCAACAGGCAGTATTCAGGGGATTTATGAGTATGGCTGCAGACTTTTCAAAAAGCGCATTGAATGTGCCATTATGATGAAAGTTGCAGAAAGCAGTGAGGAATAATTGTCATGGATACACCAATTTATGATTTTGTGAAGGAATATTGGAAGAGAGGGACTGTCCGCCTGCATATGCCAGGGCATAAGGGCAGCCCCCTTTTGGGGTGCGAGCCCTTAGACATCACAGAAATCAAAGGGGCTGACGATTTATATCATGCAAAAGGGATTATTCGACAAAGTGAGGATAATGCTACCCATTTATTTGGCACAAAAAGAACTTTTTATGCCACTGGAGGTTCCTCTCAATGTATTAGTGCTATGGTTTATTTGGCTATGCTCCATGGAAAAAGGGGGCAGCCTATTTTGGCGGCCAGAAATGCCCATAAGGCATTTTTACATACCTGTGCTTTATTGGATTTGAAAGTGAATTGGATATATCCTGAGGAGGAAGCGTCTCTTTGCAGTTGTCCCATTCTACCCCAACAATTGGAGAGCATTCTGAAATCTATGGAGGTTTTGCCCTTTGCCCTATACATTACTTCTCCGGATTATTTGGGTGGAATGGCAGATATAACAGGGCTCTCTGAGGTTTGCAGAAAATATGACATCCCTCTATTGGTGGATAATGCCCATGGGGCATATTTGCGCTTTTTACCTGAACCTTTACATCCTATAAATTTGGGTGCCGATATGTGCTGTGATTCTGCCCATAAAACCTTGCCAGTTTTAACAGGCGGGGCGTATTTACATATTGGAAGAGGCGCTTTGCCCTTTGAGAAAGATGGAAAAAATGCATTGGCCCTATTTGGTTCCACAAGTCCCTCTTACCTTACGCTGCAATCTTTAGATTTGTGTAATGGCGTTTTGGCAGAAGGGTATAGAGAGCAAATGAATGAGGTCTGTAAGAGAGTGAAACAGCTTGCCGTGCA
The DNA here is from genome assembly GCA_023413275.1 of Bacillota bacterium. GTDB lineage: Bacteria > Bacillota > Clostridia > Lachnospirales > Anaerotignaceae > Chakrabartyella. The sequence continues at coordinate 72 of JAEZPX010000153.1, read as the reverse complement.
ATTAAAGGAGAAAGGCTACTTTTTGCAAAATCACGAACCACTAAAGCTTGTGATGGAAGGGGCTAAAATGGG
>JAEZPX010000014.1 GCA_023413275.1 Bacillota bacterium | reverse complement strand
TCCCTGTAGCTATACTATAATAATTATAGAATTTAAAATAACAAATTTAGTCCCTTTACCTGTACTAATGGAAAATTTTATGATAGTATATGTAAAAAGGAATCTTTGATACATTAAGAGGGAGAGATAAAATGAGCAACAGAAAAATATACCGAAAAATAGCAAAAGAAAACAAAATGAATATGTGTGAAGTCAAACAGGCTATGCAATCAGCACTAGACTATTCCTTCCGAAATCCAAACAACCCAAGTATCATAAAAGCATATCAAAATCAAGTACCACGCAAGGGCGAAGTGCCAACATCCGATGAATTTATAGAGTATGCAGTACAAAAATTGAGAAATGATACATAAAGAATTATTGGTTTTACTCACACAGAAAAAAGGTATTCGCAATAACTGCAAATACCTTTTTTATATAAATATCATTTCTTACAAATCAATAATCTCCGCATTCTGAACAGATTCTTCCAGCAATCTATCCAATTCCGTCAACCTGCGCTCAGATTTTTCAATAAAACTCAATCTAGGCTTTGTTACAGGGTGCTTAGCTACAAATACCGTGCAACAATCTTCATAAGGCCTTGCAGAAATCTCAAAGGTACCTATTTTCTGGGCAAGATTTATAATTTCCTGTTTGTCCATTCCTGCCAAGGGGCGCAAAACAGGCATTTCGCAAACTGCGTTAATGGCATAAATGCCCTGCATGGTCTGGCTGGCAACCTGTCCTACGCTTTCTCCTGTAATCAATGCCATTGCTTCATCCTTTTTGGCAATCATCTCTCCCGCACGCATCATAGCACGTTTTAAATGAATGGTAAGCTTATCATGGGCAACGTTGTCTAATAAATAGAGCTGAAGCTCTGTAAAAGGCACCACATATAAGCGGAATTCCCCTGTAAAATCGGCAATTCTTTTTGCCAAGTCAATAACCTTCTGTTTTGCCCATTCACTGGTATAAGGAGGACTGTGGAAATAAACCCCTTCCACCTCAACACCACGCTTTGCCATCATCCAAGTAGCCACAGGGCTGTCAATACCACCGGAAAGAAGGCTGACACCTTTGCCTGAACTGCCATAAGGCAATCCACCGTAGGTTTTAATTCCTTTAGAATGAATGTAAACGCTGTTTCTGATTTCTATATTCAACATCACATCAGGTTTATGCACATCCACCTTTAGATTTGGCATTTGCTCCAATAAATACTCTCCGATCTTCATGTTCATATCCATAGAAGGTATGGTAAAGCCTTGATTCGCTCTTCTGGTCTTTACCTTAAAGGAGATCTGCTGGTCGCCATAATGCTCCTTCATATGGCGATACGCTTCTTCTAAAATGGTTTCATAGGTCATATCCGCCAAACGCACCCCAGGGCATACCTCCACCAAACCAAAAATAGGCACTACTCGAGGTATCAGTAAATCATAATCTAATTCACCACTTCTGTCTTCCACAATCAATCTACCTGGATCTCTAACCACATAATAATTACCCAATGGGTCAATGTTTCTGCGGATAGCGGAAATCAGTCGATTTATAAAAATGTAGCGGTTATTGCCTCTCATTGCAATTTCACCGTATTTTATGATTAAAACCTTTTCTGCCATAATGCTCCCCTTTTATCTGTTATATTTTCTTAAAAATGGCACAGACTTTTCCAATGCCAATAAGCAAGTTTCAATTTCTTCCATGGTATTATATCTGGAAAAGCTAAATCGCACAGCCCCTTCTATCTCCGAAAAAGGCATGCCCATGGCCATAAGCACAGGGCTTCCCACCTTCTTTTTGCTGTCACAAGCTGAACCCGCAGAAACAATGATACCCTTACTTTCTAAGTCATGGAGTAAAACTTCACTGCGCAGCCCTTCAAAGGTAACATTCAAAACGTAAGGACTTGCCTCGTCTAACCCATCTCCATTGATTTTGGTATTGGGCATGGCTAAAATTCCTTCTGCTAAAGCCTTCTTTATAGCAGAAACATGGGCAATGCTTTCTTGCATATGCTGAAAGGCCGCTTCTGCGGCAACCCCTAAAGCTGCTACAGCAGGGCCATTCTCTGTCCCCGCTCTTTGCGCCTTTTGCTGACCACCGCCAAGAATAAAAGGTTTTACTTTGGTACCTTTTCGCATATACAACATACCTACGCCCTTAGGACCATGAATTTTATGTCCACTCATGGTAAGGAGATCAATTTTCATCTTTTCCACATCAATGGGATACTTGCCGAAGGCTTGCACTGCATCCACATGAAATAATGTTTGGGGATTTTTTTCTTTAATCAGCTTCCCGATTGCAACTCCGTCCTGCACAACCCCTGTTTCATTATTCACTAAAATAATGCTTACCAAAACGGTATCCGGGCGAATTGCAGCTGCCAGTTCCTCTAGAGAAATATGTCCCTTAGAATCAACGGAGAGCCAAGTTACTTCACATCCTTTTTCCTCCAAAGCTTTCATGGGATTTTTCACCGCGGGATGCTCAATCTGGGTTGTAATGAAATGCCTGCCGTGCCTTTGATATCCCTCTGCTGTGCCAAAAATAGCCCAGTTGTCTCCTTCTGTACCACCGCTGGTGAAAAACACTTCTTCTTCCTTGCAATGAATTCCACGGGCTAATATCTGGGATGCATGGCGTATTTCCTTATCAACCTCTAAACCCATTATGCTTACCGAGGCGGGATTTCCATACTGTTCCGTAAGCATATATGTCATTTTTTCCGCCACAGCAGGCAAAGCCCTTGTGGTAGCGGCATTATCCAAATAAATCATCTTACTCCTCCTTAACCTAACTCGTACAGCAAAATAGCAATGGCAGTCATACCTGCCGTTTCTGTACGCAAAATCCGCTTACCAAGGGTAACGGGCAATACCCCTGCATCTATAGCCCCTTGAATCTCATCTTCTGTAAAGCCACCTTCTGGGCCGATAAAAACGCCAACTTCATTCCCAGCAAAACCCTCTACAAAGCCACGTATCCCCCTGTTTTCTTCCTTTTCATAGGGTATGATTGCTCCTGATAAGTTTTTTGCTTCTGCCAAAGCCTCTGAAAAGCGCAGAACCTTTGGTGCTATTTCAGGTATCTTTCCCCTGCCGCTTTGCTTTGCCGCCGCCTCGGCAATTTTTTGCCATCTATCCAGCTTTTTTTCCTCTTTTTTATCAAGCTTAACGATACAGCGTTCCGTAGAAACGGCAACAATACGGTCCACGCCTAATTCCACACATTTTTGGATTATAAGCTCCATTTTATCCGCCTTAGGCAAACCTTGATAAAGGGTAATTTTTGTTTTAGGCTCCGATTGGCATGGTTCATTGGAGAGAATTTCCGCCGTTACTCCTTCTTCCAAAGAAGCAATTCGGCAAAAATAATCCGTTCCTAAGCCATCGCAAAGGGTAATTCCCTCCCCTTCCCGAGAGCGCAATACAGTTTTAATATGCTTCGCGTCCTCTCCAATCACTTGGATGAGGTTATCTTTTATTTGATAAGGTTCTACAAAAAATTTTGGCATCTCTTATCCCTCATAGCGAGCCGCAATGGCTACCCAACCTTTTTTCTCTTTTACTTCCAATATGGAATATCCCCCAGCAGTCAAAGCAGAAAGCACATCTTCTTTCCGTTCAATAATAATGCCGCTGCAGAGGAAAATCCCCCCGTCTTTAATATAATCCGGCACCTTTTTGGTCAATGCAATAATCACATCGGCAACAATATTGGCCTCCACCATATCATACTTTTTGCCGCTATATTTTTGATGAAGAGTTTCGTCCTCTAAAATATTGCCGGCACAAACATGATACTTTTCTCTAGGAATATCATTCCGATCACTGTTTTCATAAGCAATTTCCATGGCATTGGGGTCAATATCCACAGCATCTGCTTCCTTTGCTTCCAGCAAAAGGGATGCGATAGATAAAATACCACTGCCACAACCGATATCTAAAACAACATCATCTTTCTTCAAATATGTTTCAATCAGTTCCATACAAAGCTGGGTGGTTTCATGGGTTCCTGTGCCAAAGATATGGCCGGGGTCAATCTTCAATACCACCTTATCTGTTGCTTCTGTCAGCTCCTCCCAAGAGGGCTTGATCATGATTTTTTCGCCAACGGGGAAAGGCTTAAAGTATTTCTTCCAGTTGTTTGCCCAATCCTCTTCCTGCACATTTTTCATGGTCATTTCCAAAGAGCCTAAATCAAGTTCTTTTTCCTGCTCCTGAATCACAGCCAAAGCACTCTTGATCTGCGCCAGCTGTTCTCTGCCATAAAGGTTGTCTCTCAAGAAAAAGGTAATCCCTGTTTCCAGTTTTTGTTTTTCTTCCACCAGTTCGTCAGCAACATAATCCCAATCCCGATTGGGGGCCTCCAAGAACTCCTGAAAATCTGCCTCATCACTAATCATCAGCCCAGTTAGGCCGCACTCGTATAATAAACCTGCAATAGGTTCCAGCCCTGTTTGGCTTACAGCTACAAAAACTTCAATCCATTCCATGGTATTTCTCCTTTTTTTTGCGTATTTTCAGCTTCTCAATGTTGTACAATAAAAAACCGCTGGGATGTCCTCTCATAAAGAAGTAATTTATTTACTTCCTTACGGGAGAGCATCAAGCGGCTCTTTTTGCTGTCAGTCGCCGCAATTGCGTCGGACTCGGACTTAATCCTCAAACAGTTCGCATACCTCACGGTAGCTTTCCGGCGTACCGATATCGTAGCATTCCTCCGTAAATGTATAGGCATACACTTCTTTGCGTCGATACAGCCAAGCCGGGAAATTCCCCGGTGCATCCGGCTTATTCCCCTCTGCCAAATAGGTAGCAAACAGAGGTACCGTTTCTTTTTTATATAAGTATGTGGCAAACACAACAGTATTTGATTTTGGTTGTTCCGGTTTCTCTTCAATATCAAGAACCAATCCCTTTTCATCCAAAAGGGCTATTCCAAATTGGGATAAAGACTCTCCGTCCTCCCAAACCTTCACACAAACACAATCCCGATTTTTTTCATGGAAGAAATCCACATAATCCTTTAAGGAATAGGTGAAGAAATTATCTCCCGCAATGACCATCAACTCATCGTCAATTTTCATTTCTTGAATGACAAAAGAAATATCTCCAATTGCCCCCCGTTTGTTGCTGTCATCCGTAGTTCCATCATCTAAAATAAAAACCGGCACCTTGCTATGAACCGTTTTCGCCCAGTCTAAGAACTGCTCATAAAAACGGCTGTTGGTAACCACATAAATCTCATCCAAACCTTCTACATGGTTCATTTCATCAATAATATAATCAATAATCGGCTTTTTATTAATCGGGAGCAAAGCCTTCGACTTATGCAAAGTTAAAGGATATAGCCTTGTTGCATAGCCAGCCGCCAATATAATGGCTTTCATATTTGCGCCTCCTTCGTTACTCCAACGTTACACTTTCCCCAAAAATATCTTCTACAATCTGCTGAAATACCTTCGGCAACGGTGCAATGAGGGTTTTGCCCTTCAAGTAGCTTAAAGAACCGTCCGTGTTGGAAAATACAAGCCTTGCCCCATGTAAAAACTGGTTTGACAGACCAAAGTTCTGTCTAAATTCTTGATTTACCGCGGTATCTCCATATTTTCGGTCACCCACAACCGGATGCCCCATGGATTGCATATGGGCACGAATTTGATGGGTTTTTCCTGTTATTAAGTGAATTTCCAAAAGGGTATAGCCATCTTGATAAGCTAAGGGGCGGTAACGGGTAATACTTTCTTTCCCATCAATGCCAGCTTCCTTTGAAATACGCACTTGGTTCTTGCCCTCTTCCTTTGAAAGAAAAGCAGAAATTTCACCAGCTTGCTCTACCTCACCCTGAACCAACGTCAGGTAGTACTTATCCACCTGCTTATTACGAATGGCTTCGTTTAGACTCTGCACGCCTTTTAAGGTTTTCCCTGCTAATACAATACCGCTGGTATTGCGATCCAAACGGTTGCATAACGCAGGGGTAAAGCTGCTTTCCATGGAAGGAGCATATTGTCCTTTTTCATAGAGGTAAAACAAAACCTGATCAATTAAGGTATCCTTATCCTCACTTTTTTCAGGGTGAGTCAAAAGCCCTGCGGGCTTTGCCACTGCAAGAACGTCATCATCCTCATATATAATAGCAAAATGGCGCTCTGCTTGGGCAACTGCCTTTTCCTCCATGAAAGAGTACATAGTCTCCTCGGAAAGATACAGGGAAAGGGAGTCACCCGCTCGGAGTAACTCACTGCCTTCCGCCTTCTTTCCGTTATATTTGATACGTTTTTTTCTAAGCATCTTATAAATAAAGGCTTTGGAAGCCTTATTCATATATTTTAGCAGGAACTTATCCAGCCTTTGATTTTCTTCATTTTTGGTAATTCTGATCTCTTTCAATACGTTCTCCTTTAGCTATGAATCCAAGCAAGATATGCGCTGATAAATGGATCAATTTCACCATCCATGACTGCACCAACGTTGCCTGTTTCCTCGCCTGTACGGTGATCCTTTACCATAGTATAGGGCATAAATACATAAGAGCGAATTTGACTGCCCCAGCCAATTTCCTTGACATCTCCTCTGATCTGAGCAAGCTTTTGCATCTGCTCCTCAATCTTCAAAGCAAGGAGCTTACTTTTCAGCATTTTAAAGGCTCTATCCTTATTGCTGAACTGACTTCTTTCATCCTGACACTGCACCACAGTTCCTGTAGGGAAATGGGTGATACGGATTGCCGAAGAGGTTTTATTAACGTGCTGACCGCCTGCGCCACTGGCACGATAAGTATCAATACGGATGTCATCGGGCTTTACTTCAATTTCATTATCGTTTTCAATTTCAGGCATAACATCGCAGGACGCAAAAGACGTGTGACGTCTTCCAGAGCTGTCAAACGGTGATACACGAACCAAACGGTGAATGCCCTTTTCCGACTTCAAATAGCCATAAGCATTCTCACCATTTACCTGAATGGTAACGGATTTTATGCCAGCTTCATCTCCATCTAACATATCCAGAATTTCCACTTCATAACCAGCCTTTGCCGCCCATTTGCTATACATACGGAACAGCATATTGGTCCAGTCGCAGGCTTCTGTGCCGCCGGTGCCCGCATGCAGGGTAACAATAGCATTGTTGCGGTCATATTCCCCATCCAGCATCGTGGCAATATGCAATTCCTCAAACTCTGTTTCAAAGGTATTGCGCATTACCTTTACTTCTTCATAAACGCTATCGTCCTGTTCCTCAATACCCATTTCAATGAGGGTAAGGATATCCTCATAGGTGGTAACCAATGTTTCAAACTTGCTCACCTTATTTTTCAGCGCCTTCAATTGTTGCAGTGTTTTCTGGCTTTTTTCCAAATCTGCCCAAAACTCAGGGTCTGCAGATAGCTCTTCTAATTCGGTTATCTTCTCCTTTGCGCCTGCGACGTCAAAGTGAAGCCCCCATTTCCTCTAATTTTTCGTCGTAAGCTGAAAGCCCCAGACGGATCTGTTCTAACTCGAACATTTAAAAATCAACTCCTTTAAAAATGAAAAATAAATATATAATCATGTGCAAAATACAATGCATGGTCAAGTTCTGGGGATGCTGTCCCGAACCCTGCAAGCCTTTATATGCAAAAATTGCATTTTTGCTATGAAATATCAACAAATGTATACTTACCTTGTATCTTTGTAACCCTAACCTTTTAGCCTTTTAAACCTCTTATTCATGTGGTTCAATAAAAGTTTTGTCCTTACTCTTTAAAAAGCAAGTGGGTGTGGGTGAAATCCACGATTCCGGCTTTCGTCCTTTTGGAATGCAATATAATTTCCGGAAAAGGATGCATCGAAATCTTCAATAGAAACCCAATGCCTTGGCCAATTATATTCCAAGAAGCAAGATGGATGATGTATCAAAAAAGCCACAGGTTCGCCCTCTTCATCCAATTCGCAGCCATAAGCAACGACCAAATGGCCGCCTTTTCCATAAGGATTTCCGTTTTCATCAGGCTTTCCCCCTGCAAATCTGGGGGAGACAGAAACGATACAGGGCTTTCCCTTTTCAATTTCTGCGGCAACATCAGCGGCATTCTTTCCTCGATTGGCTACGCCTAAAAGTCCATATTCTCCTGCCATCTCAGCCAATCCCTGATGAATCCAGCCAACACCCTGTTTATAGGCTTCCTTTTTCAGCCCCTTGTGAATCATGGTGCCTTGCTTTTCACAATAGGATTCACCTGCTTGCTGTAAAAATCCATCAACGATCATACGCAAAGATGCAATGCCACACCCTCTCATTTCCCAGCTTAAGCCTTCCTGAAAATCCAAAAAACCATCGGCCTTCCAGCTCTCTTCAGTGACCCGTTGGGTATAAAAGGGTATGGAAAAGGGCATTTCTATGATTTTATTCATATCTCTCCCCCCAATTGCAAATCATTATCTGCCACAGCAGTGCTTATATTTCTTACCACTGCCGCAAGGGCATAAATCGTTACGGCCAACCTTCTCATCACTACGCTTCTTAGGTTGTTTTACTGCGGAATCATCTTTGTTTGTGAACATAGGCTGTTCTACTTCTTCACGCTGTACCTCTGTCTGAATACGAATACGATACAAAATTTTCAGTGTATCTTCTTGAATGTTATTGCTTAAATCCTCAAACATATCGTAAGCGGCAAATTTATACTCAATCAAAGGGTCTCTCTGGGCATAAGCATGCAGTCCGATTCCTTGGCGCATATGGTCCATGGTATCAATATGATCCATCCACTTCTGGTCAATCACACGAAGCATGATAACTCTCTCTAGCTCACGCATGCGTTCCGCTTCGCCAATTTCCTTTTCTTTCATTTCATATAACTGCTCGCCAAGCTTCGTTAAGTTTTCCTTTAACTTGTCTTTATTCATCTGTGCCAAGGCATCTTCTTTTATATTTATCTTGCCCACTGGAATAATTGAAGCAAAATGTTCACTAAATGCCGCCATATCCCATTCTTCTGGAAGCTGTTCATCAGTCATATGAGCGTCGACACTGCGTGCTACTACCTGATGAATCATGGCCATAATGCTGTCTCGCAAATCCTCTCCGTATAATACACGGCGGCGTTCACCATAAATGATTTCACGCTGTTCATTCATAACCTGATCATACTCAAGCAAAGGCTTACGAATGGCAAAGTTGTTACCCTCCACCTTCTTCTGGGCATTTTCAATGGCCTTTGTCAACATGCCCGCTTCAATGGGGTCATCCTCACTCATACCCATGGCATCCACAAGCTTCATAGTTTTTTCGGAGCCAAATAAGCGCATCAATTCATCTTCAAGGGAGATATAGAAACGAGATTCACCGGGGTCACCCTGACGACCGGAACGACCACGCAGCTGATTATCAATACGTCTGGATTCATGTCTTTCTGTACCGATGATTTTCAGACCGCCAATCTCGGCAACACCCTCACCCAGCTTAATATCCGTACCACGACCCGCCATATTGGTAGCAATGGTTACTGCGCCCATCTGACCTGCAAGGGAAACGATTTCCGCTTCTTGCGCATGGTATTTGGCATTCAAAACCTGATGCTTAATGCCTTCTCTTTTCAAGTACTTGCTCAGCTCTTCAGACTTATCAATGGTTATAGTACCTACCAAAACAGGCTGTCCCTTTGCATTTGCCTCCATGATATCTTTAACTACAGCACGGAATTTTCCTGCCTCTGTACGATATACAACGTCCTGCAAATCATTTCTCTGAACAGGTCTGTTTGTGGGGATTTCCACAACGTCCATGCCATAGATATTACGGAATTCATCTTCCTCAGTTTTAGCAGTACCTGTCATACCAGCTTTTTTCTTATATTTATTGAAGTAGTTCTGGAAGGTAATGGTAGCAAGAGTCTTACTTTCTCTTCTAACCTGTACGTTTTCTTTTGCCTCAATGGCCTGATGCAAACCATCAGAATAACGTCTGCCGGGCATCATACGCCCTGTAAATTCATCTACAATGACAATTTCGCCTTCCGCAATAACATAATCCTTATCCAGATGCATATTGTAATTTGCCTTCAACGCATTGTTAATGTGATGCTGTAATTCCATATTTTCAGGGTCGGAAAGGTTATCCACAGAAAAGAACTTTTCTGCCTTTTCTACACCCTCTTGAGTCAATACAACGGATTTTGCTTTTTCATCCAAAACAAAATCCCCTTCTTCCTGAAGCTCTTCTCTAAGCAGGGGGTTCATTGCTTCATCTTCGTTTATAATACGGCCTTTTTTCAACTGTTTCACAAACAAATCCGCAACCCGATATAAATCTGTTGATTTTGAACCACTACCGGAAATAATCAAAGGGGTTCTTGCCTCATCAATCAAAACGGAGTCAACCTCATCAATGATTGCAAAATGCAACTCTCTTTGCACCATGCTCTCTTTTTTTACCACCATGTTGTCACGCAGGTAGTCAAAACCGAATTCGTTGTTGGTTCCATAGGTAATATCGCAGGCATAAGCCTCACGTCTTTCATTGTTATCCATATTATTTAAAATACAGCCTACCGTTAAGCCAAGGAAACGAAAAACTTCGCCCATCCACTGAGAGTCACGCTGTGCCAAATAATCATTAACCGTTACAACATGAACGCCCTTGCCCTCTAAGGCATTTAAATATGCAGACAGGGTCGCTACCAATGTTTTACCTTCACCTGTTCTCATTTCGGCAATACGTCCCTGATGCATAACAATACCGCCCATTAACTGCACAGGGAAATGTCGCATATTTAACACGTGAGGCCTAGAAGATGCCTCACGAACAACAGCATATGCTTCCGGCAATATATCATCTAAGGTTTCGCCCTTCGCCAATCTGTCTTTAAATTCTTGGGTCTTGCCTCTCAATTCCTCATCAGTGAGGGTTTCATATTGAGGCGCCAAGCCTTCAATCTTCTTAACAATCGGCGTAATCCGCTTTATTTCCTTTTCGCTATAATTGCCAAATATTTTTTCAAAAAAACCCATTATGGTCCACCTCATTCTTTTTTTCTGCCCAAATAGGCAGACGATTACATTTTTATAGTTTAACATCAGAATACCCCCATAGGCAAGGATAAATTACCTGTTTCGGGGGTTCTTAACAAAGATTTAAGCTTTCTAACTAATTTTTCCTAAACCGAAGTGGCATATGGTTCCCCGGCTAAAACAACTGCCCCATCAACAGTGCAACAGAATGAAACCTGTCCTATGTAGAGACACTTTCTAAAAGATGCGAACAGAATAAAAAACAAAAAACATTCATTCTAATCAAATCCTTTTTAAATGCCGAAAACCAACAAACAGTTACCAAACTCTATCCGTCCTCATTTTGCCCCTTTCTTGTCTCTCAAATACTTACGGAACAAAATAAAATAGAATTTTTATAAACTATTTTGTCACCTTTCTGATATCATCAATATGCCCCAGCACCATAAGGTGCTCACCTTGTGTAAATTCGTAATTTAGATCTGGCATTGGAAAAATCTCCTTTCCTTTTTTTACAGCCATAATATTCAAACGATATTTTTTGCGGAAATTGAGTTCACAAATTGTTTTACCAAACCATTCTTGGCGAGGCCGAATCTCCATAATGTAGTAATCCTCGGAGATTTCAATAGAATCAAAAATATTGTCCGAGCTAACCCGAATGGCAATCCGTTCTGCTCCATCTTTTTCAGGATAAATCACTTCGTCCGCACCGTTGCGCAACAAAAACTT
>JAEZPX010000102.1 GCA_023413275.1 Bacillota bacterium | reverse complement strand
GGATTCTGCTCCAAACCTCGCAAGCCTCAAATCAAGTTCTCAGGACTCCCTCCCGAACCCTGCACGTCATAGTAAAGGCTTGACCCAAACTTTATATGCATATATATTCCTTTTTGCAATAACATGGTGAATCATTTTGACTTTTCAAAAAGGGTGCCGACTTTGTCGACACCCTCCCTTGTAGCAAACTCAATATTTATCATTTCTTTCTCTGATACAAAACAAACGTAAATTTCACGCCGTTTTCTTCCTGCTCTTCTTCCTCAACAATTTCCCACTCAGGCATAGCATCCAAATTAGGAAAGCGGGTATCTGCGGGAAAGGCTCCATGAATTTTTGTTACATATGCTTTCTCGCAAAAAGGCAAAAGCTGTTCATAAATACTTTCTCCACCTGCCACAAAAATATCTTTCCCTTTAAATGATTCCAAAACCTTCGGTATTTCTGCTATGCTATGGCAAAGGGTAACTCCCTCTGCCTGATAATCTAGGTTATTTGTCAAAACAATATGTTCCCGATTGGGCAAAGGTTTTTTATTGGGGAAAGACTCTAAGGTCTTTCTTCCCAAAATCAATACATTCCCAGAGGTTATGGCACGAAACCGCTTCATGTCCCCTGAAATACGGCACAACAAATCCCCATCCTTGCCAATGCCCCATTGCTCATCTACCGCTACGATTACATTCATACCCTCACTCCTTTTATATTGCCACAGGTACTTTTCCTATGGGCTTTCCATGCTGATAATCCTCTACGATAAAATCCGCTACGGTAAAATCATAGAAGTTCTTTATCTCAGGATTTAACCTTACCTTAGGGGCAGGATACTGTTCTCTTTCCATTAGATCTTGAATCATAGGCACATGTCTATCATAAATATGCATATCGCTAATGACATGGATCAACTCTCCAGCCTGTAAACCGCTCACCTGTGCAAACATCATCAATAAGGCAGAATATTGCACCACATTCCAGTTATTTGCCGCCAAGGTGTCCTGAGAACGCTGGTTAAGTATTGCGTTTAGCTTGTCCCCCACCACGTTAAAGGTCATGCTATAGGCACAAGGCTCCAGACCCATTTCCATCAAATCTCCAAAGTTATAAATATTCGTCATAATGCGGCGGGAATAAGGGGTATTCTTCAACTGCCATAACACATTATCTACCTGATCCATGGTGCCATGCTTGAAGGTATAGGGTACCCCAAGCTGATAACCGTAAGCTTTGCCGATAGACCCATTTTCATCCGCCCAGGAATCCCAAATCTTACTGTTTAAGTCATTGATATTATTGGATTTTTTCTGCCAGATCCAAAGAATTTCATCAATTGCTGCTTTCCAATTTGTCGCCCTCAATGTCAAAAGAGGGAACTCCTCTGAAAGATCATAGCGGTTCACAACGCCAAAGGTTTTTATAGTATATGCAGGAGTACCGTCCTCCCAATGGGGACGCACCTTTTCCTTTTCAGTAGAAAACCCATTTTCAAGGATTTCCGTACAATTTTTAATAAAGATTTGGTCGGCTTTACTCATTTCTTCTCCTCCTATTCTGTAAATCCCTCAATCATTGAGGAGATTAACTTTTATTATAATAGAAAACCTTCTGTTTTTCTACCGCTGTCAATAAATTAATTATATATGTGTAAAACACAGCAAACCTATTAATTTTCTTGAAAAAAATCTTGTAAATATTGCCTAAGAACGTAAATTGTGGTACACTCAGGACAGCGATGCAAAACGCATATGTCCATTTGATGCGGACACGTATCGACAAAAATACATCTTTGCCCTCAATGGGCAAAAAAACTTAGGGAGGTAGTCGTATTATGAAAAAGTTCCTTGCTTTGACTTTGTCAGCTGCACTGATGCTGTCCTTGGCAGCTTGTGGTGGCGGCGCACCCGGTGGCGATGCTGCAAAAGATAACGCTGCTGCGACAGGTGTTGCAATTGAAGGCGACACAATCAAAATCGGTGTTTTCGAGCCTACAACCGGCGAAAACGGCGGTGGTGGTATGCAGGAAGTACTGGGTATGCGTTATGCAAACAAAGTAAATCCAACCGTTGATATTAATGGCACTACATACAAAATTCAATTGGTAGAGGTTGATAACCAGTCCGATAAGACAGCGGCGGTTACAGCGGCGCAGTCCTTAATCAGCTCCGGCGTTGTTGCAGTTCTGGGCTCTTACGGCTCCGGTGTTTCCATTGCCGCAGGCCAAACCTTTGCTGATGCACAGGTTCCTGCAATAGGTGCATCCTGCACAAACCCTCAGGTGACCTTAGGTAACGATTTCTATTTCCGTACCTGCTTCTTAGATCCTTTCCAGGGTACCGTAATGGCTTCTTATGCAATCGAGAAGGGTTACAAAACAGCAGCTCTGGTAAGCCAGAATGGCGACGACTATTCCACAGGTCTTGCAGCATTCTTTAAGCAAGCATTTGAAGGCATGGGCGGCACCATTGTTGCAGATGAAACCTATCAGACAAACGAGTCTGATTTTAATGCAATCCTGACAACCATCAAGGGGGCAAACCCTGATTGCATCTTTGCTCCTTCCTCCATCGCTACTGCTACACTGCTTCTGCCTCAGGCACAAGCAAACGGCATTAAAGCACAGATTATTGCCAGCGATACATGGGAAAATGAAACCATCATCACTGCTGCAGGCTCTGCCGCAGAAGGGGTTGCTCTCTCCACATTCTTTGACGAGCATGATGACTCTAACCCTGTTGCAAAAGAATTTGTTGAAGGCTTCAAGGCTTACCTGAACAGCGATCCTCAGAACCTTACATTAAACGGTGGTTCCGACGGCGTTGCTGCTGTTTCCGCTTTGGGCTATGATGCATATATGTCCATCTACGAAGCACTGAAGGCACTGGATGGCGCCGAAGCAATGAATTCCGTTGCTTTGCGTGACGCATTAAAAGCAGTATCCTTCAACGGCGTAACCGGTGCAATCTCCTTTGATGAAAACGGCGACGCTGTAAAGAATGTAGCTTACATCAAACAGATTAAAGATGGCAAGTTTAACTTCTTAAAAACACAGTCTGCTGAATAATAATTGTAAGAGAATGCTCTCTCAACAATTTTATAACAGTTCGCCGGGAGGAAGTTCGCCTCCCGGCAATTTTTCTTTCCAAACGGCTTGCTAAGGTTTGCAAAGGAAACCAAGGGCTTATCCTAATGGATACCTTCCCTTTTTAAACCTTTTCAAGCCGCACAATCAATTATTTTTGTCTGGAGGTTTTAACCATGACAGCAAATGCATTTTTACAATATTGTTTAACAGGTATTTCCATCGGTGGTATTTATGCCCTCATAGCTATTGGCTATACCATGGTATATGGCATTTTACGCTTGATTAACTTCGCCCATGGGGATATCTTCATGATGGCGGCATATTTTATGATTTTTTCCATGGTAAATTTCGCTTTGCCCTGGTATTTTGCAATCATTGTGGTGATTTCTGCAACCGTTGCCCTTGGCGTATGTATTGAAAAATTGGCCTATAAGCCTTTAAGAAGCGCACCCCGTATGTCTATTATGATTTCTGCAATTGGCGTTTCCTATTTCTTGCAAAACGTAGCCACTTATCTATTTTCAGCTTTGCCAAAGCCTTACCCCACCATTGGTTTTCTAACAAAGACCATTTCCATTGGTGGTATTTCCACCTCGGTGGTAACTTTTATCACCCCAATTTTAACGCTGGGATTTGTGTTTATTCTAATGCAGTTAATCAATCATACAAAAATCGGTATGGCCATGAGAGCCGTTTCTAAGGATTTTGAGACCTCTCAACTTATGGGCATTAAAATCAATCGTGTCATTAGCATCACCTTCGTCATCGGCTGTTTTTTGGCGGCACTTGGTTCTATCCTTTATTTCACCCCTCGCCCCTCTGTATACCCCCTTGCCGGGTCACTGCCTGGTTTGAAATGCTTTATTGCGGCAGTATTTGGGGGCATCGGCTCTATTCCTGGAGCAGTTCTAGGCGGCTTTATCATCGGCCTATCAGAAACCTTTATTAAGGCGGCAGGCTATTCTGAATTTAGCGATGTATTTACGTTTATTTTGCTCATCGTCATTTTACTAATTAAGCCAACAGGTTTGTTTGGCGAAAAAATAACTGAGAAGGTGTAAAACATGACAGAAAAAAAGAAAACCCAATTGAAAATCCTTTTTTCCGTGATTGCCCTTTTGATCTGTGCTGGTGTTTTGTATTATGTAAATCATTTTACAAAGCCTACCTTCATGCTTCGCACTGTATTACAATTAGGCGCAATCTATGCCCTTGTGGCAGTTTCTATGAACTTATTAAACGGTTTTACCGGTTTATTTTCCCTAGGGCAGGCAGGCTTTATGGCAGTTGGTGCATATACCTTTGCCATCTTTACCATACCCGCTAAAAGTCGCCCAGGGGTATACTATCTTTACGGCGTTGCCGATTGGCTTTCCAATCTTCAAGTGCCCATTTGGGCAGGGCTTGTTTTGGCAGGGCTTGTGGCGGCAATCCTAGCGGCAATCATTGGCGCACCTGTGCTCCGCTTAAAAAGCGATTATTTCGCCATTGCCACCTTAGGCTTTGCAGAAATCGTTCGTATCATTGTAGGTAGTTCCCCTATGAATCGTGTCACCAACGGCTCCTTGGGATTAAAGCTGATTCCCAAGTTTCCTAACTTTTATTTTCCATTTATCGTTGTAGGAATTTGCATTTTTGTTGTTTGCCTCCTCATTCGCTCCTCCTACGGTCGTTCCTTCAAGGCGATCCGAGAGGACGAAATTGCCGCAGAAGCAATGGGCATTAACCTTGCAAAGCATAAACAGCTTTCCTTTATCATTAGCTCCTTTTTTGCAGGGGTTGGCGGTGCGTTAATGGGTATGTATCTGGGGGCAATCACCTCAACAACTTTTAATATTACGTTAACTTATAACATTCTCCTCATTGTTGTTATCGGCGGCATGGGGTCTGTTTCGGGCAGTATCATCTCTTCCCTTTTGGTCATTGCCGCAAGGGAATGGTGGCTGCGTTTCTTGGATATGGAGACCTTTATCGGCAGCTTTAAGGTTCCCCTGCTAAAAAACGGCTTCCGTATGGTGGTTTTTTCTGTCATTTTAATGCTTGTTGTATTGTTCTTCCGCCGTGGCATCATGGGAATGAAGGAATTCAACTGGGACTTTATATTAAATCGGCTGGATAAAAAGAAAAAGGCAGGAGGTGAGGGCTGTGAGTGAGAAAGTTCTTTCCGTACAAGATATTACCATGCAATTTGGTGGTGTTGTCGCAGTAAATAACCTTTCCCTAGAGGTACATAAGGGAGAAATTGTTTCTCTCATCGGCCCAAACGGCGCGGGAAAAACAACGGCCTTTAATGTCATCACCGGTGTTTATGCACCAACCAATGGCAGTGTAGACTTTGAGAATAAGCTTATCATCTCCAACTACCCCAAAGGGAAAATGGAAAAAATGTATGCAGGGGAAAATAAGGGAAAATACAAAAAAGTATTAGAACCAACCCCCGATAAAATTACGAAACTGGGCATTGCCCGTACATTTCAAAACATTCGTTTGTTTAAAGAGCTCACCGTTTTGGAAAATGTATTGATTGCAAAGCATATGCGCATGAAGGCCAATGTATTTGCCGATACCTTCCTTCTAAATTGGAAGGAAGAAAAGAAGATGAAGGAGGATTCATTGGAGCTTTTGCGCATTTTGGACTTATACGACCTAAAGGACGAAAAATCCAGCTCCCTACCCTATGGCAAACAACGTCATTTGGAAATTGCCCGTGCTCTGGCGACCAATCCTTCCCTGCTTTTATTGGATGAGCCCGCCGCAGGGTTAAATCCACAGGAAACTGACGAATTAACTGCTTTTATCAAAAAAATCAGAGATCAATTTCATCTTACGGTTTTTATGATTGAGCACCATATGAATCTGGTTATGGATATTTCTGACCGTATCTATGTAATCGACTTTGGTAAAATGATTGCAGATGGCACACCCAATGAAATTCAGAATAATCAAAGGGTTATTGATGCTTATTTGGGGGTGGCAGAAGATGAGTAATATACTAGAGATTAAAAACTTAGTGGTCTCCTACGGAGGCATTGAGGCTGTAAAAGGCATTCATATGACTGTGCCAGAAGGAGAAATCGTAACACTAATTGGAGCTAATGGTGCTGGTAAATCCACCACTCTAAAGTCCATTTCCGGCTTAGTGAAACCAAAGCAAGCTTCCATTCTCTATAAAGGAAAGGAAATTGTGGGACAGTCTCCTGATTTTATTGTCTCTCAAGGCATTACCCTTGTTCCCGAGGGTCGAAGGGTATTCCCCAACCTAACTGTGATGGAGAACCTTAAAATAGGGGCTTATTTGCGAAAAGACAATTTAAAAGACGATTTAGAATATGTTTTTTCCCTATTCCCCCGCTTAAGAGAGCGAGAATGGCAAATGGCAGGCACCCTTTCCGGCGGTGAACAGCAAATGTTGGCAGTTGGACGGGCGCTCATGAGTAAGCCTAAGGTAATTATGATGGATGAACCCTCTTTAGGCTTGGCGCCTTTGGTGGTAAGGGATATTTTTAATATCATCCAAACAATCAATCAAGAAGGAATTACCGTATTATTGATTGAGCAAAATGCAAACATGGCTTTAAAAATTGCCCACAAAGCTTATGTTATTGAAACAGGTAACATAACCATGGAAGGAACCGGTGCTGAGCTATTGGCTAACGATGAAATCAAGGAAGCATATCTTGGTAAAACAAAATAAAACGTATCCCTTTGGTCTGATTCATTCACCAAAGGGAATTTTTTTCACAAGAATGAAATTACCTATTGACTCTCACATTATGTGATACCCTAAACTAAATCTGAGCTCAAAAATAACCCACGTGAGGTGATAAAATGCTTAAAATTGGTGTGTTTTCAAAACTATCAAGAATCAGCATACGAATGCTGCGCCATTATGACGAAATAGGACTATTGGAACCAAAAACCATTGACTCCGAAAGCGGTTACCGCTATTATAGCGAGGCGCAACTCCCTATTGCAGAAAGAATTACTTCCTTGAAACAAATGGGATTTTCTTTAGCAGTTATCAAAGAAATCACAGAAAACTTTGATAATGCCCAGGCGTTTTCCCAATTGCTGGCTGTGAAAAAAGCAGAGGTCATGGAAGAGGCTGAGGACATTCGCCGCCGTTTGGTTCTTTTGGAAACAACCATAGCCAAACTCAGAAAGGATGAATCTGTTATGAATTATAGTGTATCATTAAAAGAAATGCCCGAAAGATATGTGGCAAGTGTAAGACAAATTATCCCCGCTTATGACCAAGAAGGGAGGCTCTGGCATACCCTAATGGCAGAAACCGCACCCCTGCAAATTCAGGATACAGAACCTTGTTATACACTGGCTATTTTTCATGATGGTGAGCATAAGGAATCCGATGTGGATGTGGAGGTGCAAAAATCCGTAAAAGGAACGTATCCCAACACAGAGCACGTTGTATTTAAAACCGTTCCTCCAGAATTAATTGCTTCCGCCACCTATCAAGGAAGCTATGAAAAAATCAGCGAGGTGAATGAGGCTGTTGCAAATTGGGTTAGAGATAATGATTACGAATTCAACGGTCTCTCTTTCTCCATTTATCACATCAGCCCTCATGAAACCTCAGATAGCAGTCAGTGGGTAACTGAGGTTTGCTATCCCGTGAAAAAGAAATAAACTAAAATCACAGTTTTTTGTTTGCCCAGCTGAGGAGTGTTAGATGAAATCCCACCCTCGACCTATAGGCTTTTGATATCTAGAAGAGCAGCCATATAGTTATTTCTATTATACAATTAAAAAACAGGGAGTCTCATGCTTTTCGTCATGGAAACTCCCTGTTTTATTGTAAATAACCTATATTTTTATGCTAAATGCAGTGCTGCTGCCATTTTGTTCCGCGGTAGCGAACAATGAAAAACATAGCCCTTACACACCAATCAATAATCATGGCAATCCAAACACCATAAAGACCCATGTGGAAATATACTCCTAAAATATAACTAAATACAATACGGAAAAGCCACATAGAAAAAACCGACCAAACCATACAAAATTTTACATCGTTTGCGGCTCTGAGGGTGTTGGCAAGGGAAAAAGCCTCAGGCCATATGATGATGGCACATATTCCATGGAGCCACGCAATTTCCGTTGTCATTTTTGTTGCCTCCGGCGATAACTGATACAAGATCAAAATCCATGGTAATGCCAGCAAAATAATGGCATTGAACAAAAAAATCAGTATATGAATCAGCTTTAGAATCTTACGAGTATAATATCTTGCCATATCGTAATCCCCCGCTCCAACACAACGGGAACATACCGTCACAAGAGCCATACTGGCCGCCATTCCCGGCATCACTTGGAACATGGCAATAATATTCCCAACGGCATTTGCCGCAATGGCCGCTGTACCAAAGGAGGTTATCATACTCAAAACTAAAATCTTACCCAGTTGAAACATACTGTTTTCCAAGCCATTGGGAATCCCAATAAAAGCTATCTTTTTCAACAATATCTTATTTGGACGAAAAGAAAAAGGTCTGGTGAGGTGAAGGGTACGTTCCTGCCCTCGTAAGAGAAGCATAATCCCCATGGCGGCAACCATACGGGAAACCAGCGTAGGAATTGCAGCTCCCTTAACCCCCATGCCGAAACCAAAAATCAAAACTGCATTTCCCCCAACATTGATGGTATTCATAAGAATAGAAAGGTACATGGGCACCCTGGAATTGCCCATTGCACGAAAAATTCCCGCCCCAGCATTATAGAGGGCAATAAAGGGAATGGATGCAGTTACAATCATTAAATATGTTTTCGCACTTTCCATTACATTGGGCTGAATTTTGCCAAAAAGATTATGTAAAATCAAATCCCTTGAAAGATAGATTCCCGCTGTAATCAAAAGAGAGGAAACTGCCGTTAAAACCACAAGCTGATCTGTCGCCTGACATGCCTTTTCCCGATTATTCTGACCAAGAAATTGTCCTGCAACCACAGCCCCACCCGTGGCAAGAGCTCCAAACAGAAAAATAACCAATACAAAAATATTATCCACCAAGGAAACACCGGAAACAGCATGCTCACCTACACTGGCAACCATGATTGAATCGGATAGCCCCACCAGAATCGCCAAAAATTGCTCAATGATGATAGGCACAATCAATCTTCTTAAATCTTTATTCGTAAATAAATAGCTCTTTTTTTCTTCTGTTCCCGAAATCATTTCCATAGCTCCTCACTGCAATACATCTTACCTTATTTTTATAACGCACGACCTCTTAAAAAGAACAAAAATTTTGTTGTTACAGGAATAAAGATGCTGCACAATAAACCAAAAGTAACGCCATAATACCATTCAAAAGCTTCTTATTTTTATCAAAAAAATTACGAAAAACCGAACCAAAAAGTACCCAGCACCCGCAGCTTAATAAAACCACAATCCAGTTAAACACAAGCACAACCAAAAAAGCTTTTATTGACTGGTCATAAGGAAAAACAAAATTGGAAATCAGGGTTATTCCGAATAACAACCCCTTGGGATTGACAAACTGAAGCATCACTGCTGTAAAAAAACCCCGTGTATCTAACTGGCGTTTGCCCTCTTTTACTGCCTTTGGTTTATCTCTCCATATCACCCATGCCAAATAAAGTATGTAAGCTGCACCTAAAACCGTCATGATTTGAACGATTTTGGGAATATAGCGAAACAAAAAGAGATTACATAAAATGCTGCATACTAAAATCAAAGAAAAGCCAGTGGCCACCCCTGCACAAAAAGGCAGGCTTTTTTTTACACCATATTTGGCGCCATTGTTCATACACATAATATTATTGGGCCCCGGTGTAATGCATGATACAAACACATATGAAATAAAAGCAAAAATATGAACCATATCACTCATCCTTTTTATAAAAATAAAAACTGCCCGCTAGGGAGCAGTTTTTACATGTTTAGTCTTCCAAATCCACAATTGGCTTAATGGGCAATCCATTGGCAAGGTGGTGCAATTCACTTTCCTCGCTATACATTTCGTTTATTTTATAAAGCAAGGTCATCAAGCTGTCTGTCAAATGCACATTTTCAACCAAAACATCCTCAGGCACCTGCAAATCAACGTGGCTGAAGTTCCACATACCCTTTACGCCCCATTTAGCTAAGTCGTTGGCAACCTTAACCGCTTTTGATCGTGGCAAAGTAAGAATTGCAACGTCTATACTATTGTTTTTAATATACTCTTCCATTGAGTCAACATCATGAACTTCTACACCACGGATGGTCATTCCGATGATGCGTGGGTTAATGTCAAACACAGCCTTGATTACAAAACCACGTTTTTCAAAATTGGTGTAATTTACCAAAGCCTGACCAATATTTCCCCCACCAACCACAATCATATTGTATAACCTGTCCAACCCGAGAATCTTCTTAATTTCATTGTGCAGATACTCTACGTTGTACCCGTAGCCCTGCTGCCCAAAACCACCGAAATTATTTAAATCCTGGCGAATTTGAGATGCAGTGATGTTCATTTTTGCACTAAGCTCCTTAGACGATATTCTGGTTATATCGCTCTCCAAAAGATCGCCCAGATAGCGGTAATACCTTGGGAGCCGATTGATCACCGCCGGCGAAATTCTCTTCTCACTGTCCATTTTATCCAAATCCTCTCTTGTCAACTTAGAATCAGTATAGCACTTATGTTATTTTATTGTCAACAATAACTCTTTTATTATCAGCCTTTTTCTGTTATGATTATACCTGTATCCCCAGAAAATACGGAGGACAGAACTATGATACTAGCATGCAAAGATCTACACAAAGCTTATGGCATTGATGTAGTTTTAGACAAAATTACCTTCCATTTGGAGGAAAAGGAAAAAGCCGCAATTGTAGGGGTAAACGGCGCAGGCAAAACCACTTTGTTCCGTGTACTAACAGGAGAAACGTCCGCCGACGGCGGAGAGTATTACATGAAAAAAGATGCTACTCTGGGGTACATGGCACAGAATCAGCAAACCGAAAGCACACGGACAATCTATGAAGAAATGCTATCGGTTTTTGAAAAAATATTGGAAACAGAAAAGCTTCTTCGTGAAATGGAAAACAAAATGGGGACGCTTGCAGGACAGGAATTGTCTGACAAGATGGAGGAATATTCTCGTTTACAACATTTTTTTGAGCAAAACGACGGTTATAGCTATCAGAGCCGTCTGCGGGGTGTACTAAAAGGCCTAGGTTTTGGGGAGGCTGATTTTAACCGCCCTCTTTCTCAGCTTTCCGGTGGTCAAAAAACCCGCATTTTTCTTGGTAAGCTTTTGCTTTCCAAGCCTGATATTCTCCTTTTGGACGAGCCCACAAACCATTTGGACATCGCTTCAATCGAATGGTTGGAGGATTTCCTTAGAAGCTATGACGGCGCTGTATTGATTATTTCTCACGACCGCTATTTCTTAGATAGAATTGTGACAAAGGTTGTTGAAATTGAACATAAAAAATCCTATATCTACAACGGAAACTATAGCTTTTACACCCAGCAAAAGGAAATCAACAGAGAAATTCAGCAGAAGGCCTTTGATAATCAGCAAAAGGAAATCAAACATCAAGAAGATGTGATTCGTACCCTTCGCTCCTTTAATCGGGAAAAATCCATCAAACGTGCGGAAAGCCGTGAAAAAACCTTGGAAAAAATAGAGCGTGTAGCAAGGCCTGAGGCACTGCCCGACCAAATGCGTCTCACGCTATCTCCCCTTATTATCAGCGGAAATGATGTACTTCATACTGAAGACCTTTCCAAGTCTTACGGGGGGAACAAAATATTCCAATCTGTGGGATTTGATGTCAAGCGTGGAGAAAAAGCGGCAATTATCGGGCCGAATGGTGTAGGTAAATCTACTTTATTTAAAATGCTTTTGCGTGAAGTAACCGCAGATTCCGGCATTATTCGATTGGGCACCAATGTCCACGTGGGATACTATGATCAGGAACAACAAAAGCTGGATGAAAGCAAAACCATTTTTGCAGAAATTTCTGACACCTACCCCAATCTCACAGCAGGGCAAATCCGAAACGTACTGGCGGCCTTTGTTTTTACAAATGATGATGTTTTTAAACCCATTTCTGCTTTAAGCGGCGGTGAAAAAGGTCGTGTCTCCCTGGCAAAAATTATGCTTTCCAAAGCCAATCTGCTTATGCTGGATGAGCCCACCAACCATTTGGATATGTTTTCAAAGGAAGTTTTGGAAAACGCCTTAAACTGCTATGAGGGAACCGTTGTCTACATTTCCCATGACCGTTATTTTATTAACAAGACAGCGGAAAAAATCTTAGAATTATCACCAAATGGAGTTACCCTATATACTGGCAACTACGATTATTATCTGGAAAAAAAGGCAGAGCAAGCACGAAATGAGGCGGAACGGGCGAAGGAAGCCGGCATATCCTCCTCCTCCACCCCAGCTGCAGTCAGCGAAACAAAGGTGGACTGGTTGAAGCAAAAGGAGCAACAGGCGGCGGAAAGAAAGCTTGCTGCTAAAATCTCTCGTTTAGAACAAGAAATTGAAGAAACAGAGAGCGCCATTGCAAAAGCAGACGAAGATATGGCTAAAGCCAGCACAGATTATACAAAAGCACAACAGATTTTTGAAGAAAAAACGAAGCTTGAAGAACAGTTGGAATCGCTCTTTGCCCAATGGGAAGAGCTCCAATAAAAATGAAAGATGCAACGATTCTTGACAGATAGATGGTGGAGAAATTTCTGTTCGTCACGCAACAGTCAGCATTGGTTGTGCATATAGAAAGAATCAGCATCTACACGAAGGAGGAAAAGAAATGAGAATCTTATATTTAGCGGCATTAATATTATTGGTAGTTCTTTTAGGTGCAGGGAGTGCATTGGGAGCCAACTCACAAATTGTATTTTACCTGTTTATTTTTATCATGGGTGTTGGTCTTGCTTTTTACGCCCATTGGTTTAAAAAATTCGCAGAAAAGGTAAATGCGCTTATGCCTCTCATCGAATCAGACCCTGACGCTTATATTGCGGAAACCGAAAAGCTTTTACAGGGCAAAAACCCCAGCAACATTCGTGCAATGTTAATCATGAATATTTCCGTTGCTTATATGGAAAAGGGAGATTTCAAAACAGCATTAGAAAAAATGAGAAGCATAAATGGCAATGCATTGAAAAAAGCCAATAACTCTATTTATTTTTTAAATTATGCCTATGTTTTCATACACCTTGGAGAAAATGCCCAAGCCATGGATATCATAAAAAAATATAAGAAGAAATTCCTTAGCCTTCCTATGGGTGGAAATTTACCCCGCTTGATTGCTTTTGTACAGATATTTGAATTGATGCAAGAAGACAAATGGGATATTGCCACGGAGCAGTTGAAAATTGCCAGAGAAAATTGGCCCGATCGAGTGACTGGTGTTGATTTCTCTTTTTTAGAAGAAAAATTGGAAAATCATAATGCTCAGGCTGAGACGCAAGAATAAAAATAGGCTGTAATGGAAACTCCATTACAGCCCTTTTTTTATCTTTTTTTGTTTTACTCGCCTTTTGATGCGAAGTAACCATTGATATCTGACATAAGCTTTTCAATATCCATACCATGTACCATGCTTGCCTCTTCCAGCGTTTCTGCCGCCGCAGAAGGGCAACCTACACAGTGCATGCCGTTTTCCATCAAAACAGCACCTACACTTCTATCCATCATTAAAAGTTCACCAATTGTCATATCTTTTGTCGCTTTCATATTTATTTCCTCCTTCATTTTTAAGCATTGTATTATGTATTATTCCTCAAAAAATCCGAAATTAGTTACATTTCGAATTTTTATATTTGGTTCTCAGGTATATCCAAAATCAATTTACGGCAATAGGGACAAACCTCTCCTGCAAGTTTTGCACCGCCCATATAGCTTTTTATCAACAGATACTCTCGTTTTTTTCCATTCTCGTCTTTTGTCTTCCAAGTAAAATATCTACCTGATTCCAAGTATCCCGGGGACATCTCTTCTTGACAAAAAGGACACTTCATTAAGATCATCTCCTATTCTGTTCCTTGGGCAGATACAGGCACTCTGGTCACCCCAATAGCTTTCCCGTCCTGAAAGGTAAAAACGAGCTGCTCCTCTGGGCCTTCTTTGTCCCCAAAGAAGCTTCTGGGTGTACCCAAGTAGTAAATCATCTCAGCATCGTTACGATCATCAGGCTCTCCCAAATAGCTTTTCAGCTCTTCTTCAGAAATACCGTCAATAATGGTTCGGTCAAAAAAATCTTTCACAATGGCTTGACGGCTGTTTCCTTCATAGTTGACCCATTTTTCTTTGCTGAAATCCTTGTAACTGTTCCACATCTGACCGCCGAAAAAAGCTACAATCACCAAAAAGCCAAGAAAGGATAAAACCAGCTTGTCCTTCTTATTCATACCATTGCCCTCCCCTTATGAAATCCATTTAAAGCCCTTATAGTAACGGAAAACCACCTTGCCTAAAATTTTATTCTTTTCCACAAACTGATGCTCCCAAAAACGGGAATCTAAGGACTTGTTTCGATTATCACCCATCATAAAATAGTTTCCCTCAGGCACTTCATAAGGCCCAAAGTCGCCTTGGGTAACCACTTCCAAATAAGGCTCGTTTAAGGCTTCCCCATTAACATACACGCTGCCGTTTTCAACCTGAACCACATCACCGCCCATGCCTATAATACGCTTCACAAACAAGGTTTTCTGTTCCGGGTCATCAGGATAGCGGAATACAACCACATCCCCTCTTTCCGGTTGGTTAAACCAATAAGACGTACGAAGGGCCAAGATGCGATCCCCCGTCATGATTGTTGTTTCCATAGAACCTGTTGGAACTTGCGCATTCACAATTAGCAGCGTATTAACCACTCCGGCCAATACTACCGCCAAAAGGATTGTTTTAACCCAACTGATAATTTCCTTTTTTGCTGTATTGCTCACATACCCATCTCCTTTGAGAGGCTTTATTTTAAGAACCCATTGATAATTTGAGCTTCCGCTTCTTTTTCCGTCAATCCCAAGGTCATAAGCTTTGTCAACTGTTCCCCTGCAATTTTGCCGATAGCCGCCTCATGAATTAAAGATGCATCCACATTGTTTGCAATAATTTCAGGCTCTGCCGCAACAATGCCGTTATCCATAATGATAGCATCACATTCAGAATGTCCATAGCAAGCATTGTTTCCGCTTAATTTAGAGCGGAACAACTGTCTGGAATTATCTCTGGCAACAGAACGGGAAATCAACTTTGCACTGCTCCCCGCACCATCCAAGTCAACATCAAAAGAAGTTTCCGCATACTGAGAGCCGTGGGTCATAATCTTTTCTTTGATGACAACCGTTGCTCCTTCTGCCAACTTTGCACTGGAAATACGTTTTGTGGAATCTACGCCTTTTAGCTGTACAGTATCCATTTCCACGTAACTGTTTTCTTCTGCAATAATATGCGTTTGGGGGTTGATAATATTCTGTCCATCGCCATCCCCTTCGCCTATATGCTTTTCAATATATTTGATTTTAGCATTTTTCCCTACAAAAAAGCGATGTATTCCATCGTGCTGGGAAATGCCACTTCCACAGTTGTGGATACCACAACCGGCAACAATGGTCACATCTGCACCTTCACCAATATGAAAATCATTATAAACCACATCATGCAAATCAGTTTCAGTCACCAAAGCAGGAATATGCACGCTTTCATTTTTAGTACCGGGTTTCACAATAATGTCAATCCCTGAGCCATCCTCTTTGGGAATAATCTGAATGGTTTCCGTAGAATTGCGTCCTGCACTCTTACCATTGCTACGGATATTAAACGCGCCGGCAGTGGGAATATTTTGAATACCTGCCACCTCAGCGAGTAAATTCTTAATAATGTCACTCAACATGGTATGAAACCCCCTTAAAATACTTGCAACCCAAATCCACACCAAACAATCCGGGTAAAACCTCTTCTTTTGTCCCAACCTTAGAAACTTCTCCGCCGCTGATTACCACAACCTGATCTGCAATATCCAAAATACGCTCCTGATGAGAGATAATTAAAATGGAACCCTTAATTTCTCCGTGCATTTTCTCAAAGACATCAATTAAATTTTTAAAGCTCCATAAATCAATGCCTGCCTCGGGTTCATCAAACAAGGTAAGCTTTGTTTTTCTTGCCATAACCGTGGCGATTTCGATGCGCTTTAACTCTCCCCCGGAGAGGCTTCCATTGATTTCACGGTCAATATAATCTTTGGCACAAAGACCAACCTCAGACAAATATTCGCAAGCCGCTGATGTGCTTAAAGCTTTCCCACTGGCAAGGGTAATCAAATCTTTAACCGTAACCCCTTTAAAGCGAACAGGCTGTTGAAACGCAAAGCTAATGCCGGAATTTGCACGCTTTGTAATGCTCCACTCCGTAATATCTTGTCCATCCAACAAAATTTGACCACTGTCGGGTTTTTGAATCCCTGCAATAATCTTAGCCAATGTGGATTTCCCCCCGCCATTTGGCCCTGTCATCACAACGAATTTCTCATCTTCAATTACCAAATTAATATTTTTCAATATCTCTTTCCCATCAGCCGAAAAAGATACGTTCTTTAACTCCAACATATGCTTTCCTCCATTTTAAAGACTATTGCCTTTTCTTTCGCATACTACATAAAAATGCTATCCTAAATTATAACAATTTTCCAAATAGACTGTCAATATCTTTCGTTTTTTTTAGCGTTTTTCCTGATAAAAAACAATCTTTCCATTTCTCCCTCTGTATATTACAATAGTACTGATACTAAACACTAAAAAGGAGGGCATCCTATGCTCGGTTTTCATACTGACGGCATTCGCCTCATCGGCGCGTCCGATTCTTTAATCTCTTTACTCAAACAGAAAAAATTACCTCTCGTTTCGGAAATCACCGGGAATACCTTAGTGTTTGCGGTAAATGAAACGAATATACTGACAAAAAAATTATATGCTGCATCCTTCTTGGCTGGAGAAACCCCTTGGTTTGTCTGCACTGTAGGTGACTTCCCCCGACCTCAAAAATACACCCTTCCCTTTCAGAGCGAATCGGATTTGGCTGATTTTATCACAGCCATTTACTACGCCTCCCAGGGCTTTCTTCATTTGGACTTTGAACTCACCGAACTGAAAGAAAAGCTTTCAGAAGAAAACGGAAGAAAAATTGTTTCTATTCCTGAAGAGGGCTTTGGTAGCATCTCCAAAGACTCCTTTGCCATGTGCTTTTGCTTCTCCAATGGTGGTTTTATGGAAAGTGACCGACTTTTTATGAAATTAACAAAAGAATTTGGTATGGATATGGGTAGAGTTTTGTTAGCGGGTACTTTTGACTCAAAATATTCCTTTACTCGTGCCTTTGTTTTGTAAAATAGTCTATTTACCCAATCGTTAAAGAATGTTACAATGAATCTGCATGGGAAACCATGTGCAAATACAGAGTAGGGCTTTGTGCGTTAAGTGTCTTGTGGACGGGGAGTTGCCACGAGAACGAAAAGGTTAATCCTTGCGGTACAAACCCCGCATCCCGCTGTCAAATAATGAAGAAGCGATTCCTCTTTATTATCACAGCAACCCCAATACATTTGGGGCTATTTGCGTAATGTTATACGATAATGAAGGGGTTTTTTCAAAAGACCCCGCAGAACAAAAAGGAGGTCTTTTTTCTATGCAGCAAAAACTATCTAACACCCATCGTCTTGTCATTATGGCACTCTTGATGGCGCTCTCAATTATCTTGTCCCGCTTTTTATCCATCTCAGCATGGGATTTAAAAATCGGGTTCGCCTTTGCACCCATTGCCTTGGCTGGTATGCTCTTAGGGCCTATCCCCGCAGGGATTGTGGCGGCGGCGGCGGATTTTCTTGGAGCAACACTGTTCCCCATCGGACAATTTTTTCCCGGCTTTACTCTCACAGCATTCATTACCGGTATATTGTTTGGTGTATTTCTTCACAAAAAAGCTAATCTAAAAAATATTGTTTTAGCGTCCATATTTACGCAAATTATTGGTTCTTTGCTTTTGAATACCCTATGGATATCCATGCTCTATGGTACACTTTTTTGGGCATTAATGCCTACAAGAATCATACAAACCTGCGTCATGACTGTGATCCAAATTATTGTTATCCGTATTTTGGCAGGATATGCACCTCAAATTTTAAAAATACAAAAAGTATAACTGTTTTAAAAAAGATAAAAGCTGTTGGCCTTGATTCTCCCCTGCCAACAGCTCTTTTATCTTTATTTCCTATATTTTGATTCATGGCTCAATAAGAAAACTTTATTTTCCAAGCCGCCACCATACCCCACTAATTTTCCATCACTGCCGATGACACGATGACAGGGAATAACAATGGCTAAGGGATTTTTATTATTTGCCATGCCAACTGCCCGAAAAGCTTTTTCAGAACCTACCTGCTTTGCAATGTCACCATAGGATGCAGTGGCACCATAGGGAATGCTATGCAATGCCTGCCATACCTTTTTTTGAAAGTCTGTGCCCATTGGGCGTAAAGGAAGGTCAAAAGACATTCTTTCCCCCTTAAAATATTCCTTAAGCTGATTCTCTGTTCTTTCCAGCAACGGTGTATTTTCTATGATGTAAGGTGTATTGATTCCCTTATGAAAAGATACACGAGTAAGGAAGCCATCCTCTTCACCCAATACCAAAATCCCAATAGGGCTATGATAAAAATGGATTTTCTCCAATACGAACCCTCCGTTCTTTAAAGTTCTTTAAAGTCATACGTCGAAGGTCTCGGGGCACTCCCCAGCCCCTCAAGCCTTGCATAGGCTTGACCCAAACTTTTATACGCAAACATTTCATTTTTCCACACATTTTTCGGATAGACCAAGTCCACGTGAAACTATCATTTCTATTCAAGTTTTTAATCTTACTTTTTTCAAGAAGCCAGTAGGCTTGGGCAAAGACTAAGGTCCCACGCTATGATCTTGAGGTTCATGCTTCATTTCTGTTTGCTTTTAACATTGCAATTTCCGCCCTATATCCTTCTAACTCATTGGGAGTTTCCAGATAAAAAGGTAGGTGCCTCAGCTTGGGGTGATTTATGATTCTTTTTATTCCTTCTAAGCCCAAAGACCCCTCACCGATTTTTTCATGTCGATCTTTATGACTTCCCATAAGATTTTTGCTATCATTCAAATGAATGGCCCGCAACCGTTCTAAACCGATGATACCATCGAATTCGGCCAGAACGCCGTCTAAATCCCCCACAATGTCATAACCCCCATCATAAACATGGCAGGTATCCAAACAGACTCCCATCCGCTCATGTCCATCCACTTGCTGAATGATTTCATTGATTTCTTCAAAGCTACTGCCTACCTCACTGCCTTTGCCTGCCATGGTTTCCAACAAAATGGGGGTTTTTCCTCCATTTTTCAAAACCTCTCTCAGCATCTGAGATATCACCTGAATTCCAACTTCCGTCCCTTGCTTTACGTGACTGCCAGGGTGAAAGTTATACATCACATCAGGCAAAAGCTCCAACCGCTCTAAGTCCTCCTCCATCATTCGTCTAGCAAATTCCCTCAACCCTTCATCGGCAGAACAGGCATTCATGGTATAAGGGGCATGGGCTAACAGCGTACCAATTCCCTTCTCTTTGGCAAAAGCAATATATGCCTCCAAATCCTTTTTGTCCAGCGCCTTCACATTGCCCCCTCTTGGGTTTCTTGTAAAAAACTGAAAAACATTGGCACTAATTTTCTCTGCATCCTTGCCCATGGCAAGGTAACCCTTTGCCGCAGATAAATGACATCCTATC
>JAEZPX010000098.1 GCA_023413275.1 Bacillota bacterium | reverse complement strand
ATTCCGAACACGTCGGTTAAGACCTAAACGGTCGATGATACTTGGTGGGAAGCTGCCTGGGAAAGTAGATGGTTGCCAGATTTCAATTTCGAAAGAACTGCTGAGGCAGTTCTTTTTTTATGTTGGTATCTATTATTACTATTGAGACAAAACAGTTCAACAATCGGATTATATGGTTACAAATAATTTAATAAGGAGAATAAATTTCTAGTTTATAAATTTGGATTGCTTCAAAATTCAGTATTGGACTAAGGAAATGTGTACTCCTCTTCAATTAGTTTACTTTCTTATTTATATTGAGAAAAGTTGTACTTGCAATCATTTTAAAGTATAATAAATTGATTAAATATAAAAAATAAAAGTATGATTTCAAAAACTTTAAATACATATTTCAAGTTTTACATTTGGAGGTGCACAGTGCTTGAGGATATGAGAGAAGAATTAAAAGTGCTTTCGCGTAAAATAGAGCGGAAAAATAAAATTGAGTCCATGTTAATCAGCTTAAAACAAGAAGAGATTGAACTTATGGAAAAGGAATATGAACTACGTTCCATTCTCGCCAAGGAGAACCATGATGTAGAGCGGTTGAAAAGCACATCAATAACTTCCATTTTTTATTCTATATTAGGAAGAAAAGAGCAACAGTTAGACAAGGAGTTGCAGGAGGCTTTTGTAGCAAAACTAAAATACGATGCAGCTATTCGTCAAAAAGAACAATGCTCCAATCGCAAGGACATTCTCATTAAAGAAAAACAAGAGTTGAATGGCAGTGATGATAGGTTCCGGCAGGTATTTAGTGAAATATAAGTTTTATTACATAGCAATCCAGAATATGCAGAGAAGCTATGTGATTTGGAACGTCAGCTTGGTGAAATAACAAATCAGCTTGGTGAGGTAGACGAAGCTATTGCGGTGGGTAATGCCTGTATTATAGAAATTAAAAGTATTGAAGATAGCCTTAGTAGTGCGGAAGGTTGGGGAGCTTGGGATCTAATGGGTGGTGGAATGATTTCTGCTATGGCAAAACATTCTGACCTAGATAATGCTCAAACAAGTGCAGAGCATTTACAAGTCTTACTTAGCTCCTTTCGTACAGAACTTGCGGACGTCAAAATATATCAAAACATGGGTCAAGTAAATATTGATGGTTTCTTGCGGTTTGCTGATTATTTTTTTGATGGATTGATTGCAGATTGGAGCGTACTTTCTCGTATCCATGATAGTCAAAAGAGTGTATCTCAGGTAGCCAATCAAGTTACAATGGCTTTAGAACAATTGGAAAACATTCATAAAAGAAATGAAGTGAACAAGGCTTCGTTAGAAAATGAGATTGCCCAATTAGTATGTCAGGAAAGATAATAGAAAGAAATTATGCTTAAGGTAGTAATCTCACTTTACATATTACAACAACTTGCTTTCAGCCATAATCAGATGGTGCGAATTAAGACGACAAAAAACAGGCTGAAAAGATTATTCTACTCAGCCTGTTTTATTGTGTGCACTAACTTGACAAAACTGTGCCATTAGTTGAATAGATTTTTGTTTTAGCTGTAAGGTTTTTGTAAGGTAGAAATACTAAAACTTTTAGAATATACAAAAATACAACTGCTTTAATAGTAGCAGGCCACGTGACAAAAGAAGTATTTTTTCAATACGCCATCGGACGTTGCATGTAAACAGCCCCTTATAAGAGCAGGACACACCACTCAGCTAAACCGGTGTTCCTGATTATACTAAATATTTTTATTTCCCTTTTGTATTTTCGTTTGCAATGCTCTCATTTTTTTATGGGAATAGAAAGCGAGAGAGGTAATTGCAATAAGGATGCCACCCATAATGATTCGATAGAGAATAGATCCTGAAGGAAAGTCAACAACATAAGTATAACCAAAGTAAAGCACACAAAGAATGAGGACAGTACGATGGAATTTGAATTTATTATATTGTGAGGTAAGCTCTTCAGGTACATCGTTAGTATTATCCATTTTGGCTCCTTTTTTGATTACGGGTTATGGTACCTGTGTTTCAGCTAAAAACATTTTCACCCCCTGAGGAGTTCGTTTTTTATTTGCCGCAAAAAACACAAGGGCATCTAATATAACACTGGTGTAGATATGCGATTCTGCACCAAATACGGATGTTGAAGAGGATTCAATGGTGCTAGCTAAAGCATAATCTGCATGTTTTTTTAGAGGGCTTGTTGTGATATCAGTAACAGCGACTGTGGCTATCCCTTTTTTTCTAGCCAGTTCAAAGGCACGTACCACATTCTTTGATCCCCCGCTATGGGAAACGCCAATGACAATATCGCCATATCGGGCTAAGTTAATATTGGCAAGCTCCAGTTCATCGGAAATAGAGGTAGTAGTGGCAATCCCTATACGTCCCAAACGAAATGAAAATTCCAAAACGGAGGGAATGGTATTTCCAGAGGCAATGACATGAACTGTATTTGCAGAAGCAATAAGGTCCACACAGCTCCAAAATGTTTTTTGATCTAACATATTTCCGATATGCAGCATATTTTGAGCTGAAGCTTGAAAAAATTCATTTAAATTACAGAGGGGGCCATTGCTGGATTGCTGCTGCTCTTGGTCCAGACTATGAATCAGCATAACTTTAAGCTGATAAAAGCCTTTATAGCCTAATTTTTTACTCATACGTACCACTGTGGCTTCGCTGGTACAGCTTTCCTTAGCAATACCTACCACATTTAGGGACTGTATCCTATCAATATTATCCAATAAAAAAGCAGCAACTTTTTTTTCTGAGGAAGAAAGACTGTCCATATTGAGTTTAATATTTTCATATGCTGAGTCCACTAAATGCATTTTCTAATCTCCTATAAATCTTTTATAATAATTTTGTGAAAGGGTTTTCTATATCTATCGCCTCAACTGAGGGATTTTCGGAAATCAAATGCTCAATTTCTTCTTTTCTGCAATTACCTTCCATGGGGCCTTTTTTAGATACGGCCAAAGCCCCTGCCGCATTTCCATATTTCGTTGCCGTTTTGATATCAATACCGTTACAATATAAGGCTAAGAAAGTTCCGTCAAAGCAGTCGCCTGCACCAGTAGGATCCACTTCGATTGTAGGGAATGTGCCTACTTGAAAAGCTTCGTTTCGTGTGTACACATCTGTACCTCTGGAACCATCCTTTATTACTATAATTCTATCCTTTTTCTTTAACAATTCCAATAGGTTTTTTTCATATGCCCCAAATAATTTTACAAGCTCGCTTTTTCCTGTTAATAGAAAGTCACAAGATTCTAAAATTTCATTGAAATAATTTGAGGTTTCTCCAGTTAGAAGTTCAGGTCGGATGTTAGGATCAAAGCTGATTTTTACACTATGTTTTTTTGCAGTGCGAATTGCCTTCATAATTGCCGCACTCATAGAGGGACTTCCAGTTACTGAACAGCCCATAATATGCAGTATTTTAGAATTCTTAATCAATGAATCATCAATATCATTGGGACCAAGTTCCCCACAAGCAGCGTGTTTAAAATGGAAGATAAATCTTCTGCTGCCATCCGTGGCATATGTTACAAAAGCATTTCCTGTAGTATTATCTGATGTTTCAATGATGTTTGAGGTATCCACTCCTGAGGATTCCAGTCTATTTTTATTGAGTAAACCAAAGTCATCTTTTCCCACTTTTGCCACAATTGTCGTTTTCGCACCCATTTTCGCCGCCTGGTCAATTGCAATGGCTGGTGCGCCACTGGGGAAGGGACCTAATAGAGTGCCGCCCAATTCAAAAAAATTCTGATTCTTTTTTTCTGCAAGTATTTCCGCTAGAATTTCACCAATTGTAATAATATCGTACATATACATACCTCCAAAAACAAAATAAATATTCATAAAAATTAATAAATATAAATAAAAATTCAACCTCTGTGCATTGTTTAGATTTAGTATAATATATAAAAATTTGCAGGTCAATAAGATAATTTTTAATATTTTTTTAGGAACAGGGAAGAATAGCTTTTAAGACTTAAAAAACGAAAACAAACTTATTTCTGAAAAATTTTTCTGTTTTTTTATCAAAAGCAATCTAAAATTCCTATAGTTTTTTAAAAATAAAAAAAATATAACACAAGGTGAAAAAAATTTCACAAAATCAAGTTATTGTGCTAAATTACTTAAAACCAAAACAGGAAATTGTAGGAGTATACAAAATTGGTCAATGTGCTGTAAAATCATTGACTTCCTTTTCATAAATTGCTATTATTTTCGTATGTCCAAGGTGCATAATTACAAAGGGAAATTTTGCATAAAATCAGGGCAAATATTCAATACAAAAAGGAGAGAGGTTTATGAAGAAATTTTTAAGTGTATTA
>JAEZPX010000002.1 GCA_023413275.1 Bacillota bacterium | reverse complement strand
GGGTTCTTCCGCTTGGTGGAATAGTCAGGTTATATGCTCTAGCCAGTCTTGTTAGGCTGTCTAAGAGAATAACCAAATCTTTCCCTTGCTCCACCAGACGCTTTGCTCTTTCCAAAACCATCTCCGTCACTCGTTTGTGGTGTTCCGGCTGTTCATCAAAGGTTGAGTAAACAATCTGAACATTCTCACCCTCTATGGAGCGCTGAATATCTGTTACTTCCTCAGGACGCTCATCAATCAAAAGTACGATAAGATGCACTTCTTTATGGTTTTTTGTTAGGGCATTGGCCATTTGAGTTAAAAGAACAGTTTTACCCACCTTAGGGGGTGCCACAATCATTCCTCTTTGCCCCTTACCAATGGGGGCACAAAGATCGATAATCCTTCCTGAAAGCTCCTCTCGGCTAACCTCAAAGTGCAACTTTTCTTCAGGGTAAATAGGTGTTAAATCCTCAAAATTGGGACGTTTTGCCGCCTGATCGGGAAAATCTCCGTTGACCGATTTTACGAATAAAAGGGCTCCAAACTTCTCACCCTCCCTTGCTGTACGAATATTTCCTTTCACAGCGTCCCCTGTTTTTAAGTTAAATCTTCTGATTTGGGATGGAGATACATAAATATCTCCGGCTCCGGGAAGAAAATTCTGGGTTCTAAGGAAGCCAAACCCATCGGGCATTACCTCCAGTATTCCCTCGCCCGGTACGCTATTTTCCATAACCGTAGCCTTTTCTTCTCTTTGGACTACTCTTTCCCTGTGAGGATACCCCTCTTCTTTCCCCTCAACTGGCGTTTCGGGTTTTTTCACCGGCTCCTGATTCTCCTGCAGAGAAAAACCATAAGCAGTCACACGTTTAACGGCAACACGTTCCGCCTGAGACTGCTTTTCTGATATCTTTTCAATCAATTCACTTTTTTTCAGTGTAGAAATGGACTTAACGTCCATTTCCTTCGCCATCTCTCTCAATTCTGCCAGAGTTTTTTTCTGCAGATCGTTTTCCATGTTTTATTCTCCTATCTTTTATCATCTAGGAATTTTCAGTTTTGTTCCAACACTGATGGTATCTGTTTCCTTTAAATTATTCGCATCCAAAATTTTCTGGTATTGAGCACCATTGCCTAATACCTTCTGGGCAATACTCCATGCAGTGTCACCCTCTTGAACAACATATTCTGATGCATTGGCATTGCTACCTGAATTATTGGTTGTTGTATTGGACTTTATTGTACTAGAATTGTTTGCACTAGGGGTATTTGTGTTGGAATTGTCTGCGCTAGACGTGCTTTTTTCCGGGTTGGTGCCTTTCAAGTCTGCCAATTCTTCTTCCAATTGCATTTTTTCAAGTTGTATTTTTTCATACTTGCTACTCAAATCTCCATTTGCAGTTACCTGATTCTGGGCCTCCTCCAGCTTGCTGCTTAGGCTGACACATTTAAAAATCAGGAACACAATTAATATTAGCCCAATGATTCCTAAAATTATACTAAGCTTATTCACTCCGCCGTGATAGTCCTCTTCATCATCATAGTCATCATAAAGGCTGTCTAGATTTTCCTGCTTTGCCTTCTCCGCAAAATCCAAATCCTCATAGCGGCCTCTGCCATTGGGAGTAAAATCTTCAAAAGCATTTTCTTCTTTTCGGAACTTCTTGCGCTTTGCAGGTGCAAAGGTTTGCTGAGAAGCCTCTTCTAATATTTTTGATTTTTTTCGAGCAGGCACAACACTTACATACTGGATGCCATCGTCATACTCGTCCTGTTCCATTTTATGCCCTGAAGATGCCATATTATTCGTATCTTCTCCGGAAGGATCATAATTATTTCTTGCACGTCTTGAAACATATCTGGTAGGGTCTCCCTCTTGCTGAGGTGCCTTTCTAATCTCATTGATTTCACTGCTTACCTGTTGCATTCTTGCCTCTCGAACCTCCTCAATATCCTCTCTGGAAGGACGTCTTTTGGAGCGATTGACTTCTGTGTTTTCGTCCTTACTCATTAATGGGTGCGTCTGCATTAAAATATCCACCACTTCCTTTGGTAGATCGTTATATAAATCTTCATAGTATTCGTTATCGTTCGTACCTCGAGAACCGGGGTTTGTATTGCTGTTTTTGTCACCGCTCATAATTTACCTCCGCTGGATTAGGAGATTCCTACTTTTGCTCATAAGAATCACATTATATCTTATTATTTTACATTCTTCCTATTAAAGTGTCAACATATGGGAAACTATTTCAGAAAAATATAATAAACGCAGTAAAACAGCCACCAATGGAATAGTGGCTGCTTTCCTCAAGTTTTCTTTATTTACTTTAAATTAATAACAGTATTCACACCGTTTGGTTCTGCCACATATTCTAAAGAAATAGTATCACCAACCTGTTTTTTCAGAATTCCCAATTGATTTTTTACCTCAATTTCAAAAAGCAATTCACTGCCATCCAGCATTAAATAATAATAGGTGTTTCCATCTGCTACAATATCTTTCATCATGTTGATAGTGCCGCTAATCTTTAACGCCTTGCCTGAATCAATGGTGCTAATCCCGTTTCCGGCCATTAAATTTCGGTATACCTTTTCACACTCAGCCACTGTATCTCCAATGGCTACAATTTGATATTTCTGAATGTTTACCATGGCATATTTTTTAACCAGCCCTGCCGCATCCTTCAGAGAGAGGAAATACGTTGGCTCGTTGGCAATATTCAATAAAATCGGGAAGGTTGCGTTATAGCCTAAATGCTGAACCTGACCTTCCGCAGAGGACATAGCAGAAATTTCCTTAGCCCCGGAAACCTGATAGTACTTTGTTTCCTTCGTTCTGGAATTCATCAGCACAAAACCAACGTTGGATTCATCCCCGCCAATGGAGGTAACGCCGGTATATACCCAAACGTCATCATCAAGGGCAATATAATTGTACCCCTCTGTACTCTTCAAGCACTCCCTTTGACCAAAGATACTGTTCAGATACCCTTTCTTTAAGGTACCGTAATAGTCATACTGTTCAATCAAAAGGTTAGCGTCATATACCTTGTCAACCCAATGAGGTACATCGGCAATGTCATAATAAACATGCTCGCCTGTTACAGCGTTTACAACAATGGCACCTTTAATATCTGTACCACCGAACAAACCGATGGTTTTATCCTGAACAGCACATACCCAATAAGGAACGCCGCTTTCATCAATTTCAAAATTGGTGGTGCGTATCATTGCATTTGGATAACGGAATCGAACATAACGATATAAGTTCCGCCCAAAATGCTCAAAAGGAGAGTACTTAATTCCCTGCTGCAACTTTACCAAATCAACATTTTGTGTTGTCATATCAATTTGGATATATGCAGGAATGCCTGTGCTGCGGTTTGTAATCCATTTAATCAAATCACCGTAACGCAGAGGGGTAACCCTTACAGGTTTTTCCTGATAATTGATCTGGTTGAAAAAGGAGCTTACTTCATACTGGGAAACCATATCCACCATGCTACCCATTTCTCTCTCTGCAAGCTTTGCGGCAGAATCACTATCCAAAATGGGTATTTTGTTATAGTCAACCTCATGAATATCTGTTGCAAAATCACTGGTTTCCACCGTTAAAAGCCGATTGTAGGCAGACGCCCGTATAATAGGAGAAGAAAGCAACGTTCCCACAGCATAAAATATTGCCAGTGCCACAGGAACAATCAAAAGCTTTTTCATGATTTTCCTGTTTGCCGCACGCTCCGGGCTTGTTCTATCCAAAAAAACAGCACGGAATATGGTCCAAAAGTTAATAATAATCCCAACTACAAGTATCGTTAAAATAAACACCCAACTGTCACGAGAATGAATATTTAACGGAGGTAAGTAATAATAATACATACCTGCCCAAATAAGAACTGTCAAAATTATTGGAATAAGCCGCTTTTTCATTGCAGCTATCACCCCTTCTTTGTTAAAATTAATAAAATATGGCGGTATTACCCTCTTTACATCTTCTCTCCAATTCATTATACTATACTATATTTCAAGTAAAAAGTATAGTGGAATTCAAAACACGACCCGTTTTTCTAATTGAAGAGATAAGGAAGTGATTTAAATGAAAATAGAACGTGTAAGTGAAAATCAATTAAAGTTAACCCTTACCAGGGCTGATTTGGTCGAACGAGACTTAAAACTGGAGGATTTGATCAATCCTTCTGACAAAACACAAAAGCTTTTCCGGGATATTATGGAGCAAGCCTTGGATGAATACGATTTTATCAACGAAAGCACGCCCCTTATGGTTGAGGCAGTTCCAGTGGGTATTGACGGCATTATGATTATCGTTACAAAAATTGATCAGAAAAACAAAAGTGAAAATCCTATGGATTTGCTGTTTAAAAACAAAGAGGCACATAAATGGAAAAAGAAACCCTTAGACTTGGTTGAAACAAAAGACCTTGAAGGCGATGATATACTTATTTTTTCTTTCCAAACCTTGGATGATGCCATTGATGCCAGCCTGCGTTTAGACGACTGCTATAGAGGGGAAAGTGCATTATTTAAAAGCAATGAAAGATTTTTCCTCGTTCTGCAGGCGGATACATATACCGCCGATGAAAGTAATGATTATATTGAACTTATTTTAGATGAATTCGGTCAAAAACACATTTCCACTACTTTGTCGAAATATTTCCTTCTGGAGCATGGCGAAGCAATGATTAAAACAGATGCCGTTGCCTCCTTAGCAAAAGCTTTTGGGTAATAAAAAATAAAGTTCCTTCGCTTTGAGATTCACTTCGTCGAGGGAACTTTTGTTTTTTATTCACACTTGATGTTTTTCAGATAACGATACAGGGGAACCAAAGCCTTCCACTTTTCAACGATCATCTGGGGCAGTGCTTCAGAGAATATGATATCTTCAATGTTCTTTACTTCATTCACGTAAAAGTT
The DNA here is from genome assembly GCA_023413275.1 of Bacillota bacterium. Classification (GTDB taxonomy): domain Bacteria; phylum Bacillota; class Clostridia; order Lachnospirales; family Anaerotignaceae; genus Chakrabartyella. The sequence continues at coordinate 46,856 of JAEZPX010000002.1, read as the reverse complement.
CTTCTTAATATACCAGGGGCCTATCTCTTTGGGTAATGCCGAGGCATCCACCTTTTTATAATTATCACCCATCAATATAAATTCCTTCTTCTTTTCAAATTCCCCAATTATGTTTAAAAATTCAAAAGGTTTATTTCGTATTTTTTCCCGATATGCATTGAGATAGGCAGGGGTCGCCTCATAAACCCCCATACCATGGCTATAGCCCTCTGGGGATATTTCAAAATAAAAAGCTGGGCGCATTTTCCAATCCGTTCCTGATAAAAGGGGCTCTTTTAATACCACCCAACGGCATGAACGATAAGGGCTCTTATCCTTGGAGTAACGAATATCACGATTGATGCGAGATACCGACCAATCCATCTTCTCCCCTGTAGCTTCAGTGAATCCTTCTGAAATTGCAGCTGAGAATTGATCAAAGGGTATTTTAAGGACCGCTTTGTAACGCTCCCTATTTTGATCCATCCATTCCTTGCTGTTGTTCATTCTAAGCTCCCACAAAAAATCTATTGTTTCCGGTAAAAAACCAGTGAATGTTTCCATTTTTCTCAACTCCCTTTACAAATGATTATAGCACAAGCCTTTTTTTATGGGTAGAGAAAATCTGAATTCCCACAGTTCTCCTATCCTTTTCCTATTGAGGACTATTAACTGAGGTTTATCAACTCATCTCTGCCTCGCCCCTATAAAATCCGGCAACCTATTAATGACCCAGCGGGTAATATCCATCCCACTTACGTAAACTTCTTTCTCCAAAAAAATAGCCATTCTGCTCTACCCTTAGAACTTTATTTCCAAAAACGAATAACAAAAAAAGGTGGCAACAAAGTTGCCACCTTTTAAAAAACTCTTTAAAGCTTATGGAGATAACATTCAAGAAACATTTTATTCTCAAATCTATCCCAACAAAAATCAATTGTTCTTTATTACAGAATGCTATTAATTGACATGAACAATGGAGCAAATACCAAAGAAACAATTGTCATCAACTTAATCAAAATGTTGATAGAAGGACCGGAAGTATCCTTGAAGGGGTCACCAACAGTGTCACCAACAACTGCTGCTTTGTGTGCTTCACTGCCTTTACCACCGTGATTGCCTTCTTCAATATATTTCTTTGCATTATCCCATGCACCACCTGCATTAGCCATAAAGATAGCCATCAATACACCAGTTACCAAAGAACCAGCTAACAAACCACCCAAGGCAGATGTACCCAAAAGGATACCCACAACCAAAGGAGCTGCCACAGCCATGATACCGGGAACCAGCATTTCTTTCAATGCTGCTGTTGTTGAAATTTCAACGCACTTCTTATAATCAGGTTTTCCAGTACCTTCCATAATTCCAGGAATGGTTCGGAACTGACGTCTTACTTCTTCAATCATTTCAAATGCCGCTTTACCAACGGACTGCATTGTAAATGCAGAGAAAAGGAAAGGAAGCATACCACCAATGAACATACCAATAATTACTCTTGGCTCAAGAATAGATATTTCTGCTAATCCAACTGCTTGTGCATAAGAAACGAACAATGCCAAAGCTGTCAATGCAGCAGAACCAATTGCAAAGCCTTTACCCATAGCTGCTGTTGTGTTACCAACGGAGTCAAGCTTATCTGTAATATTTCTTACAGAATGATCCAGACCGCTCATTTCTGCAATACCACCTGCATTATCCGCAATAGGGCCATAAGCATCAACTGCTACTGTAATACCTGTTGTGGAAAGCATACCAACTGCCGCCAATGCAATGCCGTAAAGACCTGATACTGCATGGGCAACAAAAATACCAATTACAATCAAAATAACGGGAATCGCTGTAGACTCCATACCAACAGCCAAACCGCTGATAATTGTTGTTGCAGGGCCTGTTTCAGACTGATCTGCGATTTTCTTAACGGATTTATAATCGCCAGATGTATATACCTCAGTGATAACACCAATCATAAGTCCTACCACCAAACCGGAAATAATTGCAATACCGGCCTTCATATCACCAAAGAATAAATAGCTTAATACTAAAGAAGCAATCGCAACCAATATTGCGGAAGAATAGGAACCTGCCTTCAACGCCTTGTGAGGGTTAGATTTTTCATCACCCTTTACAAAGAATGTACCGATAATGGAAGCTAAAATACCAACTGCCGCCAAAACCAATGGGAACACTGCACCTTCTGCCTGGAAGTAAATAATACCTAAGGTAATTGCAGAAATGATGGAACCAACATAGGACTCGAAAAGGTCGGCGCCCATACCTGCAACGTCACCTACGTTATCGCCAACGTTATCAGCAATAACTGCAGGGTTACGAGGGTCATCCTCAGGAATGCCTGCTTCCACCTTACCTACCAAGTCAGCACCAACGTCAGCAGCCTTAGTATAAATACCACCACCAACACGGCCAAACAAAGCGATTGAAGAAGCACCTAAACCAAAGCCAAACAAAATGTTTGCATTTTGTGTCAATACATAAATTGCACCAACACCAAGCAAACCAAGGCCAACTACGGACATGCCCATAACGGCGCCGCCGCTGAAAGCGATAGAAAGGGCTCTATTCATACCGCCAACTCTGGCTGCATTCGCAGTTCTTACATTTGCCTTTGTTGCAACTGACATACCAAAGTAGCCAGCAAGAGTAGAAAGGAGTGCACCAAATACGAAACAGCCTGCTGTCATCCAGTCTACACCAAAACCAATCAAAATAAATAAAACTACTGCAAAAATAACTAAGATACGGTATTCTGCTTTCAAGAAAGCATTTGCACCTTCTCTGATGGCAGCTGCAATTTCTGCCATACGTTCTGTTCCTTCTTCTTCACGGTTAACCTTCCCCGCAAGAACGAAGGCGAACACCAGCGCGAGTATACCAAATACAGGCGCCAAGTACATCAAGTTTTCCATGATTAAATCCCCCTGATTCTCTTTTGAATTGTTTCTTCATGTATTTTAGATATTATTTCCGCCCGACCTTTTGATCGGAATAACAAAACCCGACTATCCACAAGATTCCAAACACGCATCCTTAGTTAATAAATAGACAAAGACACTACCCCCTTCCTCTGCCACGGTTAGCCCTGTCCCTAGCAGCTTTTGAAATGCAGTATCTAACTGTATCCAAATCTTATTTTAAGTCTTATTCTGTCCCACGCACTAGTATAAACGATATGATTAGGAAAAATCAACCCTTTCAGGCATTCCCATCCAATTTTTTTGAAAAAAAGTTGGCTTTTTCTAAAAATAATTATCCTTCGTATACAAAACCCTTCAAAATAATCCTTTTTTTGAAAAACATAGTGAATATTTTCACTCTCCTAATAATAATTTATAATGGCTTTCTTCTCATAGGGATCATCTTAAAAATCCCCCTCAAAATATAAACACCACATTTCGTCTTTCTGAATTTTCAGAATTCTTTTAGGCAACTTCACAAATATTTCTTTGAAAAAAAGCCTGATTGCAAAATAAATTCCTCTTGCAATACAGGCTTCTTGTTTTTCATAATTTACTTAAATAGTTCTTGTAGTTTTATTTTATTAATGAAAATTCTTTCATAGCTTTATGTATATAAACCTTCTGGATTTTTCTATATTACGCTCTGCACAAAAATTCTGCAACAATGGGAAGCGTCACCACAGATAAAATAGTGGAAACAAAAACATATTCCGATGCTCTTTTTGCATCATTTCCATATAACTCAGCGAAAGAAGGCAAGGCCGCCGCTGCAGGTGTTCCCATAAGCACAACCAATACATTTAGGGCCATCCCCTTCAGGAAAAATGCCGCAATAACTTTTGTGATAACAGGCATAATAATTAACGTTAAAATGCTAAAAATATAAACAACCTTATCTTGAAAAATCTCTCTTACATTTGCCGCAGCCAACAATGTACCAATATAAATCATAGACAAACAAACCGTTGTATTTGCACTAAATAACAAGGCATCATAAATAGGTGCTGGTAAAGCAATAGAATTCACAAAGCAAAAAACACCGATAATTGCGGAAAAGCAAATCAAATTAAAAAATGCATCTTTCATCATTTTACCGAAAGACTTCTTGTCTTCTCCTCCCAAATTGAACAAGAATGAGCAAACGGTAAACAAAAAAACGTTGCAGGTAAACATAACTGCCACGCAGAAAATTAATCCTTCAGCGCCATACATGGCCATAATCAAGGGCTGTCCCATAAAAATAACATTGCTATACACGCCACCGCCGGAAAAAAGCCCCAGCTCTTTCAAATCCATCTTCTTTATTTTTCCAACTGCAAAAAACATTACTGCACCAATACAGCACATGAAAAAAGTAACACCACAGGTTTTCAAAAATCCTGCAAAAATCTCAGCAGAATACTCTCTTTGCATCAAAATAATCATATTGCAAGGTACTGCCACACGGGTTAATACAATGGAGAGACCCTTCGCATTCGCCGTGGATAAATATTGCTTTTTATGCAGTATAACACCGACAACCATAAGGATTACCATGGTTAGCAACTGCAAAATAACTGGTATTGCCATACTCAAACCCTTCTTCCTTTGTCATTGAATGCTCCTCTGCTCCCTCCAAGAAGTGGAAACACCAATCTTATTAAAAAACCATTCTTTTATTCTATATAAAAAAAATGGGCTTTGCAATCATTATTTTACGAAATTCGACTTTTTTTTGACAAAGTGAGTGTTCTATATAGATAAATAGAAATCTTTGCAGCAACCCAGCCCGTAAATGCACCCGCCAAAACATCCGAGGGAAAATGTACCCCTAAATATAAGCGGCTAAAGCCCATTAATGTGGCAAAAAGATATGCAAACATACCCCATTTTTTGTTCTGTGCATAAATAGCAGTAGCCGCCGCAAAGGAGGCTGCTGTATGTCCGGAAGGAAAAGAAAAATCAGATAATCTAGGAACCAAAATCTCATACCCAATCAGGTCATATGGTCGCATTCTGCCCACCATAGGCTTTAGCAGCTTATTGCAAAGCAGTCCATTGACAGCCAAGCTAAGGGCTAAAACAATCCCCCCTGACCTGTATGAATTGTTTCTGTTGCTCATGAAAAAAAAGAGGATTGTCAATGCAATCCAAATGAGACCTCGATCTCCCAATTGAGAAATGAAAATCATGGTACTGTCCAACCAAGGAACGCAAAAAAAATCTCTTAGGCCCGTTAAAATGATACTATCAATTGATTGTATCCATTCCATATATTTTCACCCAACCCCCAGTAGTGTATGCTCCAATAAAATTTTAGCCCCGATCAATATTAACACTGCACCGCCAATCATTTCAGCCTTTGATTGCAGCTTATCCCCCAAATATTTCCCAGCCCAAGCCCCAAGGCAAGAAATTACAAAAGAAACAACACCAATGATGATGCCGGCCTCTAAAATATTCACATCTAAAATAGCGAAGCTAATTCCCACAGCTAAGGCGTCAATACTAGTAGCTATCGCTTGTAAGAAAAGCATTTTATTTGTCAGTGTGGTGCTGCAACTATTGTCATCGTCCTCACCCTTTATGCTTCCATAGATCATGTTTCCTCCAATGACAAGCAGTAACAAAAATGCTATCCAGTGGTCAACCGCCTCTATGTAGGTCTTTACACTACAGCCCAAAAACCATCCAATAACAGGCATTATGAACTGAAACCCTCCAAAAAAAGCCGCTTGTCTCAGTGCATCCCTCTTTCCAAACCCTCGTGTACAAACACCATTGGAAATAGAGACGGCAAAGGCATCCATAGCAAGGCTCACCGCTATTAATATAATTGTGATTATTTTCATTACCTTTTCCTCCTATTTTTTCAACTTTCATAAGTCTTAGTGGAATATAACACAACCCTTCTCATCAGTCAATTACTCATTAAAAAGGCCTTGTCTATTTATTTTATGTCAAAAATTCAAAAAAGTACAACCTTCATAAAAATGATACATTTTTAACAAAAGATTGCATCTTTATTACATCTTCTACAAAATACTTACAATCTAATTTTTTAACTTGTATACTTTAACAGCATTCATTAGAAAAAACTATAGAATATATGAATAGAAAAACTCTTTTCTTTTATCATATTCACTTATGTATTGAATACTTTTTCCTTCTACAAAACAAGGTAAATAGCTTCATTTCATTATATCCTGAAACATTTCTTTTTAAAACACAGATATGTCATACTTTCTACCAAAATTCTTCTTGTATACAAAAAGGTTTGCTGCTTGCAATTGGCAAACAACAAACCTTTAAACGTATTGATAACAATAAATATCTTCTTTCCCAAAAAATATTTGTCTGCCTAAGCATCCCAAAATAATATAACTTATAAGCCTATAAGCGTAACTTTTTAAAGCAAAAATGTTGAAAAAATCCGACTTACTACTATATTAATGCTTCTTAAAACAAATATCATCGGGTTAAGACAAATTTATATATTTTTGCTCTGTGAAATGCAATACCCACCACAATAAAAATTACAAAACCTGCAAAACCCTGAACCAAATTTTCTGGAATTGAAACCGCAGCTACAGCAAAACTGCTTTTCAAAATACCTCCACCCACGAAGTAGCCAAAAACCATCCAAAAAATGCCCAGTACAGACCCTGTCATATTGCGAGGGGTGAAGAATTTCTGGTTTCTCTCAGAAAAAGAAGAAATCTTCCCAACAAGATATCCCATCACTCCCTTTATAATGAGGGTAAAGGGCGCCCAATGACCATACCCGCTTAATAAATCTGCCATAGCAGACCCAACCCCACCGGCAACCATACCATATTTGGCACCAAAAAACACACTAATCAGCAGTATCATACTGTCACCCAGGTGTATATAGCCCTGCGTAGCAGATACAGGAATTTGAAATATCATGGTACTCATTGTAACTAAAGCAACGAGCAACCCTTGTATACATAACTCTTTTGTTGTTGTTTTCATTGCACTCACATCCTCCTATTTATTAATAGAAGGTTACCATATCTAGGCTTTCATGCCTAGAGGTTTCAAAAGAAAACGAAAAACTGTATCGAAACAATTATGATTATTGTTTCGATACAGTTTTTTTTACAAAAAAGAATGGAAGTTACAGGGCTCGAACCTGTGACCCTCTGCTTGTAAGGCAGATGCTCTCCCAGCTGAGCTAAACTTCCATGCTTAAGCAATATTAAGATAATCAATGACCCGTAAGGGAATCGAACCCTTGTTTCAGCCGTGAGAGGGCCGCGTCTTGACCGCTTGACCAACGGGCCGAAAAAAATAGCGGAGGAGGGATTTGAACCCCCGACACTGCGGGTATGAACCGCATGCTCTAGCCAACTGAGCTACTCCGCCACAAGTCGACCACTTGATTATACCCATTCCTCCATACGTTGTCAAGCTTTTTTATATCGTTTTTTATGTTTTCTTGTTACTATTGACTTCTATTTATGTACAAAATCTCATTTGGTTTTATCATACCCAGCTGTTCCTTTGCAATTTGCTCTATATAACTGTCGCTGTTATAATACTTCTTGCGTTCTTCAAGCTCCAGCTTTTTATCCTGCTCCATCTGGATTTGGGATGCTACATCCATTCGCTCTTGTTTTAGCCGATCACAGGCTCTCGACCGCCCAAAAACACCAAGGGCAACGGCACAAACGAAAACACTTAAAAATATGCGAATGAAGATTTTATCTAATCTTGGCGTTTTTTTTCCGTTGTTTTCCCTTCGCTGGTCTTTTTGCTTTCGCTTTCTGCGCATTCGGCTCTTCACCACTTTTCCGTTTTTTTCTCACCGCCATGTTCCAGTCTCTTCGCAGTGTATTCAGCTTTATTTTTGCATAAAAATTACAGGAATGCAACACTTTTTTCTTGAACTTACCGCAAAAAAAGCCAGCTTTCCTCAGGGGTGTTCGAATTAACAGATAAACCAACCGAAAGGGCGTCATTATAATGGTAAATAATAAAATCAGCACTTTTTTTACAATGTAAATCACCTTGTCACTCACTGCAATCACCAAATGACTTAAGGATAAAAAGTAAACTCCCATACCACCAAACATGCCTAAAATCATAAAAAAACGGATTTCTCCAGCATTCGCTCCCAATATCACCACAAAGGCAAAAATAACTGCACAAATCCAGTATAACCCATCCTCAAGTTGTACCCACAGCCGCTTGTGGGGGATAATATGGCGGAATACTCGCAAACAATCATAAACTAAGCCAAGAATCCCCCCCAGTAATACAGATAAGAGAAACAATTGCGCCTGTCCCTGTAAAGATAGTATCATTACAATCTCCCCTTTTTATCGAAACAATTTTCCCAAAAAAGAGTGTTTCTCACCTAAAGTTCCATCAGAGTAGGTAATGCTATCAAATAACCCTTCAATTGTTACTTCTCCAGCGTCTAAATCCAGTTTCCCCATATGTATTCCTGTACCCTTTATCATCATTAACCCGCTATCCGTTTCTAACATTATTCCTTCTTCATCAAAGGATAACACCTCCAAAACACCGCCCATACGAATGCGTTCCCGCTCCTCCATGGATACTGTATGTCTGCTTCGTTTTCTCTCCTCTGCCATTAGATCTGCCTCCCGCATTTTTTGTCTGCTATCAATATATGTCCGTGAAAAGGCTTTTAGACTGCATAAAAAGCACCATCCTACTAAGAGCATAGGTGTCAATACGATTACGTTTTGATTTCACTTTGTTTAATTCAAAGTTATCTTGGACACATAGGTTGATTTTCTGGGATCAAAAATGTTGAACTGTTAATTTCCTAAAAGATATGACATGCCTCATGGTGATCCCTCTTCGTTGTAGTTCCTTCTTATTTTTATAAAATGCTTACCACACTCCAAAGGCGAAAGAGGTTGGCCTATGTTCTGAGGATTTATAGCTTCAAGAAAGAAAGCTTTTCCGTATTGCCAAAATAAAAAAAGCCTCCTTTGCGTCGTTAAAAGTACTTCCTTTACGCCGCAAGTTTGGCTTCTCATGCTATGGGGAAACTCTCAAACCATTTGAGAATTCATAAATACTTGTTATACACTACGATACATTGCAGCTGCATCCTCTTTACGAGGAGACTCTTTTATACTTAATACCTCCAGGCGGGTGGTGTTACTACCAAACTGAATTTCAATCATATCCCCCACCTTAACCTCGGCACCTGCCTTAACCACCTTGCCGTTTAACATAACTCTCCCTGCGTCGCAGGCCTCATTGGCAATGGTTCTGCGCTTAATCACACGGGATACTTTAAGGAATTTATCAATACGCAACGAGCTACCTCCTTTTTATAAATGCTTTTCAAAATAACGCAAATTTTCTATCCAAATCATACTATCTTATACAATAAAAACTCAGCACATCATGAAATGTAAAGATAAGACATCATAGCCAAAGGGCAAAAATAAAACGCCTTTCTTACGAAAGGCGTGTTATCAGCATACAAAATTATTTATTGATTGCATCCTTCAGAGCCTTACCAGCTTTAAATCTGGGTGCTTTGGAAGCGGGAATGGGCATTGCCATACCTGTCTGAGGGTTTCTGCCTTCGCGAGCCGCTCTTTCTGCTACATCAAATGTACCAAATCCTACCAGCTGAACCTTGCCATTCATCGCGAGTTCTTCTGTTACTACATCTTCAAAAGCTTTCAGAGCCTTTTCAGCATCTTTTTTGCTCATTTCTGCCTTCTCAGCGATAGCAGCTACCAAATCAGATTTGTTCATTATAAATTCCTCCTCAATACAATTCATTAATTTTATTGGATTCTTTATTTAGATAAAGACTTCGTTTTTGCCTCATCCCAAAGATGATCCATTTCTTTCAGAGTCATTTCAGAAAGCTTCTTTCCCTCTGAAAGCGCTGAATTCTCAACATACTCAAATCTATTTATAAACTTTTTACTGGCTTTTGTCAAGGCAATCTCTGGATTTATTTTTAAAAAACGGGAAATATTCACCACTGCAAACAAAAAATCCCCAAATTCTTCTTCATCCGTCCCCAAACCTCGCTCAATGGACTCTGTCAGCTCAGCTATCTCCTCCCTTACCTTATCCATAGCATCTCCAATTTCAGTAAAATCAAACCCAACATCTGCCGCTTTTTTTTGTACTTTTTTTGCATGAATAAGGGCGGGTAAAACCATAGGGATTTGCTTCATGGCTTCAGTTTGGGTTTTAATCTGTTTTTCTTGTTTTTTCAGCATCTCCCAGTTCACCAAAACCTCATCGGCAGTATCCGCCTTGGCATTTCCAAAGACATGTGGGTGGCGATAGATCATTTTCTCGCAAATCCCCTTAATCACATCCTCCAATGTAAAGCTTCCTGTCTCTTTGGCAAGCTCCGCGTGAAATACCACCTGCATCAACACATCCCCAAGCTCTTCCTTTAAATTTTCCTGATCCTTTCTCTCAATGGCATCTACCGCTTCATATGCCTCCTCTAACATTGCCTCTCTAAGTGTCTCGTGGGTCTGTACTCTGTCCCACGGACACCCACCTTCCCCACGTAACTTTTCTATAATTGCCTGTAAATCCTCTAAACTATATCTTTTATCCATAAAAAGTGCCTCCCATTATCCTTTTATATGCCCAAAATCTGTTTTTTGCAGTCTAAAAAAGCAATAAACTTTTTCCTTTCAGTAACTTAGAAAAACAGCGTTTTTATCCTTTTGTCCCCACTGTTTTTGTGTTATGATAATTCTATCAAAAAATGCCGTTAAATGAAAGCGGCAAAAAAATCAAAAAAGAGAAAGGAAGTTTGCCCATGTTTCGAATTGTAGATAAAAGAGAGCTAAACAGTGCGGTAACTCTTTTGGAAATCGAAGCCCCTTTTGTTGCAAAAAAAGCACAAGCGGGTCAGTTTATTATTTTCCGTGTAGATGAATACAGTGAACGGGTTCCCTTGACCATTGCCGATTATAATAGGGAAAAAGGCACCGTTACAATTATATTCCAGAAGGTGGGTTTTTCCACCAATCTTCTTGCCGCCAAGGAAATTGGCGATACCATTTTAGATTTCGTTGGGCCTTTGGGTACAGCAACGGAATATGAAGGAATGAAGAAAGTTGCAGTGGTTGGCGGCGGCGTTGGCTGTGCCATCGCTTACCCCCAAGCAAAAGCTCTTCATGCCATGGGTGTTGAGGTAGATGTTATTGTAGGCTTCCGTAATGAAGATATTGTAATACTGGAAGATGAAATGAAAGCGGTTTCCACAAACTACTACCTGATGACCGATGATGGATCAAAAGCTGAAAAAGGCTTTGTTACCGATAAATTGAAGGCTTTGATTGAGGCAGGAAATCAATATGATACTGTAATCGCCATTGGCCCTATCCCCATGATGAAATTTGTCAGCCTGACCACAAAACCCTATGGTATTCATACCATTGTAAGCTTAAATCCTATTATGATTGACGGTACAGGCATGTGCGGCGGCTGTCGTGTTACCGTTGGTGGTGAAATTAAATTTGCCTGTGTTGATGGGCCGGATTTTGACGGTCACTTGGTAGATTTTGATGAGCTAATGAACCGTAACTCTATTTATAAACAAAGAGAAGGGGAAATTTCCAAGGATCATGTCTGTCGTATGGACAAGCTGGCCAAGGAAGTTATTCAATAAAGGGGGATGTTGCGTCATGGCTAATATGAGTTTAGAAAAAATTAAAATGCCTGAACAGGCACCTGAAATCAGAAATAAAAATTTTGAAGAAGTTTCATTGGGCTATACCGGTGAAATGGCAATGGAAGAAGCAACTCGTTGCTTGAACTGTAAGCATAAACCCTGTATCGAGGGATGTCCCGTAAACGTTCGCATTCCTGAGTTTATTGCAGAGGTTGCAAAGGGCGATTTTATGGCGGCTTATAAAGTGATTACCTCAACCAACGCTCTGCCAGCTGTCTGCGGTCGTGTTTGTCCTCAGGAAAGCCAATGTGAAGCAAAATGTGTACGTGGTATCAAGGGAGAAGCTGTTGCCATTGGTCGCTTGGAGCGCTTTGTTGCAGATTGGTATATGGCAAATGCTACAGAAGCGCCCCAAAAACCAGTTTCTAACGGTAAAAAAGTTGCCGTTGTTGGTTCAGGTCCCTCAAGCCTTGCCTGTGCCGGTGACTTGGCAAAAGCAGGCTACGACGTAACCGTGTTTGAAGCTTTCCATAAAGCAGGTGGCGTTTTGGTTTACGGCATTCCTGAATTCCGTCTGCCCAAGGGTATTGTACAAAAAGAAATCGATACCTTGGCAGCTTTGGGCGTAAAGTTCATGACTAATATGGTAATCGGCAAGGTTCTCTCCATCGATGAAATCATTGAAAATATGGGCTTTGAAGCAGTGTTTATCGGCACCGGAGCAGGACTTCCTTCCTTTATGAGCATCCCTGGGGAGGCTTTGGTTGGCGTATATTCCGCAAATGAATACCTAACCAGAATCAACCTAATGAAGGCTTATCAGTCAGAATATGATACTCCCATCCGTAGTAGCAAGTCCGTTGCTGTAGTAGGCGGTGGTAACGTTGCTATGGATGCCGCAAGATGTGCAAAACGCCTTGGTGCAGAAAATGTTTATATTGTATATCGCCGTTCCGAAGCGGAAATGCCTGCACGTTTGGAAGAAGTGCATCATGCCAAGGAAGAAGGCATCGAAATCCATCTTCTGCGCAACCCCGTACAAATTCTGGATAATGGAAATGGGCAGGTTCGCGGCATTGAGTGCCTAAAAATGGAGTTAGGTGAACCTGATGCCAGTGGCAGAAGAAGTCCCGTTCCTATGGAAGGTTCCAATTATATCATTGATGTAGATACCGTGGTAATGTCCATCGGTACCTCTCCAAACCCTCTTATTAGAAGCACAACCAAAGGTCTGGAGTCTAACCGCAGAGGCTGTCTTGTTGTTAATGAAGAAACCAACCAAACAACAAGAGAAGGCGTTTATGCCGGCGGCGATGCTGTAACTGGTGCCGCAACTGTTATTCTTGCCATGGGTGCAGGTAAAAAAGCGGCTGCCTCCATTGACGAATATTTGAAAAACAAATAAATTCTACCTTAATACATAGACTACAAGGGTGCTGCAATTGCCGCACCCTTTTTTAGATTCTAAGAAAGGTAAGACCTTGAGGGCTTTGCCCTCAAACACTCACAAATGTTATCACCCTTGACCCTTTAGAAACTCCATTCATGGAGTTTCCACTAGAGTTTTTGGTCTTGCTTTTTCCAAAAAGCAAGTGGGTGTGAGCAAAGCCCACGGTCTGAAAGGTCTTCCAAGGTTTTGCCTGAATCCTGTTTTTTTCCTTGGCGAAAGCTAGGGATTCTGCTATAATCTAAAAAGATGTATACGGAACGATTAAACCTATCGATAAGGAGGCTATCCCATGAAAATTAAAACCCTAGCAATGGGCTCTATTGGGACAAACTGCTATGTGGTTTCCGATGATGCAGGAAATGCAGTCATCATTGACTGTGATGGAGACCCAAGACCATTGTATTTTTATATCTCTGAATTCAACTTGAACCCCACCCATATCCTGCTGACCCATGGTCATTTTGACCATATCGGTGCTGTTGAGGCAGTGAAGGAAAAGTATGGCTGTAAAGTAGTAGCTGGAAAGGATGAATTTCGCATTTTAACCGACCCTGCTGCCAACTGTTCCATCTATGGCGGCGGCGCAATCACCGTCCTTCCCGATGAATTGGTTTCTGATGGAGACAGTATCATTGTGGGAGATATGAAATTTGATGTTCTTTTTACCCCAGGCCATACAGAAGGAAGCCTCTGCTATATCTTAGGCGATAATATTTTTTCAGGGGATACCCTGTTCCAAGGCTCTTGCGGTAGAACAGATTTAGCCACCGGAGATTGGTCAACCATTTTGCGTTCTTTAAAATTGCTTCGAGATCTCCCTGGTGATTATACCGTTTACCCGGGTCACGGCCCATCTACCACTATGGAAATTGAAAGATGCTCTAACCCTTTTATGTAAATAAAATAACCCTGTGCCCTCTCTTCGGGGAACGGGGTTTTTCTAAGTAATGCTTCATAATTTTGTATGTCCAGATGCATCAGGCATCCCACAAAAAGGAGGCTTTTTCTATGAAATATATCCTTTCTCTGGATCAGGGCACAACCAGCTCACGTTCTGTTTTATTCAATCAGCAAGGACAAGCACTGTTTATTGCCCAAAAAGAATTTACCCAATACTATCCCCATCAAGGCTGGGTGGAGCATAACCCTATGGAAATCTGGCAGACACAATTGGAAACCGCCAGAGAAGTTTTAGAAAAATCTGGGGTTCCCGCTGAAGAAATTGGTGCCATCGGCATTACAAATCAAAGAGAAACTACCATTCTTTGGGACAGAAGAAATGGTCGTCCCCTTTGCAACGCCATCGTTTGGCAATGTCGTCGCACTGCTCCTTTTTGCGATTCATTAAAGGAGAAAGGCCTCGAAAAATTTTTCCGTGAAAGAACAGGCTTACCCATTGATGCATATTTTTCCGCTACAAAAATTAAATGGGTTCTGGATAACGTACCAAATGCAAAGGAATTGGCTCAAAAAGGAAATCTGCTTTTTGGAACTGTAGATACATGGCTGATTTGGAACCTGACAGGGGGTCAAGTTCACGCCACCGATTACTCCAATGCCTCCAGAACCATGCTGTTTAACATTCACACCCTTTGCTGGGATAAAGAAATATTAGAACTGCTGGAAATTCCCGAAAGCATTTTGCCCAAGGTAGTCCCCTCCTCAGGCATTTTAGGGCATACTTTGCCGACTCATCTGGGCTGCCCAATCCCCATTGCAGGTGTCGCGGGAGATCAGCAAGCGGCACTGTTCGGACAAGCATGCTATTCACCAGGTGCCGCAAAGAATACCTATGGAACAGGCTGCTTTTTGCTCATGAATACAGGAGAAACTCCCGTGCAATCTAAAAACGGCCTGCTCACAACCATCGCATGGGGCTTGGACAATAAAATCACCTATGCCCTGGAAGGTTCCGTTTTTGTTGCAGGTGCGGCAATTCAATGGTTGCGTGATGAACTGAAAATCATTTCCTCAGCGGCAGAAACAGAGGAACTCTGCCATTGCGTTGAGGATACTTGCGGTGTTTATTTGGTGCCCGCCTTTACAGGTCTAGGGGCACCTTATTGGGACCCCTATGCCAGAGGAATCCTCACAGGCTTAACAAGAGGTGCAAACCGTGCCCATATTGTGCGAGCCGCCGTAGAATCTATGGCATACCAAACCTATGACGTACTCCATGCTATGGAACAGGATGCGGAGCTACCCTTAGCAGAACTTCGGGTTGATGGCGGAGCCGCCGCCAATGCCTTTTTATTGCAATTTCAATCGGATATCACAGGAGCACCTGTTTTGCGCCCTTCCACACTGGAGACCACAGCTCTAGGGGCTGCATATTTGGCTGGGCTTGCTGTAGGCTATTGGAAAAACCTAACAGAGATCAGACGAAATTGGCAGGTGTCTTGCGTTTTCTCCCCAAAGCTATCTAAGGAGGTTGCAGAAGAAAAAAATTATGGCTGGAAAAAGGCTGTAAATCAAGCCCTAGGCAGTAAATCGCAAAACAACATATAGTGTATTATCAATTTTATATTGAAAAATAACACAATATATGCTACATTTATAGTCACTGAATCTATAGGGCACATTGTCCTTTCCATACAATTTTTGACTATAAAAGGAGGAAATCGCTTATGTATGTAATCAAAAAAGATAATACCCATGAACCTTGGAATATCCAAAAAGTTGTGGTTGCCGTTAACAAATCTGCCTATCGTGCCTTGGTGAAGTTCACCCAAAAAGAGCTGGACTTTTTATGCAATTATGTTGAGGAAAAAGCTCTTTCCCTAGGAAAAGAAGGTATCCCCATTGCAGAGATGCATAATATTGTGGAGTCAGCCTTGGAACAAGTTAAGCCTGAGGTTGCGAAAAGCTATCGTGATTATCGCAACTATAAGCCAGACTTCGTACCCATGTTGGATGAGGTCTATAAAAAAAGCCAATCCATCATGTATATTGGGGATAAGGAAAATAGCAATACCGATAGTGCCTTGGTCTCCACAAAGCGTAGTCTGGTTTTCAATCAGTTAAATAAGGAATTGTATCAAAAATTCTTTATGACCACCGAGGAGTTACAAGCCTGCCGTGACGGCTATCTTTATGTTCATGATATGTCTGCCCGCAGAGATACCATGAATTGCTGCCTTTTTGATGTACAGACAGTGCTGGAAGGCGGCTTTGAAATGGGTAACCTTTGGTATAACGAGCCAAAAACTCTGAACGTAGCTTTCGACGTAATCGGCGACATTGTTCTCTCTGCGGCAAGCCAACAGTATGGCGGCTTCACTGTACCTTCTGTTGACCTCCTTTTAGAGCCTTATGCAGAAAAAAGCTATGAAAAGTTTTATCGTCGCTATATGGAAATGGGACTAACCCCTAAGGTAGCCGACCGAGAAGCCATGGCTGATATTTTGAATGATTTTGAGCAAGGCTTTCAGGGTTGGGAATATAAATTCAATACCGTTGCATCCAGCCGTGGCGATTATCCCTTCATTACCATGACCTTTGGCACTGGTACAGGTAAATTTGCAAAATTAGCATCTATCACCATGCTGAATGTACGTAGAAAGGGTCAAGGAAAGAAAAATTGTAAAAAACCCGTACTTTTCCCTAAGCTTGTTTTCCTCTATGATGAAAACCTCCACGGAGAGGGCAAAGCATTAGAAGATGTTTTCGAAGCTGGTATTCTGTGCTCCTCAAAAAGCATGTACCCCGACTGGCTGAGTTTAACAGGAGATGGCTATGTGGCAGATATCTACAAAAAATATGGTAGAATCATCAGCCCTATGGGTTGCCGTGCCTTTTTGTCCCCATGGTTTGAGCGTGGTGGCATGAAGCCTGCTGATGATGAGGATATGCCTGTTTATGTGGGTCGCTTCAACATCGGCGCTGTCAGCCTGCACCTTCCTATGATTTATGCTAAGGCAAAGCAGGAAAGCAAGCCTTTTTATGAGGTTTTGGACTATTATTTAGAGCTGATTCGTAACCTCCATGTGCGTACTTATGCGTATTTGGGAGAAATGCGCGCCTCCACCAACCCATTAGCCTACTGCGAGGGTGGCTTTTATGGGGGAAATTTAAGTCAGCATGATAAAATCAAACCCCTTTTAAAGTCTGCTACCGCTTCCTTTGGTATCACCGCTCTGAATGAATTGCAAGCGTTGCATAATGGCAAATCCTTAGTAGAGGATGGTCAGTTTGCCCTAGAAGCGCTGGAACATATTAACCAGAAAATTACTCAGTTTAAGGAAGAGGACGGCAATCTTTATGCCATTTATGGCACCCCTGCCGAAAGCCTTTGCGGCTTGCAGGTAACCCAATTCCGCAAAAAATATGGCGTTATCGAGCATGTCTCTGATAGACCATATGTAAGCAACAGCTTTCACTGCCATGTGACAGAGGATATCACTCCCATTGAAAAACAAAACTTAGAAAATCGTTTTTGGAATCTATTTAATGGCGGAAAAATTCAGTATGTGAAATATCCCATTGATTATAATTTGGATGCCATCCGCACCCTTATCCGTAGAGCTATGAAGATGGGCTTTTATGAAGGAGTCAACCTTTCTCTTGCTTATTGCGACGATTGCGGTCATCAGGAATTGGAGATGGATGTGTGCCCCAAATGCGGTAGCCATAACCTAACAAAGATTGACCGTATGAACGGTTACCTCTCTTATTCCAGAGTGAAAGGGGATACCCGTCTGAACGAGGCAAAAATGGCAGAGATTGCAGAAAGGAAGAGTATGTAACATATGCGTTATCATAATATTACGAAGGATGATATGCTAAATGGCGAAGGCCTTCGTGTTGTACTTTGGCTTTCCGGCTGTGACCATGGCTGTAAAGGCTGCCATAACACCATCACATGGGATTCTAACGGAGGAATCCCTTTCGACGAAAAGGCCGAACAAGAGCTTTTCCAGGCCCTCAATCATGATTATACCAGTGGCATTACTCTCAGCGGCGGTGACCCTCTTTTTATGGGAAACCGCCAAGAAGTAACTGCTTTGGCCAAGCAAATCAAAGACCGCTTCCCCAATAAAACCATATGGCTCTATACAGGTTATCGCTGGGAGGAAATCAGTGCTCTTCCAATCATGGAATATATTGATGTGTTGGTTGATGGGCGATTCGTTTTAGATTTGAAAGATCCTAAGCTTCATTGGAAAGGAAGCTCTAACCAAAGGATTATAGATGTACAAAAATCAATAAAAAATAGTTCTATTTATCTCTATCACCCAAAGTAAGAAAGGAAATTTTATGGAAACCATTAGAATTAAATATCTTAGTGACAAAATCGAGAAATTGCGCTATATAGACGGAAAATCAGATTGGATTGACCTAAGAGCTGCTGAAAGAATGGAATTAAAACAGGGAGAATTCCGTTTGGTTCCCCTTGGCATTGCTATGGAATTGCCTAAGGGTTTCGAGGCGCATATCGTCCCCAGAAGCTCTACCTTCAAAAACTTCGGGGTTATCCAAACAAACCATTGCGGCATTGTGGATGAAAGCTATTGCGGCAACAATGACCAATGGTTTTTCCCTGCCTTTGCTATGCGAGATACAATCATTGAGGTGAACGACCGTATCTGCCAGTTCCGTATTTTTGAGCACCAGCCAAAAATCTCCTTTGAGGAAACCCAGAATCTTGGCAATGAGAACAGAGGCGGTATTGGCTCCACCGGAAAGCAATAACTAATAATAAAGGGAGGTGCATACATTGTGGGACGAAAGTTGTTTTGCGAACTGTGTCCTTTGACATACGAAATTTCAAGGCAGAAATGTATTCTATCACGCCATATAAGAAATTTCACAAGCAAAGAGAAATTTGCAAAAGCAAAATCTCCCTTACCTTTGCCCTATGAAATATATTCCCATAGCTCTTTTATGCGACGCAAGCTGGGCACTGTAGATATGCTGCTTCAAGAAAATAAAGTTTTTAATCTTTCCTTGGCTGTACCATTGGTGAATGGTGTGTTAATTCATCCCGGAGAAATTTTTTCTTTCTGGAGTCTAGTGGGCAATACCACCTTGGCGAAAGGCTATAAAACAGGGCTGGCCATCAAAATGGGAAGTCCTTCTCAGGATGTGGGGGGAGGAATGTGCCAGTTTACAAATCTGATCCATTGGATGGTACTACACACTCCTCTTACCATTATAGAACGTCATCAGCATGACCAACTGGACTTATTCCCAGACTTTAAACGAAAAGTTCCCTTTGGTCTAGGCACCTCCATCGTTTATAATTATTTTGATTATCAATTTCAAAATCATACAACTGCTACATATCAAATAGTAATCTATCAGACAGAAGAAAATCTCTGCGGTGAAATTAGGTCAGATCAATCACAACCCTATCAATATGAAATATATACTGAGAATGAATTTTTTTCCAAAGAAGATGACGGTGTATATCGTAACGGTAAAGTTTTTCGTGAAAAGATTGATATAAACTCCAATGCTTGTATTGAAAGAACCCTTTTGCAGAAAAACCATGCAAAAGTAACCTATGATACTGCAGGTCTAAAAATCATTCAATAAACATGATACTGTAAAAAAGACTTTCCACCTCTTTTGAAATGGAAAGTCTTTTTATGATTCTATTCACCCTCAGGAAGGTTCCATGGGGTCTCTTTTATTAAAATACTAAATTTACGCTGTAGGAGCAACTGCGCCGTTATAAGTATTTTTAATATAGTCTGAAATTGTCTGGCTGTTCAATACTTCAAGCAAAGTAACCAGTTCAGGTCTTGTTTCATCCCCAGCTCTTACTGCAATAATGTTTGCATAAGTTGTTGCCGCCAAAGAATCTGCCGCTTCAATTGCCAAAGCATCTTCAGTTTTCAAGCCGTTCTGCATTGCATAGTTACCGTTGATAACTGCGATGCTCAAATCGCCAATAGATAAAGGCAGCTGCGCCGCTTCCATTTCAACGATCTCAATATTCTTGGGATTTTCCTTAATATCAAGCTTTGTTGCAGATGTACCTGCATTAGGATCCAATTTGATCAGGCCATTTGCTTCCAGCAATAACAACGCACGTCCGCCGTTAGTGCCATCTGCAGGAATACCAACCTTTGCACCATCAGGCAATTCAGCTAAATCTTTGATGCTTTTGCTGTAAATACCCATTGGTTCATAATGCACTGCACCCAAACTTACAAGCTTTGTGCCGTGTTCTTCATTAAAAGAATCCAAGTAAGGTGTATGCTGGAAGTAATTTGCATCCAAATCACCTGTGTCCAATGCCAAATTAGGCTGTACATAATCGGTAAATTCCACAATCTCCAAATTGATTCCCTTTGCAGCCAATTCTTCCTTTGCAGCCTCTAAAATTTCTGCATGGGGTGTGGGTGATGCACCAATTTTTAATGTTACCGCCTCCACATCCGTTGTTTCAGGCTTTTCAGCATCTGCTGCTTTATCTGTTTTACTGCCGCAGCCAGCAGCTCCCAGTGCCAAAGCACCGGTTAGTAATAATGCAAAAAATTTCTTCATAGTAAATTCCCTCCTATTTTCTTTTTTCTATATTGAAACCTTCATTGGTTTACAAACGTTTGTCAGTTCTTTTCGCAACCTGCATGCCCACTTCCTGCAAAATCTGCACAATTACAACAAGCAACACTACCATCACATACATTATATCGGTCTGTCCTCGGTGATAGCCATAGTTAATTGCCACTGCGCCCAAACCACCACCGCCAATAAAGCCTGCCATAGCGGAATAACCCAGAATCGTTGTTACAGCAATGGCACTACCCACCAATAAAGAAGGTTTTGCCTCAGGAATCAGCACTTTCACCAAAATTTGTAACGGAGAAGCTCCCATGGACTGTGCCGCTTCAATGACTCCACGCTCCACTTCCTTTAAGGAAGATTCCACTAATCTGGCGATAAAAGGTGCCGCCGCAACCAAAAGACCAACAATGGCAGCCTTGGGTCCAATGGTGGTGCCAACTACTGTTTTCGTAAATGGCATAATAGTAAGCATCAGAATCAGAAAAGGTACGGAACGCACAACGTTTATGATAGCTCCTAAAATCTGATGCACAATGGGCATGGGGCGAACCCCTTCCTTATCTGTCATAACTAAAACCAATCCCATAGGAAGCCCTACTAAGTAAGCAAAAAAGGTGGATACCAATGTCATATAAATACTTTCCCAAAATGCGGAGGCAACTAAGGCCATCATTCCCTCTTTAAACATACTGAACCTCCTCTATTTCCACATCTCTATCCTTTAAATATGTCAGCATTTTTTCTCTGATCTCTTTATCATCAGGAAGCTGAATCATCATTTGTCCATACACTCTGCCATCTAACATACGGGTGTTGCCTGAAAGTATATTCGCAACAGCATTGCATTCCAGCATCATATTTCCTAATATAGGCTCACCGGAAATGCCCCCACGGAAAACCACCCGATAACAATTTGCAATAGGGCCCTCAATGGCTTCTCTGTTTTTGCCCTCATGATAAACCAATTCTCTACCCGCTTTTGTTTTTGGCGCGCGGAAGATTTCCTCAACGCCGCCCATTTCGGCAATCTGACCTCCATCAATAATGGCAACCCGATTGCAAATTTCTTGTATTACACTCATTTCGTGGGTAATCACCACAATGGTAATGCCTAATCTTTCATTTATATCTTTCAAAAGACGTAAAACCCCTGCCGTTGTGTTGGGATCAAGGGCACTAGTTGCTTCATCGCATAAAAGCACCTTTGGCTCTGTTGCCAGTGCTCTGGCTATGGCAACCCTTTGCTTCTGCCCGCCGGAAAGCTGAGAAGGATATGCACTTAAACGCTCACCTAATCCGACCAACTCCAGCAATTCCACTGCTCTTGCCTTAGCTTTTTCCTTGGATACACCTGATATCTCTAACGGGAAACAAACATTTTCCAGGGCAGTTCTTTGCATTAACAAATGAAACTGCTGAAAAATCATTCCCATGGAATGTCTCTGTTGTCTTAAATCTTTTTCTGCCAGACAAGTAAGCTCCTGTCCATCTAAGTAAACCCGTCCGCTGGTGGGTCGCTCTAACAAATTGATACAACGTACCAACGTACTTTTCCCGGCACCACTCATTCCGATAATACCGAAAACTTCTCCCTTTGCAATCTCCAAATCAACGTCCTTTAATACTTCTAAAGAACCTCTTTTTTGAGGAAAGCTTTTAGATACGCCCTCTAAGCGAATCATAATCTCCTTCTTTTCCATACCTTTACCACCTTTTCTTTTTGCATGCCATAAGAAAATTCCTATCATACAACCCCCGGTAGGTTGTATTTACTCAGGGTAATATCATTTTCACACCCTTAAAAAAACTACGTATTTTTCATCTTCTTTAAATTAGGTTAATATACATTCTTTTCTGAAACCCAAAAGCCATAAAACGCCCTATCTGTACTAAGAAAAAGCCCATTACCTTATTCTTACCGAAAATTACTTTTACTGCCTCATATCTTTGCTGAATCAATATTTTTCCAATAAAAAAGCTCTCTCCCTAGGACATTTCTGCCTCAGGGACGAGAGCATTCGCTTCGTGTTACCACCCTAATTCACCATAGCCTCACAGCTATCGTCTCTGCAAGTACAGGCGTGTTGTGCCGATACTTCGTCGCTATCACGGGCGCTCCCGTCGCAGCCTAAAGGATATCCCTCTCGGTACGCAGCTCCAAGACCATCTTCCACCATTTCCAAATTTCCTCCTTCTCAGCTTCATAGGAGGTTCTCTGTAAAATCATCCACGATGTACTCTTCTTTTCCCAGCCTTTTTCAATAATGTTGAGTTATTCTTCATTATACTAATTTCTCATGGTTTGTCAATTCCATTTTTTTCATTTTATATTTTTTTCTGAAATACAATCTATCATTTTGCACAAAAATACCTACTAAACTTATATGTTAATTTCAACTTTTAGAAAATCCGATCAAATTCAAAAACTAAAAATCGTTTTTTGTTACTTGTTTTCAAGATTTTTCTGCATAATGTTCATAAATAATTCACAATTTTACTTAGTTGTTTCTGTTTCTTCAGCCATATCTTTCCCATATTGGTCAAAAGGAATATCGTGATATATAAAATCTTCAATCATATCTGCAGCCTGCTCAATATCATATACATAGTACCATACGCCTTTAATGGTTTGGCCACCAGCTTTGATATTTTCATTGGGCAAGCCTGCTTGTTCCAAAGAAACACCACTCTTCATTCCAACGGAAGCAATTTTCAAAATTTCATCATTGCTTAAAGAGGTTTCTACCATAGGAGCAAACTTTCTTACATAAGAAGGATACGCCAAAGGATTGATTTCCAATGCTTTTTTAAATAGGCACTCCAAAACCTTTCGCTGACGCTCTCCTCTCATTACGTCTCCATCAATTTTTCTAATTCGAGAATAGCTTACCGCTTGAGGGCCTGTCAAATGCACTTGGCCGGATTCCTGCAGTTTTTCACCTTTTAACAGATAATTGTTAATTTGCTTGCGTTCAGCCTCGCTAATCTCCAAATCAACACCGCCCAATTCATCAATCACATCTGCCAAAGAATCAAAATTGACGGATACATAATCTTTGATGTCTAAATGGAAATTTTCATTAATTGTTTGAATTGCCAATTCAGGGCCGCCATAGGCATAGGCATGGTTTATTTTTGTCCTTCCATGATCAGGCACATCAACATATGTATCTCTTGCAATAGAAATCAGCTTAATCTTGCCCGTCTTGCCATTAATAGAGGCAATCAAAATGGCATCCGAGCGCCCTTTGTTCCCTTTATCCTGAGAATCAATGCCATATAAAGCAATGTTCATAATCCCCTGATTCCCATATACACTTAAGCTTTCATTTACCGAAAGAGAACTCTCATCTACGCTTTGACGGTTTAATCCGCCAACCATATACATAAAAATCCCGTACAAAATTGCTAATACCCCACAAAGTCCCATCAAGGTAAACAATAATGTTTTAAAATACAACCTCCATAATTTCTTATCCATAAGGGGAAAAACGTCCTTTCTACAAAAATCGTCAGAGTCGTTTTTCATTATATTCCTCTAGGGGAAAAAAAACAATGAAAATTCTATTAATAAGCCTTTTGGTAACAAATAACACTTAGGACGTGGCCTTTATTCAGCCACGCCCTTATTTCCCCTAAAGAGAACATGTGTAATGATTTAAATTGTAAAAGACAAATCATATGTTATAATTATATATATTTATTTAGCGAGGTAATCCAATGACCAGAGAAAAAATAAAATCTGTACTGCTCCTTCTAACAATTTCTATACTACTTGTCACCAGATACATGGAGCACAAAAACATTTCCATAGCAATACCAGTAACTCTAATCTCAGACGTAGCCATGGTGATTTTGATAGTGCTAGCCCTGTTAAAAAGTAATAGGCACTTGTAAGGACAGGTCTTTTTACAATTGCCTTTTTCCACTATGCCTTATCTACTTTCTCATTCTTTCACTTCATCCCAAATTCCTGCTTTGTTGTATAACTCATAAAAATGATTTGTGGGGCCAACTCCCTTACCTATTTCCAAACTATGGGCAATCGCCACAGTGATGTAATCCTTGGCAATGCGTACTGCCTCCTCTATACTTTTGCCTTTTGCCAAATTTGCAGCAATGGCAGAGGATAAAGTACAGCCAGTACCATGGGTATTTTTCGTTTCAATACGGTCAGAATGAAGCAAAGTTATCTTCTCTCCATCAAACAACAAATCCGTAGCAGTTCCCTCTAGGTGACCGCCTTTAATCAATACATTTTTAGCTCCCATTGCAAAAATCTGTCTTGCGGCGGCTTCCATAGAGGATAAATCGTCAATCTTCAAGCCTGTAATCACCTCTGCCTCAGGGAGGTTTGGAGTCACTACATAAGCCAAAGGAATCAACCGTTGAATTAATATATCTTTTGCTTCAGGTTGCATCAAATCAAAGCCGCTTTTTGAAATCATAACAGGGTCAACCACTATATTTTTTGCTTGATGCTCCAGTAGCTTGTCAGCAATGGCATGAATGGTCTCAATTTGAGAAACCATCCCTATTTTCACAGCACTCACGACAATATCAGAATAAATAGCATCTATTTGTCCCCGAATGATCTCAGGTGTTATGTCCTGACAGCCAAAAACCCCTTGGGTATTTTGCACCGTCACTGCAGTAATAACACTCATGCCATAGGTTCCTAGGGCGGAAAATGTTTTCAAATCTGCCTGTATGCCTGCGCCCCCGCAAGTATCCGAGCCTGCTATTGTTAAAACGTGCTTCATTCTATCAACCTCCAAAAGATTAAGATGTTTTTGAGACTGTCTTTACAAAATAAGCAGATTGCAATAGTAAAACTGCCACAATGCTGCCCCCGCAAGAGCTTAGTAAAAAGGCAGGAACGTAAGCTAAAGCTCCTACTGCTTTACCCATGGCAAAAATAGCAATGGGTACTGCCAAAAGCCCGCCTACAACCCCCGTACCAACTACCTCTGCCACTGCCGTTAAGTAATTGTTTTTGGTTAATTTAAATATATATCCTGCCAATAGTGCTCCAACCATACTGCCTGGAAATGCCAGTATAGAGCCAGATCCCATAAAATTTCTGAGCAAAGAAATACAAAATGCATTTACCACACCATAAGCAGGGCCTAAGAGCACCGCCGCCAAAATGTTCAAGGTATGCTGAATGGGGAAGCACTTTGACGCACCCACAGGTAAATAAATCAAATTCCCTGCCAGTACGCCAATGGCGATAAACATTGCCGAAATTGTAAGCTTTCTTGTTTTCATGATAGATTCTCTCCTTTTAAAAGTGTAGCTAAGGGTCACTATCCCGATGCAAGACTTTCCTATCCAGAAAGCGCACCCGACAAAACAAGGCTTTTTTCATAAAAAAGCGCAGCCACGATTTCTCGTTTGCTGCGCCTGATTTTGAAGTATAACGCTTCCCTACGCTGGTATAATCCAGATCAGGTAGAAAGGGTAACAAGCTGTTTGCTTGATTCTCAGCCGAACACGGCACCCCCAGCAAAAATATGATTCGTTTCCATTACAAAGTAGCACGTTTTACACCCCTTGTCAAGGGCATCCTATTATGCACCTAAGCCCAAAAGCTGTGTCATTGCTGTTAAAGGCACATATACCTCACCATCCACTAAAATAGGATGGATTTTTGTTTCATTATTATTATATATCAAATGAAGCTTTGTTTTTTCCATTTTTAGATTTCCACTTTGATTCATCAACAGCTCATTTCCTAAAGATGAAAATGATCTACCTGAGGTTAAAATCAATTTCCCATTTTGGCTGTCAAATTGCACATCAAATTTCTTCCCAAGGGTAGCAAGCTGACGTAAAGGTACATAATCCTCATTAAAAATGTTAAGGGTATCTAGAGTAACTTCTACATTTCCTAAAGAGACAACTTTTTTCTCCAACTTTCTGCTGTCAGAAAGGCCAACCCATTTTAATTCATATGGCTTAATACGATCGGTATAAACTCCATCTATTCCCAACGCCAATAAATCTTGAAACTGTTTATAACGGTTTATGGTATGGGCATAAACCTTGATTTCTTTTGCGTGAAGGGTATCAACCACTTCTTTTGTAACACGGGCATTCTCTATGGTAACTGTCCCTATGCCTTTTGCTTCGCAAAACTCTGCAATCTTTGGATAATCAGGATAATAATTTAAATAAAGTGTATATATCCACTCTTGGAAAGGATAAATCTCCTTCACCCAATCATACATTTCTTCGTTATAAATCTGAGGAATAATTCTATTTAAAATTTGTGGCTGCTCCATGGCCTCAGCAATTTGTTTTAAATCCTTAAACTGCTTTTCCACTGTAGCTTTATCTGTATCCTTTGTATCCGTAATCAAATAAACATCAGGATATTCCACCATTAAACTTAATACATCAACAGCGGTCAGTGGTGTCTGGTCAAAGCATATTTTAGTGCTTTGAAACGTATTTCGATCCATCACTAAGGGTGACTTTGCATCCTGTTCCAAGCGGTAATAAGAGCCATCAGCTTCAAAATCATGCCGAGCAACCAAAACCCCATCAGAGGTGTAGGTAAAATCCACTTCCATGGCACGAAACCCACTTCCCCAGGACTCTAAAAATGCTTCCTTTGCATTTGTTTCAATTTTCCCACGAGATTCACCCAAAGCATGGGCAACCAAAGGATTTCCTTCCTGCCAGCCGGCAAACGCTGTAAGAGACATTGCAGAACTCATTACTGCTGCCAGCAGTATAGGCGCTACTTTTTTTGCTAACATATTGTTACCTCCTAGTTAAGACAATGAAATTTTTATTTATTTAAAAATAAAAAAATATTTTCATTGAATTAAATTTCAGATAAAGCCTAGGGTGCCGGCAAAGCCGACACCCCTACTATTTTATTCTTCTTCTTCGTCTTCAAATAAATCATTGAATGCAGCGGAAACTTTGTCAAAAAGTTCATCCTCTTCGATGACTTCCAACTCGATTTCTTCGCCAACTTCTTTGTATTCATACAGCAATACAGTTTCATCCTCTAAAGGCATTAAGGCAATAAACTGCTTGTCCTCCACACCTTCAACCTCAAATACACCCAAAATGCCGCATTCCAATTCAGTATCATCATCCAATGTTAAAAACATTGTTTCCAATCCCATTTCTTCGTGTTCGTGGTCATGATCGTGATCGCATCCACATCCGCATTTGTCGCTCATAATTAGTACCTCCTCAAATAAATCATTTTTCCTATCTATCATACCCTATTATAGGCGTCAGAACAATTATTTTTTTTGGTTTTGAAGCTTATTTTTAGCTTTTTCTGCCTGTTTCTTTGCTTTTTTCGCAAAAAAGCCTAATTCCTCTTTTTGAGGTTCCTTTTTATCCTTCCCTTTCGCTGTAGCCTTATGCGTGACTTTCGTCTCCTTTTTTGGCTTGTCTGCCCAAGCATCAGATTTTTCGCTAAAATCCTCATTTTCAATTTTTTTTGTTTTCTGAGGCTTATCTAAATCTTTTTTGGTCATGGTACTATCCACCAATTTTCCAAAGGCCATTTCCTTTTGCACAAACCGAAGCCCCCACACCTTCTCATATTTATGCACCCAACGTCTTTCATAGGGTGTAACCAAGGTGATGGCAGTGCCTTCTGTCCCTTTTCTGCCGCAACGTCCTGCTCTGTGAAGATAATGACTTGGTTCCTCGGGCACGTCCATATTGATAATGTGGGTTACCCCTTCAATATCTAAGCCTCTCGCACCAATATCCGAAGCCACCAATACGTTCGCCCTGCCATTTCGGAAATCCTCTAAAGCATTTTTTCGGTCCAATTTTGCCGCTTTGCCGTAAATTCCTGCCGCTTTAATACCATGAAAACAAAGCTTATCTACCGTAACTTCAATATTTTCAGGATTATTTATAAAAACAATGGCTCTTTGTGGTTTTTCTCCTGCTAAAATTTTTCGAAGCTGTAAAAACTTGTCCCTTTGGGTAGCCAAAATATAATAATGGGCAATACCTTGGGGAACCAGACTGCCTGTTTTAGCCTCAACAAACAGACCATCATCCTTCATCAGCTTTTTACTCCGTACTCTCGTTTCCTCATCAACAGAGGCAGAAAGCAAAACAATCTGCCTCTCCTTTAGCGTAGATTTCACTACGTTTGCTACATCATCAAAGTTCCCATCAGCCAAAAGACGGTCGCCTTCATCCAACACAATGGTTTTCACTAAATGGGCGGGAACTTTTTTACGTTTGATAAAATCAAGAATCCGTCCGGTGGAACCAATGAGAATCCGTGGTTTCTCCTTTAATCTTTCCAACTGACGCTGGGGTCCCGCGGAACCAATGATAAGCATACAGCCAATATCCAGTCCGCTGTTTTCCTCCAAAAGTTCAGCCTGGTGAAATACCTGTGCCGCCAACTCATGGGTTGGGGTTAAAATAATTGCCTGCGCACCTCTTACACCCAAATCCAAGCGCTGAAAAATAGGCAAAAGATAAGCCAACGTTTTTCCCGAACCCGTTTCCGAACGACCAATCACATCTTTGCCCGATAAAATATAGGGTATCATATGCTTCTGTATTTCTGTGGGCGTTTCTATTCCCTGTTTTGCCAATGCTTCCGCCAAAATAGAGGACAAACCCAATTTCTCGAATCCATTTTCCATGTTTTATTCCTTCCTTATTTATAAACAAGGGGAATACCCCCTCATTCGGTATATCCATAAATGCTGACAGATTTTTTGCCATACAAACAATACGTAATTTCCCAAGCTTATAAGCCTTTACTACCAATTATAGCCTGTTTTTAACAGCCTGTAAACAAAATCATCAAACGCTGTCCTTTTGTGAAAAATAATCAGTGATACCCAAATAAATTGCCCATGCCAGCTTTGTTTGATACGCCTCATCATTCAAAAGCTGCTCCTCAGAAGGATTGGAAAGAAACCCACATTCTACAATGACTGCGGGAATCTCAGTGGTGCGTAATATGTAATAATCACTGTTTTGCTTGGCTAATCTCTGGTTTTCACTATCTACATTCGCTTTCAACCGTTCCTGAATCAATTCGGCTAAATTTTTTCCATCTTCACTGGATTTGTGATAAAAAACTTGAGCACCCTTTGCACCGGTTGACGGAAACGCATTTTGATGAATACTAACCAAAATATCTCCACTGCTTTCATTGGCAATTTTTTTCCGTTCTGCCATATCTGCCTTTTTCTTACTTCCCAATGCCTCATCTGTGGCACGGGTGATAAAAACCGTGGCACCACCTTGCTCCAAATATTGTTGTAGTTTTTCCATAACCGCCAAATTAATATTTTTTTCATCTTTTCCAAATGAACCTGTTTTCCCAGGATCCCAGCCCCCATGCCCTGCATCCAAAATAATGATCTTTTGGTCTACAGGAAGCATTACTGCAACCTTCTTATTACTCCCCACAGCAGCTACACAAACGCATATTCCAATCACAGCACACAAACAGCCAATTTTAATACCTTCTTTGACGGAAATTTTTCCTTTCATTTGTCCGCCCCCTTTCTTAATAACATTATGAGGGAACCACGCAAAACTTTCTTCCAATCTTTACAAAAGCGCCATAATATCTCTGTTAAATTAACAATACAGTGTAATTTTAGTCAGATAAAACTATATCAAAAAATATTTCAACAAATCATTTATTGGTAATCCTAGTAAACCACTACAAATCTTCCTTCTTGAAAATTTAAGTAAAAACCCTATGATTTCGCCATTTTATAGAATTCTTTTAATGGTTGTTGCAATTTGTACAAAAACGTGCTATTGTGTTATATTATGTTTTCCAACCATTTTAAAATGAGTTTATTTACATTTCTCTGTGCATTTTGCCAAAGATTTCACAAAACCCATCTTGCTTTTTGCCCGTTTCTCCAAAAAAGCTTTGCATCCAAAGAAATTCCCTCTTTTATGTTGACGGTTCCCGTTAAGGTGTTATAATTCTTCTAAGACTAAATTTGCACATTTGCCCGCTCCATAGAGACAAGACGGTAAATGTCCCATAACAAATTATTTTAGGAGGCTTATTTATGGAAAAAAGAGTATTCAATTTCTCAGCAGGACCATCCATGCTACCCGTAGAAGTATTAGAACAAGCACAACGTGAGCTTGTTTGTTATCCTTCCTCTGGTATGTCAGTTATGGAGATGAGCCATCGATCTAAAATGTTTGAGTCTATCTTGGCGAAAGCCAAAGCGGATTTAAAGGAATTGATGCATATTCCCGATAACTATAAAATTCTGTTTCTTCAGGGTGGCGGTTCCACGCAGTTTGCTATGGTTCCCCTAAACCTGATGAATAAAAATAAAAGAGCTGATTACGTCATTACTGGGCAGTGGGCGAAAAAAGCTGCCGAAGAGGCGAAAAAATATGGTCAGGTAAATATTGTGGCATCTTCTGCCCAAACCACCTTTGACCGCATTCCCCAATTGGATTCTTCCAAATTCGACCCCGATGCAGATTATTTTTACATAACTTTGAATAATACCGTTTACGGCACTCGTTGGACAGAACTGCCCGATACAGGAAATGTAACTTTAGTAGGTGATATGTCCTCCTCCATATTGTCAGAGGAGATTGACATTACAAAATTCGGCTTGCTTTATGCAGGTGCACAAAAAAATTTGGGCCCTGCTGGGGTTACTGTTGTCATCATTCGCGAGGATTTGTTGGGCAATGCCATGGATTTTACACCTACCATGCTTCGCTATGATATACATGCTGAAAATGATTCCTTGTATAATACCCCTCCTACCTATGGCATTTATTTCATGGGGCTAGTTTTTGACTGGGTAAAGCGCCAAGGGGGCGTTGCAGCCATTCAGAAAATAAATGAGCATAAGGCTTCCTTGCTTTATGACTTTTTGGATGCATCTTCCCTGTTCAAAGGCACCGTTGTTGCAAAGGATCGTTCTTTGATGAATGCACCTTTTATTCTGCCAACAGATGAATTGAACGCTAAATTCATTAAAGAAGCAGACGCCCTTGGTTTTGTGAACCTCAAGGGACACCGTACGGTTGGTGGTATGCGGGCAAGCATGTATAACGCAATGCCTATGGAAGGCGTGGAAAAATTGGTTGCATTTATGAAAAAATTTGAAATGGAAAACAAATAAGGAGAGTATCATGTTTACAATACGTACATTAAACAATATTGCTCCCACAGGCTTGGGAAAGCTGTCGGAGAAGCACTTTCATATAGATAACACCGCAGAAAATCCCGATGGAATTATTTTGCGCAGCTTTGATATGCATAGCATGCCCCTAAACGACAATCTGCTGGGCGTTGCCCGTGCAGGTGCAGGAACAAATAATGTTCCTGTAGATCAGTGTTCAAGAAGGGGTATCCCCGTTTTCAATGCACCCGGCGGTAATGCCAATGCCGTGAAGGAACTGGTTCTTACAGGTTTGTTTATTTCCTCCCGTCGTATTGTTGATGGTTCTGCATGGGTACAGACCATCGCCGAAAGCGAAGCCTTAGAAAAAGATATTGAAGCAGGAAAGAAAAACTTTACAGGCCCCGAAATTTTGGGCAAGACCCTTGGTGTTATTGGCTTAGGAGCTATTGGCGTGCTGGTGGCCAATGCCGCCCTTGACTTAGGTATGGATGTCGTTGGCTATGACCCATACCTGTCTCTGGAATCCGCTTGGCATCTGTCTCCCTCTGTGGAAAAGGCAGACTCCATTGAGGATGTTGTGGCAAAAAGCGATTATATTACCCTACATATTCCTTTGAGCGATAAAACAAAGCACACCTATAACGAAGCATTATTCTCCAAAACCAAAAGAGGTGCTCGTTTATTGAACTTTGCTAGGGGCGGATTGGTAGATAATGAAGCTCTAAAGGCGGCTTTGGATCAGGGTATCATTTCCCGTTATATCACCGACTTCCCTGAAAAAGAACTCTTGGGGAATGAAAATATCATTGTTACCCCTCACCTTGGTGCTTCCACCCCTGAATCTGAGGAAAATTGCGCCATTATGGTTGCTGAGGAACTGCGGGATTATTTGTACTATGGGAATGTAAAAAATTCAGTAAATTTCCCCAACTGTACCGTACCTTATAACGGAAAACCCCGTATTGCTGTATCCCATAGAAATATGGTGAACATGATTGGTCAGCTAGGTGCCGTTTTTACAAAATACAGTATCAATATTGATAAATTGGTAAATAACTCTAAGGGGGAGCTAGCGTATAATATTATCGTCTGTGATAGCCTTCCTGAAAATGAAGATGAATTGATTAGAGATTTATATGCCATCAACAGCGTAATCAAAGTACGCTTATTGAAATAAGGAGGAAATATTATGGCTACCATCAGACCCTTTATGGGAATACGTCCCGAGGCAGACTATGCCGAGGCTGTGGCCGCTCTGCCCTACGACGTAATGAATAGCGAAGAAGCAAGAGAAATGGTGAATGGAAAACCTTATTCTTTTTTGCATATTGATAAAGCAGAGGTAGATTTACCCCAAGATATGGATGTTTATAGTGATGCCGTTTATGCAAAGGCAAAAGAAAATCTGGAAAGTATGATTGCACAAGGCGTTTTTACGCAAGATTTACTTCCTAATTTATATATCTATCAATTGACTATGAATGGCAGAATCCAAACAGGTCTGGTTGCCTGCACCTCTATTGATGAGTACCTAAATGGTACCATCAAAAAGCATGAACTTACCCGTGCGGATAAAGAGGCTGATAGAATTCGCCACGTGGATACCCTAAACGCAAATACGGGTCCTATTTTTCTGGCATATAAAAGAAATGAAATGGCAAAGACCATTATGGATGGCTGGAAGGCCGCCAACCCCCCTGTGTATGACTTTGTGTCAGACGATGGAATTGGTCATACCGTTTGGGTGATTGATAGTGACACCGAAATCGGCATTTTGGTGGACTCCTTCCGAAAGCTGGAGCATTTTTACATTGCCGATGGTCACCACAGAAATGCGTCCGCAGTAAAGGTTGGATTAAAAAGACGAGAAGAGAAGGAATTGTTTAGCGGTGAAGAAGAATTTAACTATTACCTCTCTGTACTTTTCCCTGCAGATGAACTAAAAATCATGGATTATAACCGTGTGGTAAAAGACTTAAACGGTCACTCTTCGGAAGAATTTTTGGCTCTTTTAACGGAGAAATTTGAAGTCACACCTTACTCTGGAGAAGGTCAATTGCATCCTAAAAAGCCCCATCAATTTGGTATGTACCTAGATGGTAAATGGTTTTCGCTGATTACTAACGAAAATCTAATTTCCAACGATCCTGTTTTAAGCTTAGATGTTTCTATATTGCAAAAAGAGGTTTTAGAACCTCTCCTTGCCATTGGAGACCCTCGTACAGATAAACGTATTGATTTTGTCGGAGGCATTCGTGGCTTAATCGAGCTTGAAAAACGTGTTGACAGTGGTGAAATGAAGGTAGCTTTTTCTCTTTTCCCTACCTCCATGGAGGAATTGATGGATGTAGCAGATGCAGATTTGATTATGCCACCAAAATCCACATGGTTTGAACCAAAATTAAGAAGTGGTCTTTTCCTTCATGATTTAGGAGATAAATGATAAATAATTGCTTTAATAAATGCTTCATTGCTGATTAACTCTTGCAATGGGGCATTTTTTATAAATTTTATTTTCCATTCATTTCTACTTCATATTTATTATACTTTTATCATAAAAATTTTTGTTCTTCGCATACTAAGTCAAAAGGAGGGATATAAATGATGAATAAATTTACAACAGGTCTTTTCATTGGCGGAGTTGCAACAATGGCTGGTATTGCTTACATGGTGCAAGATCAAAAAGCTTACCGCAAGGTCATGAAGAAAGGTAGAAAAATGGCAGTTAAAGCTGAAGAAGTGATTGATGATATGATGGATGATTTGGTTGAAAGATAATCAAAACTCCCTAAACCCTTAACTCCATTCCAAGAGTTGTTGCATAGTGAAGCGAGATTAGAAAAAGCCCGATTTGCAAATTAATGCAATACGGGCTTTATACTTACTTTTACATCCCTCTTTATATTTTTTGATATAAAACTACACGGTAATTCAAATATATTTCGGCAATTTAACTTTTACATACTACAGTTTTCAAAGAGCAAAACGAAAAAAGCACTCATCAATATAATGAGTGCTTTTCTGTATCACTGAACAAAGAATATCTTTTAGGTTGAATTCTTCGTTTTAGAATTCTATATTATTTATCGCCCACAGGCTCTTCTTCTTTATTTTCCTCAGAATTCTCTTCCCTAGGTGCTTCCGTCTCTTCACTTTCCACCTTTGGTTCATCCTTCTTCAAATCTTCTGCCTCTTCTTCGTCATCCTCCCAAGAGCCCATATCTGCATCTCCAAAGGTTGATTTCAAGAAATTTTCCGCATCATCAATTTGGCTGAGCTGCATCTGCAATGAATTCAGAACAGATTCTACATTTTTTGCATATGCCTCTTCCTCTTCCGTAGGTTCAGCAGACTCCATTTCGTCTTCTTCATCCCATTCCTCAGCTTGATCTCTTTCTTTCTTATCTTTCATCTTATCACGATAATTTTTTACGTCCGACATAAAACCATCCATCATCTCTGCCATGCGAAATGCTGCACTTCTAACAGCAGGTTCAATATCTTCTGCTTTCTCTGAGACCTTATTGGCCATATCTTTCATAGCTGGCTGAATCTTTTCTGCTTTTTCGCCAACTGCCCTGGCAACGGAATTCAAAGCCTCTCCTGCTTTGCCGAAAACATCTTCTACCGATTTTCCAATACCATCCTTATCAAAGCCATTGCTGCTCTGAAGAATAATCAATAGACGCTCTGCCTCGTCTGCATTGATAATGCCCTTCTCAAGCATGCCCAAAATTGCCATACGCTCTTCCTTCATCGCCTGTTCCTCCTCATCCTTGGGATTGATGCAAATATTATATTCATCGGGTCTTTTCCCTGTTCTGCCAAAGGCGAATAAAATACTCTCCACAATACGTCTGGAGGCCTGCCCATCCCCAAAAGGATTTTTGGCTTGAGCCATCTTCTCATATGCAACCTTGTTATCCAAAAGCTCCTTTGCAGCAGAGTAAATGGTATCCTCTTCGGTACCAACAAGCTGTAGTGTGCCGGCCTCTACACCCTCTGGGCGCTCGGTTACATTGCGAAGCACCAAAACAGGCTTGCCCATTGAAGGAACCTCTTCTTGCAAGCCACCGCTGTCGGTCAACACCAAATAAGAACGACACATCAGGTTATGCATATCTTTTAAATCCAAAGGCTCCGTCAAGTGTATTCTTTCCGTTTCACCAAGGATTTTATTCACAGGCTCCATGACTGCGGGGTTTTTATGAACCGCATAAACAACCTCCACATCAGGATACTCTTCAACCAACCGCTTTACACTGCGGCAAATATTTTCCAATGGCTCCCCAAGATTTTCTCTTCTGTGGGCAGTCATGGCTAAAACACGCTTATTCTGAAAATCGATGTGGTTCAATTCCTCCACAGAAAAGGTATACTCCTCTTCAATGGTATGAGCCAAAGCATCAATCACTGTATTTCCTGTAATAAAAATACTATCTTCATTGATATTTTCTTTTAAAAGATGCTCCTTCGCCAATGGTGTTGGCGCAAAGTGCAAATCCGTCAAAGCCCCTGTCAACCGACGGTTCATCTCCTCGGGAAAGGGTTGATATTTATCATAGGTGCGCAGTCCCGCTTCCACATGCCCAACCTTCGTTTGATTATAATATGCAGCCAAGGCACCGGCAAAGGTGGTTGAGGTATCTCCATGAACCAAAACAATATCTGGTTTTTCCTTGGCAATAACCTCCTCTAGTCCAGATAAGGCACGGGTGGTAATTCCTGCCAAGGTCTGCCGTGTCTGCATGATATCCAAATCATAGGCGGGATGCAAATCGAAAATCTCCAGAACCTGATCCAGCATTTCTCTATGCTGTGCTGTTACGCAAATAACGCTTTGGATTTCATCGTTTTTTTCTAATTCCTTCACAAGGGGTGCCATTTTTATTGCTTCAGGCCTTGTGCCGAAAACACTCATTACTTTCAATTTATTCATTCTATGAGCCGCGCTCCTTTATATCTGATTTACACCAAGTTTACTTAATAAAATTGGTGATTTTACCGATTCCATCAATCTCACATCTCACCGCATCACCCTTTTGCAGGAATTTAGGGGGATCAAAGCCCATACCTACTCCTGCCGGTGTACCCATAGCAATAATCGTACCTGCTCTTAAGGTCATCCCCTGAGAAAGCATGCTGATTACCTCTGCAATTCCCGTAATCATAAAAGATGTATTGCTATCCTGTCTTAATTCATCATTTACATAGCAACGAATCCCTAACGCAGGTGGGTTTGAAAACTCATTTTTCGTAACAATCCATGGTCCGATGGCTGTAAAATCATCCAGACTCTTGCCAAAATACCACTGTTTATGAGCTGTTTGTAAATTTCTAGCACTAAAATCATTGATAATTGTATAGCCAAAAATATGGTCGAAGGCATCTGCCACAGAAACATTTTTTGTTTCCTTGCCAATAATAACCCCAAGTTCTACCTCATAATCCAGGCCATCCACAATATCCCAATGTCCATCAATCATTTCTTCATCAGCAACCGCAAGGTTTACACGCTTGGAAAAGAAAATAGGAACCGGTCTTTCTCCGCCAAAGGCTTCGTCATGAAATTTGGCCGCCTCTTCTGCATGGGCGTAGTAATTGATCCCCAAACAAATCAAATCCTGTTTTGGTACGGGAATGGGGGAAATCACCTTCACCTCTCGCATGGGGATACCACGCATCAGTTCCTTGTTTTTATCTAATTTTTTCTCTTTTTCCGGTGTCATCAAATCTAAAAATTCATTCATATTATGTGCAGTACAGCCCAAGTAATTCACAGGCACAACTTCCAAACCGTCATTTTTCAGAACACCGACCTCAACTCTGCCGCCACGTTTAAATGTTAAAACTTTCATATCCAACACCCTCCTTTATTCGGTCTTCTTTCGTATTCAATATTTTTCTAGTTTATATCATATCATAAAAAATGTACGAAGCAAAGAGCAATCCATAGATTTCATCATGTATACAACCATTTTCGCCATTTTCTGCATTTATTTTTTGCATAAATATACCGATTATATTTATTGAAAATTCTTTTATTCCTTGAAGTTTATTTTAAAAATAGGGAAAAATTTTTGATGCCTCATCTTATTTTCTCTCCTGAAAAATGAGATTTTCCCATACTTTTTTTTGCCCTAACCCCTAAATTAACAATGCCATTTCAAATTCTCCTTAAAAGTGGACAAAAGTTCCCTCTGGTCAATAAGTATTTTAATATTAATATACAAAAATATTCATTTCTTTTTATTTTTGTTGATTTCTATTGCAATTCAGCCCCTTATTATGTATAATTCATTTATATTATTCATTCGAATTCAGTTTTTCAATATAAGGAGGATAAACATATCATGAAAGAAAAAATTGTATTGGCATATTCCGGCGGTCTTGATACTTCCGTTATTATCCCTTGGTTAAAAGAAAACTATGATGCAGAAGTAATTGCTGTTTGCGGTGACGTAGGTCAGGGTAAGGAAACAGACGGCTTGGAAGAAAAAGCCCTGCGCACTGGTGCCAGCAAGCTTTATATAGAAGATTTGACAGAAGAATTTATTACAGATGCTATTTACCCTTGTATTAAAGCAAACGCTGTTTATGAAGGTAAATACCTGTTGGGTACTTCCATGGCTAGACCCATTATTGCGAAAAAATTGGTTGAAATCGCAAAAAAAGAAGGCGCAACGGCAATTTGCCACGGTGCAACAGGCAAAGGTAATGATCAGGTTCGTTTTGAATTGACCATTAAGGCTTTGGCTCCGGAATTAAAAATCATTGCACCTTGGCGTCTGGATACATGGGGTATGGAAAGCCGTGAAGATGAAATGGCTTATTTAGAAGCAAGAGGCATTCCTTTCCCTGTGAAAAAGGATGATTCCTATAGCCGTGACCGCAACATCTGGCACCTAAGCCACGAAGGCTTGGAATTGGAAGACCCTGCAAACGAGCCCAATTATGAGCATCTTCTGCAGATGGGGGTTTCTCCTGAAAATGCACCTGATGTACCAGAATATGTAACTGTTGATTTTGAAGCAGGCATTCCCGTTGCTGTAAATGGCGAAAAATTATCCCCCATTGCTTTATTGACAAAGCTCAACGAAATTGGAGGGAAAAATGGCATCGGTATCATTGATATCTGCGAAAACCGTGTGGTTGGCATGAAATCTCGTGGTGTATATGAAACACCCGGCGGTGCAATCCTTTACTATGCACACCGTGAATTGGAATACCTTTGCTTAGATAAGAAAACTTTGTCTTTTAACGAAGTTGCAAGCAATAAGCTGACAGAATTGGTTTACAGCGGCGAATGGTTCACACCTTTAAGAGAAGCACTTTGCGCTTATTTTGACCATACCAACGAAACCGTTACAGGTTCTGTAAAAATGAAGCTGTATAAAGGCAATATCATCTCCGCAGGAGCAACCTCCCCTTACAGCTTGTACAATGAATCTATCGCTAGCTTTACAACAGGTGAGTTGTATAATCATAAGGATGCTGATGGCTTTATCAACCTGTTCGGTTTGTCCATGAAGGTTCGGGCCATGATGCTGCAAAACAACCAGAATAAATAAAAATCAAAAACCTTTTTGGGGCTTTGCCCCATACCCAACGCTTTGATACACAAAAAGCTTACTGGGTTTGGGACAAGGCCCTTTGGTTTTATGGATGAATAAGAAAGGATGCGTATTTATGAAACTTTGGGGCGGCCGCTTCACAAAATCCACTGACAGCTTCACCGACCATTTCCATTCCTCCATTTCCTTTGACAGCCGTATGTATCAAGAAGATATTACAGGCAGTATTGCTCATGCGGCGATGCTGGGCAAACAAGGTATTATCCCCCAAGGTGATGCGGATTTGATTATTAAAACATTGGGAGAAATCTTGTCGGATATCGAAAAAGGCGAAATTAGCTTTGATGAGAAAGCAGAAGATATCCACATGAACGTGGAATCCATTCTCATTAGCCGTATCGGAGATGTGGGAAAACGATTGCATACAGGAAGAAGCCGTAACGATCAGGTGGCTTTGGATACCCGTATGTATACAAAAAAGGAAATCCTAACAATCCAAACACTGGTGAAGGAGATGATGGAGGTTTTAAATTCATTAGCTGAAAAACATACGGAAACCATCATGCCCGGCTATACTCATTTACAAAGAGCACAGCCTGTAACCTTGGCGCACCATCTTTTGGCATATATCGAAATGTTTAAACGTGATTATGACCGCTTGATAGATTGCTTCAAGCGTACCGACATACTGCCCTTGGGCAGTGGCGCATTGGCAACAACTACCTACCCCTTAGATCGAGAATTTGTAGCCAATCAGTTGGGTTTTAGCGCAATCACCCAAAACAGCATGGATGGTGTTTCCGACCGTGATTTTTGTATTGAGTTGGTATCAGATTTATCTATTTTGATGATGCATTTAAGCCGTTTCTGCGAGGAAATTATTCTATGGAGCAGTCACGAATTCCGCTTTATTGAGTTGGATGATGCGTACTCCACAGGATCAAGCATTATGCCTCAGAAAAAAAATCCTGATATGGCAGAATTGATCCGTGGAAAAACCGGCAGAGTTTATGGACATTTGATGGGTCTTTTGACTACCATGAAAGGCCTGCCCTTGGCATATAACAAAGATATGCAGGAGGATAAAGAAGCCCTATTCGGTGCCATTGATACCATAAAAATGTGCGTCCCCGTATTTACAAATATGCTTGCTACCGTTACCGTTCGGGAGCAGAATATGCTGGAGGCAGCTAAAGGCGGCTTTACCAATGCTACCGATGCCGCGGATTGGCTGGTTAAGCAGGGTGTTCCCTTCCGTGATGCCCATGAAATCATAGGTAAATTGGTGTTATACTGCATCCAGAACAATACCAATTTGGATGATTTGAGTTTGAAAGAATATCAGGCAATTTCTCCCGTATTTGATGAAAGCGTATATGCCGCAATCTCAGTAAAGCAGTGTGTAGAGGCAAGAAATGTTATCGGCGGACCTGCAAAAGCAGTTACCACTAAGGCAATTGAAGCAAATAAGGCTTATCTCAACGCTTTGGTTTAAAATTAAAATACATTGTTTTTAACATATGAATGTAAATTAAAAAACGCTCGACCATAGGGGTCGGGCGTTTTTTGATACATAGGAAAACATTTTAAGTAAAGAACTTTAATCAAATACTAAAAATCAATTATTAAAAATTCGATATATCTTCATTTTTTTCCAAATACCTTCTAAGCACAAGATTTACATATTGAGAGAAAGAACGGTCATCTTTTTCAGCCAATTCTTTTATCCTTTCAATAATATCACTATCTAAAGTCATGCTAACCTTCTCTTTTAGTGGCTTCATATATATCTCCTCTATGGCATCTAGATTTCCCAAACAGAACCATCTGTAAAGGCAACACTAAATACAACAACTTGGTATGCTTGGGTGCCTTCCAAACCTTCTAGGCTAATATACTTTTCAACTTGGGTATTTGCTTTAAATGATGTATCTACCTCACCAAAAATTATAATATTATTATTTTTATTTTTTTCGATAATAGGTACAAGATTCTTATCATAGCAATACATTATCATTTTGTAAGATTTAATATCCTTATTACCCACATTATAAATTTTACAATCAAGATTGGGCTTGCCCTCGGCATTATATGTTAATTTAGAGGATACTGTTATAGGTGGCAAAAGCTCTGTACCAGGCTTATTCGCAATATTTACTGTACCCTTCACATAATCTATCTCTTTATTTCCCAGTTCAACAACTGCGCCCATAGGCAAATAAGTTGTCCCTCCGTAGTTAATGCTATAAGGCACTTTTGTGCCGTTATATAAAGTGTATCCTTCCCCAGCCTTGACAATCTGTTTTCCATTCACCGAGATATTAAGTGCATTGAGCATTACTTCAATCTTCTGTAAGTTTGAAGCATACGCTGTTTGAAAAAGAAACATTACCGCCACAGCACCTACGATAGATCCCTTAACAAATTTTTTCAAGCCATTCATCCCCTTTTTTAATGAAAATATATCACAATGATACGACTGAGTCAAATTTATACATTTATACAAATAAAAGGAATTTTATATTTGACTTAAATTCTATGCTATTTAAAAAATATACGAATCTAGTGGTGCTCATGGCAACACCCTTTATGAGAATCACTATCCAAAAAGAGAGCCAAACTATTAAAACAATTCCCCCACTGCCTTTGGCGTTTCTGCAATATAATCCGCTCCGAAGGCTTCAAATTCAGCTCTATCGCCATAACCAAATTCCACCGCAATGCAAGGAATCCCTACCAAATGGGCACCCTCCACATCAAACTTCCGATCGCCTACCATAATTGCATCTTCTTTTTTGGCTCCAAGGCATTCCAGAACATATTCAATTACCTTAGCCTTTGAATCACGCCCCACTTCTCGATTGTCACCGCCAATGACGTCAAAATAGCCATCTATTTCAAAGTGCTTTAAAATCCGCACCGCTGTTTCTTCTTTTTTAGATGTAGCAACAACCAAACACTTTCCTTTTTTCTTTAATTCCTCTAACATTTCAGGAATACCATCATATACCTTATTTTCAAATAAACCCACTGTGGCATAGCGCTCTCTAAAAAATCCCAATGCCCTTTGTGCGTCCTCCTGATTCATATGAAAATCCTCTGTAAAGGTTTTGATTAATGGAGGCCCAACGATAAACTTCAAATCTTCATCTGCCCATTTTGAAATGCCCATTTTCTCCTGCATGTGC
Organism: Bacillota bacterium; assembly: GCA_023413275.1. Lineage (GTDB taxonomy): Bacteria > Bacillota > Clostridia > Lachnospirales > Anaerotignaceae > Chakrabartyella. The sequence continues at coordinate 4,381 of JAEZPX010000002.1, read as the reverse complement.
TGTGCAGAGCGGATCACTCCTTCGGCAGAATCCGTTAATGTACCATCCAAGTCAAATATGATGATGCTTTGTTGTAATTTTTCCATTCTTCTTCTCCTTCTTTTTCATCGTAAATCCTATTCACACTACCTCATTCTTTTGATTGAGCCATAAAGTTTTGTATATTTTACCTCAAATAACCTCTAACTGCAAATAAAAATCCCCTAAAGTTTCCTTTAAGGGATAAAGAGTGTGAAGCCTATATTCACAAAACAAAAAACCTTTTTCTTATAAATAACGTCTTTAAAACCTTTTCGGCAGTTTATAAACATATAACACTACTAAATCATCCTTCGAGATTCGGAACTTAATTTTCAAAGGGTGCCAATTTAACAGCACCCCTCCCCCCAAATATTTCTCTTTACGTTGTATCCCTTAATAATACATCTGCCAAGATTTTCGCCAACGGCTTCATAGCATTCATCGCTTCTTGTTTTGTGTTGGTCTGCGCTCCCACTTCAACCAAGGCAGAACGGGGCATATAGTGCAAAATAAAGCGATATGGGTTCAAATAAATCCTTCGGATAAAGCCCGGATATTCCTGACCCGCTAACGTTTTCATCTGTAAACTAAAGGCTAGATTTTGTTTGATATACTTATTTTCAAGCCACGAAACAGGTTCTGCATGCCCATCCTTATTTAGTCGGCAAATGCCATTTACAAACATCACTTGTGCTGTGGATTTACCATTAATATTTGTAACCAGTCTTAAGCTCTCATCAATACCATCTCTGTGCAGATCAATACAAACCTCAATAGACGGATATTTTTTTAATATTTCCTCTACGGCGGGGCCGCTGCGCTCATAAGCACCCTCCCTTTTCAGGGATCCATTCACAGAGTCATATACAGTCATATCATGGAGTACGCTGATGCCGTAATCCTCTTCCAAAATACGCTTTAACTCTTCCCCAACCCCACAAATCCCCTCTTGAAGCCCCTTGGACATATCACTGTCCGCAAAATCCTCATGGGTATGGGTATGAAATATTAATATCTTAGGCTCTTTCATTGTCGGTTTTATTGAAAAATCCATAGAAAGGGCTTCGTCTACATTGATATCTCCCTCCAGCAAAGCCGTTCTGCTATCCACAGTATAAAAAGTGCTTTTTAAATAAGAAAAGTCCTTCATTTTATTCAGGACATCCGCCGTTATATGTAAGCTCTTTTGATTACTGGAAATTTCGTCCTTCTGCTGAAACTCCACATCCTTCACACCCCAGACGGCAACATCATCATGACCATCCTCGGCAACTTTCTGCCCAGTCGTAAGGCCTTGCGTAGACAGTTCCCCATGGGATACTTGTCCCGGTAGTACTTCCGCCAAAAGCCATCGTCCGCCGCCCATCTGTAAAAAAAACGGCAAAAACAGCAGAAAGACGAAAAGTCCAAAAAGGCTTAGACCCAGTTGTCTTCCGGCACCTTTTTGTTCCACCGGCACCGCCTCCCTTCATACAAAGTTTATGCCCTTAAAAAGAGGCATAGAACTATAATATGCATTGAGGCACTTCACTTTTTCCCCGGAGTACATATATCAAATGAAGCACAAAAAATCCGCTAGACCCTTACCTTATTAGAGGAAAATCCCCCTCCAAACTTCAAGCATGAAATTCCACCACATGACTCTCAAATGTTAGTTAAAGGACTCCATTCACTTTTTATTGAACGTACGAAACCGGGAATCAATTCCCCCTAAACCCATCAAAAAAAACCTTTGTTATTTTAACAAAAGCTCATTTCAATCTCACATAACATAAAACCCCCGTAGAGGTAGCTACGAGGGCTTTACGCATATGGAGTTATGGTTTGTATGTTCAAAGGAACAAGATTATCTCAAGTTCGCTTTGATAACTTCTCCAATACGCTTGATGCCTTCTTCAATTTTATCTTCAGGCATACAAGAATAATTCATACGGAATGTGTTTTCGTGTCCGCCATTGGGGAAGAAACTTCCGCCGGGAACATAAGCAACCTTCTTTTCCAAGCACTGTGTTGCCATTTCCTTTGCATTGATGTATTCAGGCAATACAACCCATGTAAATAAACCACCATCGGGATGTGTCCATGTGCATTCCTTAGGGAAGTGCGCATCCATAGCCTTTAACATGCAATCACGTCTTTTGCCATATACTTCTTTGATCTTATTTACGTGATCATCCAAATTGTACATTTCCAAGAATGTATTTGTTTCCATTTGAGCAACAGTGGATGCCTGAAGGTCAGCAGCCTGCTTCATGAAGTTATATTTTGCTAAGATTTTTTCTTCTGCGCAAACCCAGCCCAATCTGTAGCCAGGAGCCAAAATCTTAGAGAAAGTTCCTAAGAAAATAACAAGACCCTTTGTATCCAAAGATTTCAAAGAAGGCATGTTTTCGTTTTCAAAACGCAATTCGCCGTAAGGGTTATCCTCAATAACAGGAATTTCATATTTTGTGATGATTTCCATAAATTTATGGCGTCTTTCCAATGTCCATGTTCTGCCGGATGGATTCTGGAAATCAGGAATTACATAAATCATCTTTACATTATCTGTTTTTGCAAGAATTTTTTCCAATTCTTCCATAATCATACCATTGTTGTCGGTAGGAACTTCAATAAATTTAGGTTCACAAGCCTTAAACGCATTTACTGCACCTAAGTAAGAAGGGCTTTCCAATAAAACAACGTCATCTTTATTTAAGAAAACACGAGCGGAGAAATCCAAGCCCTGCTGAGAACCGCTGGTAACCAAAACATGGTCAACATCTGTGTCGATATTGTTTTTTGCTTTCATTCTAGCTACAATTTTTTCTCTCAAAGGTACAAAGCCCTCAGTGGTAGAATACTGCAAAGCAGCCCGTCCCATTTCATCTAAAGTTTTCATGGATGCTTCCTTCATTCCCTCTACAGGAAATAATTCGGGTGCAGGCAAACCACCTGCAAAAGAAATAATATCAGGCTGTGCAGTGAGCTTAAGCAACTCTCTGATTTCGGAGCCTGTTAAAAGATTCATTCTGTCTGCAAAACGTACCATTGGTCTTTTCCTCCTTAAGATCTAAAAAATAATTTGATGTCCTACAAGTAAAGTATTTTTTCTTGTACATAGACAATTTAATTAAAAATATGCTTTTCAAACTAATTAAAACACAAATAATTAACAAAGTCAATGCAATTTCACGAAAAGTCTTCCTTAAAAATGACTTAAAACAATTTCTTGTGCTTAATTTTTTTTGTATAAAAAACAAAACAATTTAATACAGTACAATCCATTGAAAACCCGAATTGTTTCTATTCAAAAACAATTCAACCAAAAAACACAGGTCAACGAAAGTTTGTTTTTGTACGTATTTTTGTACACTTATTTTTTGAGTTTTTTTCTCAATTAACTCTATTTCATTCCAAAATATACCATACCCCACTAGGGTCTGTTTTATCCATAAAAATTAGTAACCTATCCCAAATTTTTAATAAATTATACCCCACAAAAATTCATAAAAACCCCCGTAACACATCCACCTTTGGACGCCTTTGCGGGGGTCATTTCATTTCATAACAAACATACAGTAAAAGCTTTATTTCAGGTTCGCTTGAATAACTTCAGCCAAAGCTTTCACGCCTTCAATAATTTTTTCATCTGACATGCAGGAGTAATTCATGCGGAAGCAATTATTCTTACCGCCATTGGGGAAAAAGCTTCCGCCCGGAACATAGGCAACCTTCTTTTCCAAACACTGCAAAGCCATTTCCTTTGTATCAATATAATCAGGTAGCTCAACCCATGTAAACAAACCACCGTCGGGATATGTAAACTTAGCCTCTTTGGGGAAGTATTCCTTCATGGCCTTCATCATTACGTCACGTCTGTGCTTATATACTTCACGAATCTTATTTACATGCTCGTCCAAATTATTCATGTCCATATATTTATTGGCTTGAAGCTGTGTCAACGTGGAAGTCTGCAAATCTGCGCCCTGCTTCATGGTATTAAATTTGGAAAGGATTTCATCCTCAGCACAAACCCAGCCCAGGCGGAACCCGGGAACCATAATTTTAGACAGTGTACCCAGATATACCACAAGCCCCTTTGTATCCAAGGATTTTAAAGCTGGCATGGTATCATTTTCAAAGCGCAGCTCACCATAGGGGTTATCCTCGATGACAGGAACTTCATATTTATTTACAATCTCCATGAATTTTGTTCTTCTCTCCAAGGACCAAGTACGCCCGGTGGGATTCTGGAAATCAGGAATCACATAAATCATCTTCACATTTTCTGTGGTAGCAAGTACTTTTTCCAATTCTTCCATTACCATTCCGCCATCATCTGTAGGCACTTCAATAAATGTTGGCTCACAAGCCTTAA